>JALYZY010000116.1 GCA_030948665.1 Actinomycetota bacterium | reverse complement strand
CCACACCGGCGGGACGGAAGGGAACGCTGCGCCCAGAAGGAAAAAAGCCCCGCTAGCGGGGCTTTTCCAGTGCGCCCGAGAGGACTCGAACCTCCACGGACCATAAAGTCCACAAGGCCCTCAACCTTGCGCGTCTACCAATTCCGCCACAGGCGCGTGGGGCGGCCAGTATAGCCTCGCGCTACTGCTTCCCGGGGCCTTGATCCGGCCCCGCCAACCAGGCCGCCGCCCTGAGCGTGCGCAGCGTCGCAGGTACCCATCGGGCCGCGGTCCGCATCTGCTTGTGTCCGTCCGCGGGGCTCGCTACATTCCCGAACACATGTTCGAGCGACCTACATCAGGCGAGTAAGGAAGCGAGGAGCGGACACGTGGACCTAACCAAGAGACAGCAGGAGATCTTCGACTTCATCAAGCGGTATTCGGCTCGGTACGGCTACCCGCCGACCGTGCGTGACATCGGCAAGGCAGTTGGTCTAGCGTCGTCTTCGACGGTGCACGCGCACCTCGCCAACCTCGAGCGGATCGGCCTGCTGCGGCGGGATCCCACGAAGCCGCGAGCGATAGAGCTGCTCGATCGCGCAGCGGCGGGGGTACGGGGCTTGGTACGGCCGGGTCTACCTCTGGTGGGTCATGTCGCGGCCGGGCAGCCGGTACTCGCCGAGGAGAACATCGAGGACTACGTGCAGACGCCGACCCATGCCGGCGGCGGCGACGGCGGCTACCTGCTTCGAGTCCGCGGAGAGTCGATGAAGGACGTAGGGATCCTCGATGGCGACCTGGTCGTCGTCAGGCAGCAGGAGACCGCGACCGACGGCGACATCGTCGTGGCGCTCGTGGGGGAGGAGGCGACCGTCAAGCGCTTCTTCCGCGAGCCAGACCACATTCGCCTGCAACCCGAGAACGAGTCGATGGATCCGATCCGCAGCCGGGACGTACGCGTGCTCGGGAAAGTTGTGGGGCTGATGCGGAGCATGGGGTGAGGAGCCGGAGGTGAGCGTGGCGACGATTGGGCACGAGTGGCCTCAGCTGTTTGAAGCTGTGGACCCCAGGTCAGGGCTGGACAACCTGATCGTCGGCCTGTGGGAGGAGCTCACCTCCGGCCGAGTCGTCCGCTGTCCCATTTGCGAGGGTCCCATGCAACCGCGAAACGATGCCCACGCTCGTCTGCGCGGCGGTCAGTGTGGCCAGTGCGGCACGAAGCTGGCCTGAGAGCCTGCCGGGCTGTCAAAACGACGGTTGGCCAATGCGCTGGTTGGCGAGGTTGGCGAGCTCGCGGAGCTGTCCTATAAGTAGCACCGCGTAGCTCACCACGACTGGGGGCGGACCGCCCGCCGCTGCCGCGTGTGCACCCCCCGATGCGCCAGGCTGCGCGAGCCCTGGGCTTCGGCTGAGTCCTGCTCTCGCCTTCGACCCGGCGACCCGAGCCATGTCGATCGGTGCCCCAAACAGGTTCGGAGGGGTTCGGCGGGGAACCGCCGCTTCGCCCGGCGTGATGCCCGGGAACCTCGCCACACGGGTGATGTGCCCGATGTGCCTACCCGGGACTCCGGGAGTCCCGACCTCCTCAGTCCACAGCAGCTTCGTGTAGGTCCGGTTCCAGCCGAACTCGGGGACGACGTGCCCGAAGTTGGTCAGCTGGCGGACAGCGCCGGTCGCGAGATCGAACATGTACAGGTCGCTGGTGAACTTCGGGTCGCTGAAGTCCGCCAGGAACATCGGCGTTCCGGCCGACCCGGGATTAGGCGCGTCGAAGTGCAGCCACTGGGCAGCTGTGATCACGGTCTGATACCAGGTGCCCGGGCGCGCGCGGCTCGTCATCACAATCACCTCCCGCATGTCGGGCGTGAACGTCGCCTGCTCCTCGTAGGCGGGATCGTTGGCCGTCAAGTGGGTCACCCGCGGATGCGCCGGGGACGCCCCGCGGCCGTACAGGCGCATGAAGTAGAGCTCGAGATGCATCCACCCCGGCGGGGTGGCCTGAAACGGCGAGTTTCGCGGCCCGAATGCCGTAAACAGAAAGCCGCTCCCGTCTGGCGCCCAGGCCTGCGTTTCGTACACGCCGAATGCCGGGCCGACGATCCGGATGTGAGCGAGATGGGGGCGCCCGTGAGCCGGCGCGACGAAGTCTGCGACCAGCATCTCCCAGCGTTGCCCACCGCTTGCCAACGGGTGCGCCTCGGTCCTGGTCCACACCAACTGTCGCCCGTTCGGGGACCAGTACGGGTGGTAGTTGTCGTAGGGAACGCCTCCGCCGGGCAGCGCCTGATAGTTGGCCCCTCGGGCAGGGTCGGAGCTGGTCGTCAACCTTGTGAGACCGCTCCCGTGCGGGTGCATCACATACAGATCGCTCCCGTATCCGCCGAGGCACGGCCCACCGAAGTGCCCCGGCTGAGCACCCATCGAGCAGAACAGGATCCAGTTGCCTCCGGGCTGCTGCTCAGGAAAGCCGTTCGGCCCAGGAAGACGCCCGCATGTCAGGCACCGGAGCGCCGATCCGTTCAGATGGGACAGATAGGCCTGCTCGACACCGGCGCGGTCGGGCTCGTTGGACAGAACGTCCCCAGTGGCGGTCCAGGTGGGCGTCTGGCCGAACGTGTACGAGTTGCGGTGCACCTGAAGCGAGGCGGAGAAGTAGGGACCAGGCGCGCTTGCCGCACCCGCCGTAGGGGCGCCAGCGGCCTGCAGCAGTAGAACGAGCGCGAACGTCAGCCCAATCAGGGGTCCCCTGATGCCCACCGGTTTCATTTCCCGCTCCTCCTCCCGTCGCCGAAGGCTGACTCATATCAGACTCGCAAGCGCGGGACGCTCGAGCCTGACGCGATCCCGGCTATCCGAGACTGACGCGATCCCGGCTATGCTTCGCCATGCAGGCCGAGCAGTCGCGGAGGCTCACCAGCCTTCGAGGAAAGTCCGGACATCACAGGGCAAGGTGGTCGGTAACGCCGACCCGGGGAAACCCGCGGGAAAGTGCCACAGAAATGACACCGCCTAAGCCTGGGATCCGTCTCAGGCCGGTAAGGGTGAAATGGTGCGGTAAGAGCGCACCGGCGTCGCGGCGACGCGGCGGCCAGGTAAACCCCACCCGATGCTAGACCAAGCAGGACCGTTCGTAGGTGGCCCGCCAAGGTCCGGGTAGGTCGCTCAGATGGATGATTGCTCAGGGTCCGGCACCGCCGGACCGGGACAGAATCCGGCTTACAGGCCTGCTACGGAGAGCCCCGCTGAGGCGGGGCTTCTCTATCGCTGAAGCTGCCGCGTGCACCCACGGCGCCGCTAACAATCGCTTCACGCCGGCTTTACGTTCGGGGTAGGCTGCCCACACCGTAGACCGAGAGGGAGGACGTTTTGCGCCAGAAGCTCGCTGTGCTCGCCACGGCACTCACCACCGCCGTGTTTGTCACGAGCGTGTTTCCCGGCACGGCCGCCGGAGCGTCTGTCGGGGACTACGCGAGCATCGCTCGGAACATCATCCCCTCGGGGGAGTACGGGTCGATCCCCACACCGCCGAAAGCCGCGCAGCAGGCGGGGATGTACGACGCGCTCACGCCGCTGTTCAACCACGTGACCGCGCGCAATCTCCTAACAGACTTCAAGTCGGCCTCGGTCGGCAGGTCCGTCTGCCAGAGGCATGCGTCAGAGCGCGTTCCGCATCCCGGAGTGAGGGTCATTCGGGACCGGTTCGACGTTCCTCACGTCTGCGGCAAGACCCGCGACGACGTCACCTGGGGCGCGGGGTGGGTAACCGCCGAGGATCGCGGGCTGCTGCTCCAGGAGGCGCGCTACCCCGCGCTTCTGGCCGCGATCGACGCGCCGGGGATCAATGCGCTTGGGCTGATCTCGAGCATCGCGACATTCACGCCGTCTCAGCAGACTGTGAACGAGGTCGCCAAGCAGACCGGCTCACTGCTCGCCGCGGGACCCGAAGGCAAGGCGGTGCTGCACGACATCAAGCTCTATCTGAACGGCATCAATGCGTTCCTCGCCGCCCACGGGCACAAGCTGGCTCCGTTCTCGAACGTCGCGAACTTCAGTTTGGTCGACGTCTACGCCTTCAATGCGCTGAAGGACCAGTTCGTCGGGGAGGGCGGGGGAGACCAGGCGGTGCGCTCGGAGTTCTTGTCGGCGCTGACGCAGCGTCTGGGGGCAAAGCAAGGCGTCGCCGTGTGGAACGATTTACGGGAGGCGTACGACCCGGAGGCCCCGGCAAGTGTTCCCGGCTCGGTGAAGCTCCAGCCGCGACCGACGAGCACGACTGGCAACGTGATCCTGGATGCGGGCAGCTTGTCCGCTGGCGCGGCGCAGGCACTCGCGGTACAGAGCAAGCGCCGAGGCCATGCGAGCAATGCGCTGCTGGTCGCCGGATCGAGGTCCAGTACCCACCATCCGATCATCGTGGCCGGTCCCCAGATCGGTTACTACTACCCCGGCCTGACGCTCGAGATGGACCTCGAAGGTCCTGGGATCAGCCAGCGCGGCGCAATGTCGGCGCCATTCCCGGGCTACATCTTCATCGGGCGTAGCCAGGATTCCGCCTGGTCACTGACCTCGGCTGGTCTCGACCAGATCGACACCTATGTCGAGACGCTATGCGGCGGCAGCACCCACAGCTACATGTTCAACGGGACCTGCCGCCCGATGGCGTTCTTCGACGCGGGCAGCCTGAACGGCAAAGAGATCACGTTCTACAGAACGGTGCACGGGCCGGTGTTCGGCTACGCGCGGGCGGGCGGCCGTCTGGTCGCGCTCGCGCAGAAGCGGGCGAGCTACGGCCAGGACGTTAGAGACCTGCTCTTCTACTACAAGCTCGCGCACAACCAGGTCCATAACGTGCACCAGTTCTTCCGCGCGGCCTTCAAGACCCCGCAGACGTTCAACTCGTTCTACGTGGATGACAAGGACATCGGCGTGTTCACAAGCGGCTTGGTGCCAATCCGCCCCTCGAACGTCGACCAGGCCCTCCCGATCGACGGCACCGGCCGGGAGGAGTGGCGGGGCTTCGCCTCCTACGCCCACCATCCTCAGGGAATCAATCCTCCGACCGGCCAGATCGTCAATTGGAACAACCGGCCGCAGGCGGGCTACGAGGCGCCCGACGACAACTGGTCACTCGGCGCGCTACAGCGGGTCGACCTGCTGCTGAACAATCTCGGCCATGGCCGGCACCTGACTCCCGCGCGGGTCGTGTCTGCGATGAACGCCGCGGCGACCCAGGACGTGCGCGAGATGACCTTCGAGTCGGTCCTCTCCAAGCTCCTACACGGCGGTAGCGCTCCGAACGCCCGCGACGCGGAGATGCTCGCGCTGCTCGACGCGTGGCGCCGCCATGGCGGCAGCCGGCTCGATCGCACAGACCGGACGGGTATCGGCCAGATCACCGATCCGGGCGCGGCGATCATGGACACTGCGTGGCCGCTGCTGGCAAGTGCGTGGGCCCAGACGGTGCTCGGACCGGCCTTGTCGAGCCAGCTGAATTCGTTCGACAGCCAGTACGACCAGCCGCCGGGTGGGCAGTACACCGGCTGGCACATCTACATGGACAAGGACCTGCGGACGATGCTGGGGATGCCCGTGCGCGGCAAGTACGCGGTGCGTTACTGCGGCGGCGGGAACCTGACGCTGTGCCGAACACTGCTGTGGACCGCGATGGACCAGGCGGGCAACGTGCTCCAAGCGGCACAGGGCACGAACCCCGCCGGCTGGCACTCGAGCGCCACGGCTGAGCGGATCACGTTCGTGCCCGGCCTCCTCCGGTTCACGATGCGCTACGCCAACCGCCCGAGCGGAATCCAGCAGGTGATCAGCTTCTTCGGCCACTCACCGCAGGACACCGGCCGTTAAGCGCTCAGACCGGGCGCGCAATCGCCGCGCCGGGTCACCGGGGCACTGGGCCGCCCGCGAGCGCGACGGCGACGCCGACGAGTCCCGAGGCGAGCAGCGTCAGCACGATTCCGCGCCGCGCAACCAGCAACGCCATCGCCGCCCCGGCCAGGACCAGCAGCTGCCAGGTCTCCTGCAGCGCCCCGGCCAGCGGGATTGCGGCGCCGATGATCGCCCCCAGGGCAGCCGGCCCTGCGCCGGCGAGAAACGCACGCGCGCGCCTGTCTTCGCGCAACCGACCGAAACGGTGTCCTCCTGCGAGCACGAAAGCGAACGACGGCGAGAACGCCACCGCCGCGGCGAGTAACCCGCCGGCGAGCCCGTGCGCGGCGTAGCCGACCGCCGCGACGGTCGCGACAACCGGGCCGGGCGTCACCTGTCCGAGTGCGACTGCGCTGAGAAACTGGCTTCCGGACATCCAGTGGTATGTGTGTACAGCGTCATGTTGCATCAGCGGCACGATCACAAAGCCGCCTCCATAGGAGAGCGCCCCAACCTTGAAGGCGACCCAGGCCAACGCGGGCATGCCCCCTGCGGCTAGCGCGGCAAGCACCGGCCCCTGCACTCCCAGCAGCCGCCCTCCAGCGTTCGCGTGCCGGCGGACCGCCAGCTCGAAACCGCCACAGGCGAGCAGCATCAGGACCAAGTACGGACCGGCCACTGCCGCCGCAGCCGCGCCCACACCGGCGTAGAGCACCCACCGGGCGCAGCCGCCAGGCATCTCGCGGGCGCGCTCCCAGCTGGCGGGCAGAAGCCCTGCCCCGGCCTTCACCGCAACCGCCGCGACCGTGGCGCCGGCGCCCGCTCCCGCGCCGCGGATCCATACGGGCGGAGCGTGCGCGAGGAACAGGACCGAGAGCGCGAGCATCAGCACGATCGCCGGGGTTACGAACGCGAGGCCGCCGACGATCGCTCCCGGCCCGCCAGCACACCGCTGGGCGCAGAAGATCGCAAGCTGGCTCGATGCCGGTCCCGGCAGGAGATTGCACGCGGCGATCGCGTCCTCGAATTCCTGCTCCTGCATCCAGCCGCGTCGCTCCACGACCAGCGTCCGCAGCTGCGCGATGTGCGTCGGGGGTCCGCCAAAGCCGGTGA
Organism: Actinomycetota bacterium; assembly: GCA_030948665.1. Classification (GTDB taxonomy): domain Bacteria; phylum Actinomycetota; class Thermoleophilia; order Solirubrobacterales; family Solirubrobacteraceae; genus Palsa-465. The sequence goes on along the minus strand of JALYZY010000116.1, from coordinate 43,142 downwards.
CTCCGATCTTCCCCCACTCGAGCGCGACGGTGCGAAGCGGCACACGCTCGGCGCTCGGGGGACGGTTCACCGCTCCGGCTCGTCTCCCGAGGCGACCCAGGTGAGCGCTGCGCCGTCGAGCCTGTATATGCGCCAGTCGCTCAGGACCTTCCCGCCGAGCCGTTCGTAGAGGGCGATCGCGGGAATGTTCCAGTCGAGGACCACCCACTCCAGCCGGGCCCCGCCACGCTCGACCGTGATCTCGCCCAGGCGACGTATCAGCGCGACACCCACGCCGTGGCGGCGACGCTCAGGCGGGACGTACAGATCCTCCAGCCAGATCCCCGGGCGGCACTCCCAGGTTGAGAACGTGGTGTGGAACAGCGCGAAGCCGGCGGCGGCGCCGTCCACCTCGGCGATCAGCGCCTCTGCGCTCGGGTGGGGGCCGAACAGCGCCTCGGCGAGCAGCTCCTCCGTCCCGGTGACCTGCTCCGGGGCCCGCTCGTAGGTTGCGAGCTCGACGATCCAGGCGAAGACCCGCTCGACGTCGTGCGGCGTGGCTCCGCGGACCTCGACCGGCGCGGCCACGTTCAGCGCCCCGTGAACTTCGCCTCGCGCTTCTGGATGAAGGCGAGCACTCCCTCGGCGAAGTCTGAGGATTCCGCGCGCTGCTGCTGAAGCGTGACCTCGAGTTCGAGCAGCGCTTCGAAGTCCGGGTACTGCGAGTGGTTGATGCTGCGCTTGATGCTCGCGTAGGACCCGGGCGGACCCGCGGCAAGCTGCGCTGCGAGCGCTGCCACGGTCGGCTCGAACTGCTCGTCCGCGACCACGCGGTTCACGAGTCCCCACTCGAGTGCTTGCGGAGCTCGGATCCGCTCCCCGAGGTAGGCGATCTCGAACGCCCGGGCATGCCCGACGCGGGCCGGAAGCGTCGCCGACGCGCCGCCGTCGAGCCCGAGTCCGATGTTTACGAAAGCCATCAGGAAGTAGGCGGACTGCGCCGCGACCACAAGGTCGCAGGCCAGCGCGAGTGAGCAGCCGATCCCGACCGCCGGTCCGTTGACGGCGGCAATCACCGGCTTTGGGAGGGTTCGAACGCGCAGGATCAGGGGGTTGTATGCCGTGCGCAGGCGGGTCGCGACGTCCGGCTTGCCCTCGGGAGTTGGCGGCGCGCCGGCCTTCAGATCGGCGCCAGCCGAGAACGCCCGACCCGCCCCGGTGATGACGATCACCCGAGTCTCTGGATCCTGCTCGAGCTCCCCCAGCACGTCGAGCAGCTCGGCGGCCAGCTCGGCGGTCCAGGCGTTCAGGGCTTGCGGACGGTTGAGCGTCACGTGGGCCACCCGATCGGACATCGTCAGCTCGACTGTCGCGCGGCTCCTCAGGTTCGGTATCTCGGACATCGCGCTGCTCCGAGCCACTACCGGGCCTGGCCGAGAACGGCGCCGTCGTCATAGAGCTTGATCACGCGGACCGCTCCTGGGGGGGAGGCATCGAGGCACAGCCGGCACAGGACGCATTCATCGAGGTTCTCGGTCACGATCTCGACCCCCCCGGGGCCCGCCCGGAAGATGTCTACCGGGCAGACCTCCGCAAGCTTCGCGGCGAGCTCGCGGTCGCCGGCGACGGAGGCGTCGACCTGAACGTCGATAAACAACGCGGTGCTCACACCAGCGCCCCGAGCTTCCCGCGGAGCATCCCCGGGATAGCGGCTATCTCCTCTGCCACCGAGATCCCCGCCTCCGCCAGGCGCGCGATCTTCTCGCCGGCCGTGTCGGCGTTGCCCTCGACGATCGTGCCGGCGTGACCGAAGCTCATCCCTGGCATCTCGTCCATGAACCGGCCCGCCATGAACGCCACGATCGGCAGGCGCGAGTGGTTGTCGGTGACCCAGCGGGCCAGATCCGCCTCCATCCGGCCTCCCGGCTCGGTGTAGATGACGATCGCCTTCGTCTGCTCGTCGGCTTCGAACAGCGGCATCAGCTCGGCATAGGTGCTCCCGATGATCGCGTCGCCTCCGGCGGAGACAGCAGTGGACTGACCCAGCCCGGCTGCGGTCAGGGTCGAGGAGATCTCGGTGGTCATGCCCCCTGAACGGGAGATCACACCGATCGGCCCGGGGGAGTAGGACTTCGCAGCGTCCTTGGCCGGGCCCCCGATACCGCCCATCTTGATCACGTCGGGAACGATGATTCCGAGGCAATTCGGGCCGATGATCCGCGCACCACGCTCCGATGCAAGCTCTACCATCTCGGCGACATCGCGTCGTGGGATCCGCTCAGTGACTATCACCACGAGCCTCACGCCGTTCTCGAGCGCCTCGAACACGGCGTCCTTTGTGAACGCGGGGGGGACCGTGACGACAGAGCCGTCAATCGGTGCGCCGTGGTGGGCCACCGCCTGCGCGACGGTGTCGAACACCGGAACGCCGTGGACGTCACGGCCTCGCCGGCCGGGCGTCACGCCTGCGACGATCTTCGCGCCACGCCCGTAGTCGAGGCACTCTCGCGTGAGGTTCACCGCCTCGCGCCCGGTGATCCCCTGGACGATGAAGGTTGTGTGCTCGTCGATCAGGATCGACATCAGATCTCGCTCGGCGACGCCGCCGGACCGATGCGCTCGACGGCTCGGCGGGCGGCCTCGTGCAGGGAGACCGAGCGGTCGGCGTAGTCGACCCCGTAACGGTCGAGGATCTTGAAGCCCTCCTCCTCCCAGGCGCCGGGGATCCGGAAGATCGCGATCTTCTCCGCTGGGTCGTAGCCGAGCTCCAGGCACGCCTTGATCACGCCGCGCGCGACGATGTCCACACGCGTATTGGAGACGATCGACATCATCACCGCGATCTTGTCGACGCCCGGCTTGCTCAGCACCAGCTTGGCGAGTCCGGACGCCTTGGCGACCGACGGGTTGCCACCAATCTCGCAGTAGTTGGCGGGCTGTCCCCCGTATGTGCGGACGGCATCGAACAGGGTCAGCGACCCGCCACCTGCGCCGATTACGAGTCCGAGGTTGCCGTCGAACTCGGTCACGTTACCCGCGACGCCCCTGTGGTCCTGCGCGTCGACTTCCTCGCCGGCAAGCTCGAACGGCGTGGGCTCGCGGGCCTGGCGGGTTTCCTCGCCATCGACTCCGAGCTCGGCCAGGATCGCGTTCTGGCGCAGTCGCGCTTCGTTCTCCATGTCCATGTGGGCGTCGAGCGCCACGAAAGTTCCGTCCTCGAGCTCGCCGAGTGGATTGATTTCCGCGAGCGTCATGTCGTAGCGGAGGAACAGTCGAGCGAGGCGCACCAGGATCGGTGTCAGCCGGGCGAGGGCCTGCCCGGTGATACCGAGTGCGCCGATCAGCTGCCTGGCCTGCCAATCCGAGAACTCGCGCAGCGTTGAAAAGTGCGCGCTGACGAGGTGCTCGGGGTGGTGCTCGGCGACCTCCTCGATGTCGATGCCGCCCATGTTTGAGAACAGCAAGACCGGAAGCTTGCGGATCCCGTCCCACACCACCCCCGCGTAGAGCTCGCGCTTGACCGCGGCACGCGCGTCGACCAGGACGCCACGCGGGACGTGACCGCCGATCTCGAGTCCCAGCACACGCTCGGCGTGTGCCGCCGCCTCATCGGGGGTGTCCGCGAACTGCACGCCGCCGGCCTTCATCCTGCCGCCGGAGAGAACCTGTGACTTGATCACGACCGGCCCGGTGATGTCGGACGCGATCGCTCGCGCTTCCTCGGGCGTGCGCGCGAACCCGTGCCTGCTCACGGGGATCCCTGCCTTCGCGACGATCGCCCGCGATTCGTATTCGAAGAAGCGCATCGGGGCGCGGGAGGCTACCGAAGCGCATCACGGGGGAGCGCCCGCAACGTCATTGTCAACTTATACGATAATCTCTACTATCTAAGTTGAGAAAGTTAACGACCGGGGCGTTGGCTGCTGAGTTGCCTTGCCCCCCGAGCGAGAAAGACGAGGCGGATGAAAAGAACATGGCGAGCCGGTAACTGGTCGCGCGCGCTGACCCTGGTGTGCGCAATCGGAATCGTTCCGGCCCTGGCCGGCTGCGGTGGCGCCTCCGACTCGACGAGCAGCGGCGGCGCTGCGAGCAATGGGGCTGCGACATCGTCGACCAACGGCACCGGCGGGAACGCGCAGCTTGCTCTGGTCGCCTATTCAACGCCGAAGAGTGCATACGACGTCCTGATCAAGGCCTATCAGGCCACCCCGGCTGGACGAAGCAGCGCGTTCACCGAGTCCTTCGGTGCATCCGGAGCCCAGAGCCGGGCTGTCGCGACGGGCCTGCCCGCCGATGTGGTGGCGTTCTCCACCACACCCGATATCACTCGCCTAGTCAAGGCCGGACTCGTCTCCAAGGCCTGGAACGCGGGGCCGACCAAGGGGATTGTCACGGACTCCGTCGTGGCCCTCGTCGTCCGCAAGGGCAACCCGAAGCACATCACCGGATGGGACGACTTGGTCAAGCCGGGGATCGACGTGATCACCCCCAACCCCTCGACCTCCGGGAGCGCGCGCTGGAACATCATGGCCGCCTACGGGGCCGAGCTCAAGGAGGGCAAGACGCCTTCGCAGGCGCTTGCCTACCTGCGCACCCTTCTGTCCAAGAACGTCGGCGTGCAGGACTCGAGCGGGAGCGCGGCGATGCAGACGTTCGCCTCGGGGAAGGGCGATGTCCTGATCTCGTACGAGAGCGAGGCGATCGCGGCCGAGAAGAAGGGCATCGCGATCCAGCACGTGATCCCGTCGCGGACGCTCCTCATCGAGACGCCAATCGCCGTGACTGCCAACAGCTCGCATGCCGCCCCGGCTGCAGCGTTCGTGAATTGGTTGCTGACGCCGGCCGCGCAGACGATCTGGGCCAAGCACGGCTACCGCTCCGTCCTGCCGTCGGTGTCAGCCACGTTCGCGAGCAAGTACCCGACGCCGGCGCAGCTGTTCACGATCGACTCGCTGGGCGGATGGAAGTCGGTGGCCAAGAAGTTCTTCGCGCCATCCACCGGGCTGGTCACCAAGATCGAAGCAGCGGCAGGGGTGCCCACTGCCTCCAGCTGACGCATACGCGCTGCCGGCGCCGGCGCGCGCACGCCTTCGGGTCCGCGCGGGTCGGCGCGGCGTCGGCCTGGGCGTAGCCACGCTGTACATGAGCGTGATCGTCCTGATCCCGCTGTCCGCGGTGGCGGTGAGCGCGTTCTCGCAGGGCCTCGGCAGCTTCTGGGCGTCGGTGACGAACAGTGTTGCGCTGACGGCGCTCGGAGTTACGCTCGGAGCGTCGCTGCTGGTCGCGGTGATCGGTGCGGTGATGGGAACGATCGTGGCGTGGGTGCTCGTTCGCGACGAGTTTCCGGGGCAACGCGTCATCGGCGCGCTGATCGACCTGCCGTTCGCACTTCCGACGATCGTGGCGGGCCTCACGCTGCTCGCGCTCTACGGCCCCGACAGCCCGTTCGGGATCCACCTTGCGTTCACCCGCGCGGCAGTCGTGGTCGCGTTGCTATTCGTGACGTTGCCGTTCGTCGTGCGGTCGGTTCAGCCGGTGCTGCTCGAGCTCGATAGGGAGGTCGAGGAGGCATCGGCCTCACTCGGCGCCTCGAACGCGACGACAATCCGGCGGATCGTGCTTCCGGCCTTGCGCCCGGCGATCCTCTCGGGCGCGGCGCTCGCGTTCGCTCGATGCGTCGGCGAAGTCGGCTCGCTGCTGCTGATCGTCGGCAAGGTTCAGATCGCGAGCCTCGTGATCTTCGCGGACATCGAAAGCGACTCTCAGCAAGCGGCGGCGGCGCTGTCAGTGGTGTTGCTGGCGGTATCTCTGCTGGTGCTGGTCCTGATGCGTCTGGTGGCACGCGGTGCGCGTTAGCCGCCGGACCAGGCTGTCGCTGCGGGCAGTCGCTCTGCTCTACCTGGGACTGATGCTGGTGTTGCCGGTGGCAGTTGTGTTCTGGAGGACGTTCGAGCACGGGATCGGGACCGCGTGGGGGTGGATGTCGACCCCCGCCGCGATCAGCGCACTGTCGCTCTCGGTCCTGATCGCCGCGATCGCGGTGCCGCTCAACACGATCTTCGGTGTCGGTTGCGCGCTGGTGCTCGTCCGGGGACGGCGGCGTGTCCCGCTTGCGCCGGGGGCGGGTGTCGGCGCTCGCCTGGCGCACGGCGTGCACGATCGGCTGGTCCGGTTGCTCGACGCGCTGATCGACCTCCCGTTCGTGGTCTCGCCGGTGATCGTCGGGCTCGCGCTGCTGCTCGTCTACGGCCAAACCGGGTGGTTCGGCAACTGGTTCGCGAACCACGGAATCAGGATCATCTACGCGCCTACGGGGATGGTCCTGGCCACGGTGTTCGTATCGATCCCGTTCGTCGTGCGAGAGGTGGCGCCGGTGCTGATCGAGGTCGGGGACGAGCAGGAGCAGGCCGCCGCGACGCTCGGCGCATCGCCATGGCAGACGTTCTGGAGGGTCACGCTGCCCTCGATCCGGTGGGGCGTCGCCTATGGCGTGGTGCTCACCACGGCGAGGGCCCTGGGCGAGATTGGAGCCGTGCTGGTCGTCTCCTCCAACGTGGCCGGCTCGACGCTGACGCTCCCACTGCTCGCCTACCAGCGCTACTCGCAGATCGGAGGCGATCAGATAACCGGTGCGTACGCTGCTGCCACCGAGCTGGCTGTGATGTCGCTGCTGGTGGTCCTCGTGATGACGGTGCTGGGACCTCGGACCGCCCGGGCACGATGAGAATCGAAGTCACCGATATCGCGAAGCGCTTCGGCGAGTTCACGGCGCTCGAAGACGTGAAGCTCGAGGTCCCCGAGGGCTCGCTGACCGCGCTGCTCGGCCCGAGCGGATCGGGCAAATCGACACTGCTGCGGATCATTGCTGGGCTCGAGACCCCCGATCGCGGCACGGTCCTGATCGACGGCGCGAATGTGACGGCTGCCCGCCCGCAGGATCGGGGGATCGGCTTCGTCTTTCAGCACTACGCGGCGTTCACCCACATGAGCGTCCGCGAGAACGTCTCCTTCGGCCTGCGAATCCGCAAGCGCCCCCGCGAGGAGATCCGCTCGCGGGTGGACGACCTGCTCGAGCTTGTGGGCCTGACCCAATGGGCCGGGCAGCGTCCTGACCAGCTCTCAGGTGGCCAGCGGCAGCGAATGGCGCTCGCGCGGGCCCTCGCGGTCGAACCCCAGGTCCTGTTGCTCGACGAGCCGTTCGGGGCGCTCGACGCGACGGTCCGTGCCGAGCTCCGGCGCTGGTTGCGCCGGCTGCACGACGAGCAGGGCGTGACAACGGTGCTGGTGACCCACGATCAGGAGGAGGCAATGGAGGTCTCTGACCGGATCGCGGTCATGCACGCGGGGCGGATCGAGCAGGTGGGGGCGCCTCGTGAGGTGTACGACGCGCCCGCCAACGAGTTCGTGATGGGGTTCCTCGGTCCGGTCAGCAGACTCGGCGATCGGCTGGTGCGCCCCCACGAACTGACACTGTCGCCGGTACCGAACGACGGCGGTGTGAAGGCGCTGGTCCGTCGCGTGGTGCATCTCGGCTTCGAGGTTCGCATCGAGCTCGAGCTAAACGGGGGAGAGGCGGCGCGGGCTCAGCTGACGCGAGCGCAAACGGCCGACCTGGAGCTGACTCCCGGCGACATCGTCTATGTGCACGCGCCTGCCGCCGTCAGCGTGTAGGCCAGGCGTCGTCAGCGTGTATGCCAGGCGTCCGGATTCTCAGCGAGCCGGTCGATCGCCGCCGGGAGCTTGCCGCCGGCTACATCGGCGACCGTGACGTTCTCGACCACCTTGCGTAGGTTCGCCCGTACCGCAATCCACACTCGCGGGAGCGCGGCCGATGCACCCGGATAGGACGTCTCCTCGGGAGGTCCGCCGCGGACGCTCGCGAGCGGGCCCTCGACCGCCCTGATGATGTCTGCGATCGTCACCTGATCGGGCGCCCTGGCGAGCCGGAAGCCGCCCTCCGCGCCGCGGTGGCTGCGAACGATCCCCGCGTGCCGAAGCTCACTGAGGATGTTCTCGAGGAAATTCAACGGAATCTCCTGTGCGGTGGCGATGCGCTCCGCTTTGACGGGCCGCTCGCCTGGCGTCGCAGCCAGCTCGACCGCGGCGCGGACTGCATAGTCCGCCTTGGCGGAGATCCGCACTACACCGCCGCCGGGGCGAAGCCGTAGGCCTCCGCCAGCTCGGGATCCTTATGCGCGAGCATCTCGGCGAGGCTCACCATCACCTTGCACTGCTTCCAGGTGGCGTCGTCTTGCATCTTGCCGTCGATCATGTGCACGCCCCGGCCGTCGGGGATCGCCTCGAGCACCTTCTTGGCGAACCGCACCTCGTCGGGATCCGGGCTGAAGACGCGCTTCGCGATCTCGATCTGGACCGGATGCAAGGACCATGCGCCCACGCACCCGAGCAGGAAGGCGGCCCGGAACTGCGCCTCGCAGCCGTCGACATCGCGAATGTCCCCATAGGGACCGTAGAACGGCAGGATTCCCGCGGACGTGCAGGCGTCGACCATGCGCGCGATCGAGTAGTGCCACGGATCCTGCTGCGCCATTGCCCGGCGGGCCTCTGGGTTGTCCGGGTCGGGATCGCTGATCACCAGATAGCCAGGATGGCCACCGCCCACGCGGGTGGTCTTCATCCGCCGGGAGGCCGCGAGATCTGCTGGGCCGAAGCTCATCCCCTGAAGCCGCGGGCTGGCTGTGGCGATCTCCTCGAGGTTGACGACTCCGAGGCTGGTCTCGAGGATCGCGTGCACCAGGATCGGGCGGTGGAGGCCGGCCTTTGCCTCGAGCTGGGCGAGCAGCCGGTCGACGTAGTGGATGTCCCATGGTCCTTCGACCTTCGGGATCATGATCACCTCGAGCTTGTCTGCGATCTCGCCGACCAGCGTCGTCAGGTCGTCGAGCACCCAGGGCGATTCGAGGCTGTTCACCCTTGTCCAGAGCGAGCTCTCGCCGAAGTCGACGTCCTTTGCGAGGCGGACCAGGCCGGCGCGCGCTGACTCCTTTCGGTCGACTGGTACGGCGTCCTCGAGGTTGCCGAGCAGGATGTCCGCCTTCGCGGCGAGCTCTGGGAGCTTGGCAGCCATCTTCTCGTTGCTGGGGTCGAAGAAGTGGATCATCCTCGAGGGCTTGAAGGGGATCTCGAGGATGGGCGCCGGTGCGCCGATCGCAAGTGGCTTTCCGAACTCACGCGGGTTTCGCAATGCGTCTCTCCTGTCGCTGGCCCCCGAACGCTAGCTGAGCGGTCAGGCTCGGGCTCGATTCATCAGCGAATCGATCGCGAGGCCGTAGTCCAGCCGGTCGCCGCGCAGATCGGTTTGCAGCTCTCGCCATCCAGGCGCAATCCGGCGCGCAGGTGTTGGCGGACCAGTCCAGCTCCTCGGGCCACCTCGCAGCGTGGAGCGTCTGCGATCGGTCGCCCATCTGGTCTTCGGAACTTGAATCCGGCCAGGCCGTCCGGCTCGACCCGAAAACCACCCTCGTGAACGAGTCGGTGGTGGTAGGAGCAGAGCTGCACGAGGTTCCCTATCTCGGTTGCTCCACCTCGCGCCCAGTGGCGCGCATGGTGAGCGTGAAAGTAACTTCGGTGATCGCACCCGGGGAATCGGCAACGGTCGCGAATGCGAAGTGCCCGCCCGAGTGCTGGCGAGATGAATGCGGTGCAGGTGCCCCGCGCGCGCCCTTTCGAGCCCGGCGCCCTTCGTCCAGCCGAGTCCGAGGAGCTGCTCGAGCGAGAACACCGCGTGCTGCCGGCTTGGCGAGCGCCACCAACTCCGCCTGCCTCAGAGGGTGGTCGAGAAAGCGCTGAAGTTTTTCGTTTCTCGACCACCCCTGCCTTCGGGGTCCATGCAGTGCATGGTCTCGAAAACGGTGCGATCGAAACGGATGGCGCGGCGCCGGACCGTCTGAGGCAAGAGCGGCGGCCCCGGACCGGCCCGCTGCTTTCATTTCGTTGTCCGCTTTCGGCGATCAGCCCGGGAAGCCACAGGAGGCCTTTCGCCTTTGAAAGGCCCGTGACGAACGGGGTCAGCTGGCCCGTATGCACGTTGAGGACATCGACCTCGGTCGTGTTGGCATTGGCGCATCACGCGATGCTCGGCGGGGTCTGACCCCAGCCCGTCTATCTTGCCGGGGAGGGCCCAACTTCCAACCTGTCGCCCCGAGGCGCTGTACTCCACCAGCAGGCTGGTCATCTGGCCCGTGGTCGAGTTGGGCTCGCCCTTGGGGCCGACACCGTTCTGCCAGCCGACGAACACATCGTCGCTGAGGTTCGTGATGTCGTCCGCCCCTGTGGTTGCAGGCATGGTCTGTGGAGCAGCGGCCAACGTCGTAATCGCGAACCCGGCGGGAGCGCTTGGCGCTGCAGTGCCACGGCAGGGACCGGCGTTCCGCCGATAACTAGGCCCAACAGGCCCGTGGAGAGCTTGGATGCGATCTTCATGACAGCCAGGCGAGGCGACGCAGATCACCCGGTGCGAACCTCACGTAAAGTCACAAGAACTCCGCAAAGGTGGGATGGGCCCCCGCGGCGGGCGAGGACCGACCCGTCGTGCGCGGGTCGGCTCCAGCTGGCATCCTCCAGCGCGTGAGCTCAGTAGAGACCGGCCAGGCAGCGCGTGAGGCGAGCGGCGCGCACCCGTACGGCCGCTATCTCGAGGAGTTTGAGGTGGGCGCCGTCTACAAGCATTGGCCGGCGAAGACGGTCACCGAAGCCGATGACCATCTGTTCTGCCTGCTGACGATGAATCACCATCCGCTCCACATAAACGATGTGTACGCCCGGGAGTCTCAGCAGGGCAGGAACGTCGTGGTCGGGCCGCTCGTCTACTCGCTCGCGCTCGGAATGAGCGTCTCCGACGTCAGCGGCAAGGCGATCGCGAACCTCGTCACCGAGGAGCACCGGCACCCAGCGCCGGTCTTCCACGGGGACACTCTGTTCTGCGAATCAGAAGTGCTCGAGGTCAAGCCCTCCCAGTCAAAGCCCGACCGCGGGACGGTCAGGGTTCACACCCGCGTGCTCAACCAGGACGGGGAGCTCGTCGCCGAGTTCAAACGCCTGGTGCTCGTGCCGCGCCGCGAGCCCGGCGCCGCGCTCGGGCGGGGCGACTCGGGAGCGCAGTAACGCGTTCAAGCGGTGCCAACAGGCCCATAGCGGCGTCCGCGCGGGTAGGCTTGCATTCTTGACACCCCCGGAAATTAAGGAGCCAGCGAGCACAAATGGCGCATACCGTCCCTACGCAACAAGCGACTAGCAATCACGCCCGTCTGCGTGAGTGGGTCGACGAGGTCGCGGCGCTGACTCAGCCCGACGACGTCCATTGGTGCGATGGGTCCGCTGAGGAGTACGACCAGCTTGCGCAGACGCTCGTAGCGGCGGGGACGTTCGAGAAGCTCTCTGAGGCTAAGCGGCCGAACTCGTACCTGGCGCTGTCCGATCCGGCGGACGTGGCTCGGGTCGAGGATCGGACCTTCATCTGCTCGGGCAAGGAGGTCGACGCCGGCCCCACCAACCACTGGCGCGAGCCCGGCGAGATGCGAACGACGCTGACCGAGCTGTTCACTGGGTCCATGCGCGGGCGCACCATGCACGTGGTGCCGTTCTCGATGGGTCCGCTCGGCTCGCCGATCTCCTACATCGGGGTGCAGCTGACCGATTCGGCCTACGTTGCGACGTCGATGCGGATCATGACCAGAATGGGCCAGGACGCGCTTGACGTGCTCGGCGACGACGGCGACTTCGTGCCCTGCCTGCACTCGGTCGGCATGCCGCTCACGGACGGCGTCGAGGACGTTCCCTGGCCGTGCAACGCCGAGAACAAGTACATCGTGCACTTCCCTGAGACTCGAGAGATCTGGTCGTTCGGATCGGGCTACGGGGGGAACGCGCTGCTCGGCAAGAAGTGCTTCGCGCTACGAATCGCTTCGATCATGGCCCGTGACGAGGGATGGCTGGCGGAGCACATGCTGATCCTCAAGCTGACCTCGCCCGAAGGCGGCGTCAAGTACATAGCCGGCGCTTTCCCGAGCGCGTGCGGCAAGACGAATCTGTCGATGATGGTTCCGACCCTTCCCGACTGGAAGGTCGAGACGGTCGGCGACGACATCGCCTGGATGAAGTTCGGTGCCGACGGACGCCTGTACGCGGTCAATCCCGAAGCGGGATTCTTCGGCGTCGCGCCCGGGACCGGTGCGCGGACGAATCCCAACGCGATCGAGATGGTCTCGCGGAACACGATCTTCACCAACTGCGCCAAGACCGACGACGGCGACATCTGGTGGGAGGGGATGACCGGAGAGCCACCCGCGCACGCGATCGACTGGCGTGGAGACGATTGGACTCCCGACGAGGACACAACAGCCGCGCATCCGAACGCCCGGTTCACGGTCCCCATCTCCCAGTGTCCGTCCGCTGCGCCGGAGTGGGACGACCCCAAGGGCGTCCCGATCGACGCGATGCTGTTCGGGGGCAGGCGCGCCACCGTTGTACCGCTCGTTCACGAGGCGCGGGACTGGAGTCACGGCGTATTCCTCGGCTCGATCATGTCCTCCGAGACGACAGCCGCAGCCGCCGGAGCCGTGGGACAACTGCGGTTTGACCCGATGGCGATGCTTCCCTTCTGCGGCTATAACATGGGCGATTACTTCGCCCACTGGCTGCAGACCGGAGAGCGCCAGGGCGCGAAGCTGCCAAAGGTCTTCTACGTCAACTGGTTCCGCAAGGACTCAGGCGGCAAGTTCCTCTGGCCCGGGTTCGGTGAGAACTCCCGCGTGCTGGCGTGGATCTTCCGCCGCTGCGAGGGAAGCGCACAGGCGCGGGAGACCTCGATCGGCCTGGTGCCGCCCGTGGGGGAGGGTGGCATCGACACCACCGGCCTTGACGTGAGCCACGAGACGATGAACAAGCTGCTCGAGGTCGACGATGCAAGCTGGAAGGAACAGCTGCCGCAGATGCACGAGCACTACGCGCGCTTCGGCGATCACCTGCCCGACGAGCTGCGCGCCCAGTTCGACTCGCTCGAGGCCCGGCTCGGAAGCTGAGCCGGGGTAGCTGGACGCCGCGTGCGTCCAGCTACCCGTCGTACGCGTCAGGCGCCGCGTCTCAGCTAACGACGCGGATCAGCTTCTTATTGACGAACTCATCCGCCCCGAAGCGACCGAGCTCCCGGCCGAACCCGGAGCGCTTGACGCCACCGAACGGCAGCTCGACACCTTCCGCGCCGACTGCGTTCACGAACACCATCCCGGCTTCGATCCGATCAGCAACCCGCAGCGCCTGCTCATGGTCGTTGGTGAACACGTACGAGCCGAGGCCGAACGGGGTGTCGTTGGCCAGACGGATGGCCTCGTCTTCGGACCCGACGCGGTAAACCGAGGCCACCGGACCGAAGAATTCCTCGCGGTAGGCGTCGTTCTCCGGAGTGATGTCGGTCAGGATCGTGGTATCGAAGAAGTTGCCGTCCCGCTCGCCACCGGCTACCAGCTTCGCGCCCTGGTCGACGGCACGCTTGACCTGGTCCTCGAGACGGTCGCCCGCCAGCTTCGAGGACAGCGGGCCTACGGTGGTGTCTGGTGAGTTCGGGTCCGCCGGCTTCACTGCGGTCAGGGCAGCGGTGAACTTCTCCATGAACGGCTCATAGAGCTCGTCGATGACGATGAACCGCTTGGCCGCATTGCAGGCCTGGCCCGAGTTCTCCAGGCGCGCACCAACCGCCGACTCGACAGCCGAGTCGAGGTCGTCCGTGCTCAGCAGGATGAACGGGTCGGACCCTCCCAGCTCGAGCACCACCTTCTTCAGATTCCGTCCGGCGATCTCGGCGACCGCCGCGCCCGCCCGCTCGGAGCCCGTCAACGAGACAGCCTGCACGCGAGGATCGGCGAGGACCCACTCGATCTGCTCGTTGGTGGCAAAGATGTTGATGTAGGCGCCGTCTGGAAAGCCGGCTTCCCGGAAGAGCTGCTCCATCGCCTCGGCCGATTCAGGGCACTGGGGCGCATGCTTGAGCAGGATCGTGTTGCCGATCAGCAGGTTCGGAGCCGCAAAGCGTGCCACCTGGTAGTACGGATAGTTCCAGGGCATGATCCCGAGCAGGACGCCGAGTGAGCTACGCCGGATGAAGGCAGTGCCTTCGCCCTCGAGAAGCTCGATCTGCTCATCGGCCATCAGCGCAGCGGCCTTGTCCGCGTGGTAGTCGTAGATGGCTGCGCTGAAGTCGACCTCGCCGAGAGCCTGCTCGATCGGCTTGCCCATCTCGCGCACGATGATCTCGGCGAGCCGTTGGCGCTGCTCGGTCTGCAACTCGCCGACCCGCCGCACGAGCGCTGCGCGCTCCTCGACGGTCGAGGAGGGTGCCCACTCCTGATGGGTCTTGTCAGCCTTGGCGATCGCTTCCGTCAGCTGCTCGTCGCTGATCGTCGGGTACTCCTTGACGGTGTCTCCCGTCGCCGGATTGACTACTGCGTAATCACTCATGAAGTCCTCACTTGTCGCGATCGATCGGGCATGATCGCCGGTTTGGTGTTCGCGTCGCAGATGCTGCCCGGCGCCTTGCCTGGCAAGCTGCGCCACGATATCGGTAAACCTCAGCCGGCAGCCCCGGCACGAGATCAGTCCGAGCGTAGTACGTAGCGTCAGCCAGTTGCTCCACGTCGTGGCTCGAGCTAGAGCTCCGCACTGGCCAGCGATCCGAGGTGCGTACGCTGGGGGCGTGGCGCTCCCCTTCATCCCCTCTGACGCAGCGCTACTGGCGCTGCAGGCGGGGGTGGTGCTGGCGCCCCGGCCGACTCCCCGGGTGGCGCGGCTCGAACGGATGCGCGGCCCGGCCTGGGGCCTCGTTCCGATCGCCTCGATCGTGCTGGTCGTGTTCGCGATCCGCTTTGTGTCGGACACAGCGACGGGATTGACCTACCTGGCGCTGGTAGCGGTGCCGCCGCTCGCCGCGGCGGCCCTGGGATGGGCTATGCGCGGAGCCCGGCCGTTCGCCGCGCTGGTCGCGGTACCCGTGTTCCTCGTGGCCTGGCTGGCCCACCGCTCGCTCGCCGGCGAGGCCGCCGCGGCGGTGCTGTCCGCACTCAGCTGCGTCACGCTGGGCGTGCTGCTGTCGATGGTCACGCCCCCGGGGTGGCTGAAGATGGGGATCGTGCTGATGGCCGCTGCGGACACCTGGCTGGTCGTCTCCGACCTGCTCCAGTCGCCCAATGCGACGCTTGTGGCAGCTCAGCCGGGGGGCGGACTTCCGAAGTTGCAGAGCGAGATCTTCGGCTCGGTGTCGATGGGCTACGGCGACCTGTTCGTGGCGGCGCTGCTGGGCGCCGCGTTCGCCGAGAACATGCGCAGGCAACGGTTCGCGGCACTGGCTGCGTTCGTTCTTGCCGTCCTGTTCGACCTGCTTTTCCTGGTCATCAACGAGCTTCCGGCCACCGTCCCGGTCGCGCTCGCGCTGATCGTGGTTCAGGTCAGTGCTGTCCGTCGTCAGTCGCGGCGGGCGGACGCGATTCCTCTGCGAGCGAGGTAATCGCGAGCGTTCCGCGCGCGGCCTCCGACAGGACGTCTGTGGCCTCCTCCTGGGAGCGGGCATAGAGCTCTACCAGTAGGTGCACGACGATCCGTTCCTCGTCGTGCTTGTGGAATCGCACGTGGGTGAAGAACTCGCGGGTGCCGTGGTCGCCGAATGCCGCGTATGACAGCGCGTCCCCTGCCTCGGGTCCTGAGCAAGTCTCTACATCGTCTGCATCGACGGTGACCGTGCACGAGGCGACCCACGGCGTTCCGGCGATCATCCGCTCCCAGCGGTCTTCGATCGGCTCGACCCGACCGTTGTGGAAACCGAGGTGCGGCTGGTCGTGCATGCACTCGAGGCACTGGACGACCGCCTCCTGCATCTCGTCGACCACCTCGCCGCGTTCTCCGGTCTCCGGATCGATCCGGTGGATGCCCTCGTAGTGGACCTGGACCTCGAGGTTCTGCGACCAGCAGCGGTAGCAACGGAGCCAGCTGCGGACCGATGTTGAGCCCTCCATCGTGGTGATTCTACGATCCCCCCGTGAACGACCCCAGGGAGCGCCCTGGAATGCACGACCTGACCGCGCCAATCGGCGTGATCCTCGCGGGCGGCCGGGGCGTACGAATCGGGGGGTCGAAGGCGATAGTCGAGCTCCGAGGCAAGCCGCTGATCTGCTATCCGCTTCATGCGCTCCAGAGCGTTCTCGAGGAGGTGGTGGTGATCGCCAAGCCCGATACCAAGCTGCCGAGCCTGCCCGGCGTGACGGTCTGGATCGAGCCTCACCCGAGCTATCACCCCCTCATCGGCATCGCCGATGCGATCGCGCTCGCCGGCGGCAGGCCGGTACTGATCTGCGCGGCCGACCTGCCGTTCGTGACCGCGGAGGTGGTGCGGATGTTCGCCGAGTGCGACGACCGCGACGCGCCGGCCGTGATCGCGGCCAGCGGAGGGCGAGTGCAGCCGCTTCTCGGCCGCTATCAGCCGAGCGTTCCGGTCCTCCTGGCCGATGTGGCGAGAAACCCGACGGTGCGTCTGGTGGACGCGATCGCCGGGCTACATCCCCGCATCGTCGAGCTCGAGGACCCGGAGGTCCTATTCAACGTCAACACCCCCGACGACCTCCTTCAAGCGTCGGCGATGGTCGGCCGGCGCTATCCGAACGTGAAGTCGTAGGCGCTGACGCCGGGCGGCACCTCGAGCGTCAGGTCGTGGAACTCATCGCTGCGCAGCGACACGAGCGAGTACAACCGCTGCCCCTGGACCGTCACGGTCCCGGCGTGGACGTCGATGCCCGCGTCCGCCGCCGGAATCGGCTTGCCATCGAGCAATACCCCGACCGAGCGGCGAGCGTTGCCCGAGGAGGTCATCACGAGATACACGTTGGCTGCGTCGAACCCCGCCTGGATCGTCGCCCCCGCCGATACCGGCGTTGCATTCTGGGAGTTGATGCTCCAGGTTCCCTTGAGCGCAAACTGGTTCGGGTGAACGTAGGGCACTGAGCCGTAGACGTGCACGCCCGACTTCAGCGGCTGGACGAATCCCTGCGCCCGGTCGGGGCTCAAGTACGTCTCTGGCGTCTGGAGATTCGAGGAGGGCATGATCGCGTGTGCGCTCATCGGCGCCGGAAGCGACCGGACGCCGGCCTGGTACAGGAGCTCCCGGACAGCAGCCTCGCTCTTCTTGTAGTCGCCCTCGCCGAACTGCGTGTGGCGGACCGCTCCGTGCGCATCGACCAGGTACTCGGCGGGCCAGTACTGATTGCCCCACGCGTTCCAGGTGCCGTACCGGTTGTCCTGGACCACCGGGTACCTGAGCCCGTCTGACCGGATTGCCTGCTGGACGTTGCTGGCCTCTTGCTCGAAGGTGAACTCCGGCGTCTCGACACCGATCACATCAAGCCCATAGGGGTGGTAGGTGGCGTACAGGCCCTTGAGGAACGGCAGCGTCCTGATGCAGTTGATGCAGGTGTAGGTCCAGAAGTCGATCAGCACTACGTGTCCGCGCAGCCGGCCGAGCGTCAGTGGCTGGCCGCCGGGAGTGTTGAACCAGCGCTGCGTGTTGGCGAATTCCGGAGCGGTCCCGAGGTGCGGAAGCGACGGCGTCTGGACGCCGGGAATCGATACGCCAACCTGGGCTGACACGGGATTGGCCGAGGCCTCCCGCTGGCGCGAGGCGAACGGTGATGCAGGGCGAAGCGATGCGAGCCTGCTCTGTACGGCGCCCGAGGTCTCAAGCCCATGCGTTGGATCGATCAGAAAAGCTGGAAGGCTGGTGTTTTTCGCCAGCGCCTCCTCGAACCGCACGTCGAGGTTCGCCGCCATCGCGACACCCGTCGCCAGCAAAATCAATCCAAGCGCCCGCTCGACGATGTGACCGCGCAGTGAACGTCGTAGGCGCTCGATCACGAGCCGCCCGCCTACCGCGTACAAGAGCAGCATCGCCCCGAGCCCAGCGGAGTAGGCGAGCGCGACCGCGACGATCCGGGCGGATGCGCCACTCGAGGCGCTGACCGAGGTGACGGCCGCCAGGATCGGCCCGGCACAGGGGGCGCAGACGAACCCGAGGGCGCCGCCGACCCCGAGCCCGGACCAGAAGCCGGATCCGCGGGTCCGGGGGCCGAACCGCGCCAGCCTCGAGAGCGGCGCCTGCAGCCTCGCGGCGAGACTCGGAATCAGCATGATGAGGCCGAAAGCGATCAGGACGATGATCGCCACGTCTCGGGCTGCGCCGCTCGCCAGACCGACGCCCTTGACCAGCTGCGCAAGTGCAACGATCGCAATCGTGAACGTCGCTGCAAGCCCGACCACGATGCCAAGCGGCCTGCGGCGTCCGCCGACGGCGCTGGCCGACAGCAGCGCGGGCAGCACCGGCAGCACGCAAGGGGTGATCGCGGTGCCGGCGCCGGCGAGGAGCGCAAACGCCAAGAGCAAGGCCATTTGGAATCAGATGATCGAGCGAAACGATTGCGAAGGGATTAACTGATGCCTGGCGCTAGCCGCCGATGGCGGACATCGTCCGCGCGGGCTGGATGAACCCGGGCTCGCCAATGTGATGCTTGAGCTCCTTGCGCCACACCGCTTCACGGATGATCGTCTCGAGCTCGTCGTCGCCGGCGCCTGCGCGGATCGGGCCGCGGAGGTCCGTCTCGTTGAGCGAGAACAGACAGGTCCGCAGGCGCCCGTCGGCGGTTAGGCGAATGCGATTGCAGTCCCCGCAGAACGGCTCGGAGACCGGATTGATGAAGCCGATTCGCCCCTGGCCGTCGGCAAAGCGGTAGACGCGTGCGGTCGCATGCGGCTCCCGCGGCTCGCGCTCGAGCGGATGGACAGCATCGATCGCGGCGCGGAGCTCGGCGCCGCTCAGCACCTGGTCGGCGGTCCATGCGTGGTCGGCGTCGAGTGGCATGTACTCGATGAAGCGAACCTCATACGCCGTCCGCCGCGCGAACTGTGCGAACGGAATCACCTCCTCCTCGGTGAACCCGCGAATCGCGACTGCGTTGATCTTGATCGGGTGCGCCTCGGGGAAGCTCGCCAAGGCCTCCAGACCACGGAGGACCTGGGGCAGGGCGTCGCGCCGCGTGAGCTCGAAGAAGCGATCACGCTGAAGCGAATCAATCGACACGTTGAAGCGATTGATTCCGGCGCTGACCAGCGCCGCCGCGTCGCGCTCGAGCAGGAACCCGTTGGTCGTCACGGACAGGTCGCGAACCCCTTCGATCCCCGACAGCATCGCCGCGAGCCGCGGGAAGTCGCGGCGCACCAGCGGCTCGCCGCCCGTCAGCCGGACGTCTGCGACACCCATCGCCGCCATCAGCTCGACGATCCGCGCGATCTCCTCGAAGCGCAGGATCTCCGTGCGCTCGAGCCATGGGAGCCCCTCGGCAGGCATGCAGTACTGGCAGCGAAAGTTGCAGCGGTCGGTCACCGACACGCGGAGATCGCCGATCAGGCGGCCGTGGCCATCGCTCAGTGGCTCGCGCTCCATACCACCCAAGGCTACCCTGCGCCACTGAGAAAGCTTGAGCGCTCCGAAAAAACTGTCGGTGATCGTTGCCGCGGCCCTGCTGAGTGCGGGCTGCGGCGCCAGCGCGTCCGACCAGGTCAAAGCGAAGGTGCGGGAGCTTGCGCGGACCGCGGCGGCGCACGATTACCACAGGATCTGCGACGACGTGCTGGCGCCCTCGCTCGTATCCCGCCTGAGGTCCTACGGGATCTCCTGTGAGCGTGCGATGAACATCGCGCTGAGCGGCGTCCGGAACCCGGCGATCAGCATCGGCTCGACGACGGTCAAGGGGAGCAGCGCTTCGGTGATCACGCTCAGCATGGCGGCCGGGCAGAAGGCGTCGCTCGAAACGATCGGGCTGACCAAGACCTCTCATGGATGGCGGGTGGCCTCTCTGCGCTCACTGTGATGTATTGCCAGAGATGCCGGAGGCCCCGAAGGTGGTCCACACTCCGCCACCTCCGGCCGGGCTTCCACCGCCGTACGTCTGCCCGTCGATCGTGAATGCGGCCCGGCCCGTCACGACGAAGAGAGCTCCTCGTGACCGGCTGTCTACTCGCTGTGCGGCTCGACGACGTCATCGCCCGTCGAGGCCGCCGTGTACGCGTTGCACCCGAACGCGCGAACGCCGAGCGTACGGCGCACAGGCCGCCAGGTGAGGGTCCCCGGCCCGGGAATCGCCTCCAGCTCGTCGAGTGGGCGACGGACGATGCCGACTTCGAGTCGCTGCGGGACGACCCCGAGTTTCAGCAACTGACCGGCGCCTGACGGCTCACTCCACCTCGCCGCGCAGCAACCCGAACGCGACCATGTCCTGGCGGCCATCCTTGACGCTCATGTACGAGCGGAGCACCGCCTCACGGGTGAATCCGCAGCGCTCGGCGACGTGCTGCGAAGCGGGGTTCCCAGTGGCGGCAAGCAGGTCGATCCGCCCGAGGCCGAGCGTGTCGAAGCCCCACCGGCAGATCGCCCGGACAGCGCGTGTGGCGTGCCCATGCCCGCGCGCGGGTTGGGCCAGCCAGTAGCCGACCTCGCCACGCAGGTTGGGCCAGGAGAAGCGGAACAACGAGATCGAGCCAAGTAGCTCTTCGAGATCAGTGGCACTCACGATCGCGAAGGGTGCACCCGTGGCGTTCAAAATGGCGTCGTAGCGCGACAGCATGTAAGCGCGGGCGTCGCTCTCTCCGTAGTCATGCGGCACTCGTGTCCAGCGCGGTATCTCGGGGTCCTGGCAGGCCTCGACAATGGCCGGGATGTCGCCCTCGCGCCACGGACGCAGTGCGGTCGAGCCTTCCGCGATCGGCTCCGCGGGCAGTCTGACCTTCGCTTTTGGGGCACTGGGCATCGAGCCGATTGTGCCCGAGACAGCCCTCAGCCGCCGGCGGCGCGCTCGGCCAGAAGCCCGGCGAGCGCGATCGCGTCGAGTCCAGCGTCCCGCTGTGCCAGCCAGCTCTCAGCCTCCCTGCGACCGCCGAGTGCCCTGAGCCCCCGATCGCCGTACTCCTCGACGAATTCAGATAGGGCTTCCCGGCGCCGAGCCTGGAGCCGCCGGGCGGAGAGGTCGATGGATGCGCGGTGCGCGTCGAGTGCGTGCACCAGCTCGTCGATGCCCGTCGGTGGCGCCGTCGAGGACACGGCGAGCACCGCCACGTCTTGGCGCCCGAGAGGCCCAAGCGCAGCGCGCACATCCGACGCGGTCCGCGTCGCAAGACGGCCCAGATCGGCCTTGGTCACGACCAGGATGTCGGGCACCTCCATGATCCCCGCCTTCAGGTATTGGAGTACGTCGCCGGCGCCGGGCTGAACAACCACCGCCACACTGTCCGCGACCTCCGCCACCTCGGTCTCCGATTGGCCCACTCCGACCGTCTCGATCACGACAAGGTCGAACGCCGCCGCCAGCGCCCCCGCTGCCGCTCGCGTGGCGGGCGCGAGGCCGCCGAGCCGCTCGCCGGCTGCTGTCGAGCGGATGAAGACTCCCGAATCGCGGGGATCGGCCTCGATCCGGGCGCGGTCACCGAGCAGCGCTCCGCCGGTTCGGCGGGAGGTCGGATCGACCGCGAGGACAGCCACCGTTCGGCTCTCGGTTCGCCAGTTCGAGATCAGCCGCGATACGAGTGAGGACTTGCCGACGCCGGGAGGCCCGGTGATGCCGATGATGTGCGCGGGGAGCTCGGCGCCCAGCCGGGAGGGCGAGACCTCTGCGATCAGCGCCCTCGCCTGGTCGCGGGACGCCGGAGAGCGACTTTCGAGCAGGTTCAGCGCCGCTGCAGCGGCGCTCGTGTCGCGCTCCCGGAGCCGGATCCCGAGCTCGCGGCCCCCGGCGGCCGCGTCGTTCAACTGCCCACGGCCTGCCCGACGCCGTAGCGCTCGCCGACCAGAACGAGGATGTCGGCGATCATGCGATTGATGTCCCAGTCCTTGGGGGTGTAAACGGCGGCAACGCCAGCGGTTCGCAGTGCGGCCGCGTCGCTCTCCGGGATGATGCCTCCGACCACCACCGGTACCTCTCCGGCACCGGCGGCCCTGAGCGCGTCGAGCACCGCGGGGATCAGCTCGCGGTGCGATCCCGACAGGATCGAGAGGCCGACGACGTGGACGCCTTCCTGGGCAGCAGAGGTCGCGATCTGTAGCGGCGTCAGCCGGATCCCTTCGTAGACGACGTCCATGCCGGCGTCGCGAGCGCGCACCGCGATCTGCTCGGCGCCGTTGGAGTGACCGTCGAGCCCAGGCTTGCCCACCAGCAGCTTCACTCTGCGCCCGAGGGCCTCGCTCAACCGTTCGACCTCGTCTCGCAGCTCGGCGATCGCCTGGCTGGACACCGCGGCCGCACTGCCCACGCCCGTCGGGGCGCGGTACTCGCCGAACACTGAGCGCAGCGTCTGAGCCCACTCCCCGGTCGTCGCTCCGGCCCGTGCAGCGTCGATCGTCGGCGGCATGATGTTCCGGCCTTCGTCGGCCGCAGCCTGTGCGAGGTCGTTCAGCGCCGAGTCGACCGCCTGCTGGTCGCGGGTCGAGCGCCAGCGCTGCACCGCCTCAACCTGTGCGGCCTCGACCTCCGGGTCGACGATCAGGATGCCGCCGTCGGTGCCCTCGGTAAGGGGGGAGGGCTCGGTCGAGTCGAAGCGGTTGACTCCGACGACCGTCAGCTCGCCCGTCCCGATCCGCCGCAGGCGCTCCCGGTGTGACTCCACCAGCCCGGCCTTCATGTAGTCGACTGCCTCGACTGCGCCTTCCAGCTCGGCGATCACCGCGATCTCTTCCCTGGCCCCCGCAACGAGCTCCGCCACGAGCCCGTCCATCACCTTCGAGCCTTCGAAGATGTCGGGGTACTCGAGCAGGTCGGTCTCGTAGGCCAGGATCTGCTGGAGGCGAAGCGACCATTGCTGGTCCCAGGGCCGCGGCAGACCGAGGGCCTCGTTCCACGCGGGCAGCTGGATCGCTCGGGCCCGGGAATTGCGTCCCAGCACGACGGCAAGCGCCTCGAGCGCGATCCGGTATGCGTTGTTCTCGGGCTGGGCTTCGGTCAATCCCAGCGAGTTGACTTGCACTCCATAGCGAAAGCGCCGCTGGAGCTCGTCCTGCACGCCGTATCGCTCCCGCCCGAGCTCGTCCCACAGGTGTGCCATCGTGCGCAGCTTCGCGTGCTCCTCGATGAAGCGGACACCGGCGTTGACGAAGAACGAGATCCGGCCGAACACGCTCGGCATCGCATCCGCCGGGACGCGACGACGCACGGCATCGAGCACCGCGATCGCGTTGCTGAGCGTGAAGGCGATCTCCTGTACTGGCGTGGCGCCGGTCTCCTGAAGGTGGTACGAGCAGATGTTGATCGGGTTCCACCGCGGGATGTGCTCGACGCTGTAGGCGATCGTGTCGGCGATCAGCCGCATGCTCGGCTCGGGCGGGAACGCGTAGGTTCCGCGGCTCAGGTACTCCTTGAGGATGTCGTTCTGGGTGGTGCCTTGAAGGGCTGCCTGCGGGATGCCCTGCTCTTCTGCGACGACGACGTACAGCGCGAGCAGCCAGGCCGCGGTTGCGTTGATCGTCATCGAGGTGTTCATCTGATCGAGCGGGATCCCGTCGAGCAGCGTCTTCATGTCGCCCCGGTGGGCGATCGAGACTCCGACCTTGCCGACCTCGCCGCGGGCGAGCTCCTGGTCGGGGTCATATCCGGTCTGAGTCGGAAGGTCGAAGGCGACCGACAGGCCCGTCTGGCCCTTGGCCAGGTTGCGTCTGTAGAGCTCGTTGGAGCGCGCCGCGTCGGAATGGCCGGCGTAGGTGCGCATCATCCACGGCCGGTCGCGCTCGGGCAGGCGGTGGGGAGGCCTCTCCGGCATGGGGGGATTGTATGAGCGGTGGGGTAAGGTCACGACGAATGTCCGCAGAGGATCCACCCGCGCGTGACGACGAGCTCACGCAGGAGCTGACCGGGCCCCGAACGACCCCGTCCGCGACACAGTCGCTTGCGCACGATCCCGATTTCCCTGTGGTCCTGCGCGGCTACGACCGGATCGCGGTCGACGCTTACGTGCGAGAGGCCAGCCAGCTCGTTGAGGACCTGCAAGCGACTCGCTCCCCCGAGACGGCCATCCGGCGCGCGCTCGAGCGGGTCGGCGACGAAGTCTCGGCGATCCTTCAGCAGGCCCACGATGCAGCCGTGCAGATAACAGCGGACGCGCGCAACGAGGCACAGCAGGTGAGAGAGCAGGCGGCTCGGGAGGCCGCCGCGATCACCGCCCAGGGCCGAAGTCAGGTGATCGAGCTCGGCGCCGACACCGAGCGGATCTGGGCGGAGAGGCAACGGATCGTTCAGGACGCCCGAGCGCTGGCGGGAGAGCTGGCTGCGCTCGCAGAGGCGGCGGACCGGCTCCCCCCGGCGGCGGAGGATCTGAGCGCTACGCAAGGGCTGGCGATGCCGCGCGGACCACAGAGCCCGGAGGCGACGAGCGGACCACAGAGCCCGGAGGCGACGAGCGGACCACAGGAGGGCTAGATGCGGATCATCGACCTCATGCACCTGGGCAGGCCAAGAGTGATCGGCTGCTGGCAGGTGGGCGATGTGCTGATCGATCCAGGACCCAGCTCATGCCTTCCGACCCTGCTCCAAGCCCTTGGAGGGCAGCGCCCACGCGCGCTGCTGCTGACCCATATCCACCTGGACCACGCCGGAGCGTCCGGATCCCTTGTTCAGCGCTGGCCTGACCTAGAGGTCTTCGTGCACGAGCTCGGCGCGGTGCACCTGGCGGACCCCTCCCGGCTGATGAAGAGCGCCCACCGGCTCTACGGCGACGATCTGGACCGTCTCTGGGGGGAGATGCTCCCGGTCGGAGAGAAGAACCTCCGGGAGCTGCGCGGGGGAGAGCGGCTCGACGGCGGCTTCGAGGTCGCGTACACCCCCGGTCACGCATCGCACCATGTGTCCTACCTGCACGACGGCACCGCATTCGTGGGGGATGTGGCGGGTGTCCGGATCTCCCCTTCGTCGCTGACGATCCCACCGACGCCCCCGCCTGACATAGACGTCGAGGCCTGGCACGAGTCGATCGAGCGCATCGCCTCGTGGGCGCCCGAGCGCTTGGCGATAACGCACTTCGGTGAGGCCGACGATGCGCAGGCACAGCTGAGTGAAGTCGGACGGCGCCTCGATGACTGGGCGCAGCGCGTCCGCGAGCAGGACCTCGACACGTTCGTCGTGGGCATGCGTGAGGAGATCGAACGCGGCGCCCAGCCGGGACTCCTCGAGACCTACGTGCAGGCGGCCGCACCCGAGCAGTTATACGCCGGACTCGAGCGCTACTGGCGCAAGCGCACGGAGGCCGTCGCAGGCCGGCAGTAGCGCGGGCCCTCCTAGCGGGTATCCTGACGCCCGTGTCTCAGACGGTGGAGCTGCCGCGGGTTTCGGGACCCGGGAGCGGGGTGGGGGGACCATGGCGAGTCGTCGTGCTCAACGACGAGTACAACACGTTCGACCACGTCGCTGAGACGCTCGCGCAAGTGGTTCCCGGCGTGACGCTCGCCGAGGGCTACCGGTTCGCGGACCGGATTCATCGCAGTGGCTGCGCGATCGTGTGGAGCGGGCCACGCGACGACGCCGAGGGGTACTGGCAGCAGCTCGATACCGCCGGCCTGACGATGGCCCCGCTCGAGGCCAGCTAGGACCGGCTCAGCTGAGCGGCGCGGGGGCCGCGTTGCGCGGCTTCGGCGGGAGCATCAACGCCTGCTGACGCTCCGGGCTGACCCGCTTGACGTTCCAGACGATCCCGAGCTTCTCGAGCGCGGCGATCACCAGGCCGGTGGGGTCGGCGATCCGCTCCCACAGTCGCAGCCCGTGGAACGCGGACGTCGGGAACGCGTGGTGGTTGTGATGCCAGGCCTCGCCCATCGAGAGGGGAGCCAGCCAGAACACGTTGCGCGACTCGTCTTCGACGCTGAATCGCCGGCGTCCGAAGAAGTGGCAGATCGAGTTGATCGACCAGGTGACGTGATGGAGCAGGAACACCCGTACGAACCCGCCCCACAGGACCGCGGTGACTGCAGTCCCGAACCCTCCGCCGATGATCCATCCGATCGCGAACGGGATCGCGAAGCTCAGCGTGACCCACAGCCAGAACAGCTTCTCGATCGAGCGCAGCGACGTGTCCTTGACGAGATCGGGAGCGAACCGCTCCTTATCGGCGGTTCCGACGGTCTCGAACAGCCAACCGATGTGGGCGTGCCAGAGCCCCTTGACCCCACCCCAGAACCCAGGA
The DNA here is from genome assembly GCA_030948665.1 of Actinomycetota bacterium. Taxonomy (GTDB): domain Bacteria; phylum Actinomycetota; class Thermoleophilia; order Solirubrobacterales; family Solirubrobacteraceae; genus Palsa-465. The sequence goes on along the minus strand of JALYZY010000116.1, from coordinate 16,904 downwards.
CCATTGAGGTGTGGCGAATGGGGATCGCCTTCCTGGTCTGTGTACGCGTGGTGCTTACGGTGGTCTGCGACCCAGGTGATGACCGGGCCCTGCACGGCCATCGAGCCGATCACGGCGATGATCGTCCGGAAAGCGCGCGAGGATTCGAACGCGCGGTGGGTGAACATCCGGTGGTAGCCGAGCGTCACGCCGAGGCAGGTGATGACGTACAGACCGACCAGCAGGCTGAGCTCGAGCGGTCCGATCGCCTGGTCCCAGAGCAGCGCGATCGCGACTATCAACCCGACAAGCGGGGCCGGCACCCCGATCAGGTTCGCGATCTTGTGTGCGCGGGTCATGCTAGAAGGAGCATACGCCGGTGCAAGGGCTTGTGCCCAGTGACTCGCGTGACTAGATCGCGGCCGCTGGCGCCGGCTCGGGCTCGGGCTCGGGCTCGGCCTGGACCTCTGGCCCGAGCGCTCCGGCTGCGAGCTCGTCGTGCCAGATGTAGGTGATCGGGATCTGGTAGCGCCCACTGTTGCGCCTGCGGAACTCGGTCATCTCGGGTCCATCCCAGTAGCGGTACCAATCAGTCTTGGACTCAAACCAGGCCATCTGGGTGATCTTGTAGCGATCGTCGCGGGAGCGGTGAACTGAGTACTGGGTGGCCCCGTAGCGCAAGGCGATCGGCGCGGCCTGAGCGACCTCGAGCGCGAGCGAGTCCTGCCGCAGAATCGTCGCGTACCAGGGGATGTGCACCACCCCTGCCATCGCTATGCGCCAACCTCGGCTCGGATCGCTCCCGGGCCCTCAGCAGTCCTGCCCTGACCTTCCTCGGTGGCTCCGACGAGGATCGCGATCTTACCGAGATGCTTGTTGTCCCGAAGCAGCTGGTGAGCCTCCGCGACCTTTTCGAATCCCATCGTCTGCCAGAGCACGGGGCGGATCTTAGACTCCTCGATCAGCTCGTTGGCGAGCGTCGCCTCCCATGCGTTGGCGAAGTGCGAGCCGATGATCTCCTTCTGGCGCATCCACAGGTAGCGGACGTCGAAGTCGAGCTGGTATCCAGAGGTCGCACCGCAGATCACGACCTTCCCGAACGGCTTTACGGCCAGCACGGAGGTCGGGAACGTCGCCTTCCCGACGTGCTCGAAGACGATGTCGGGAGGCCCGCCGAGTCGCTCCCCGATCGCCTTGCAGAACTGACGTGACTCCTTGAATCGGGCTCGCTCCTCCTCCGGTGTTTCATCGCCGCGGCGCATCATCCCGGCGAACTGGAGGCGGTTGATGTAGTCGACCGCGCCGAGCTGCTTGACCAGGCGCCCCTTCTCCTCGCTCGAGACGACTCCCAGCGCGTCGGCGCCGGTCAGCGCGCAGAGCTGAGTCGCGAACACGCCGAGGCCCCCGGCTGCGCCCCAGATCAGGACGCGGTGCCCCGCCTTGATCCTGCACCGGTCGATCAGCATCCGGTAGGCGGTGAAGTACGTCAGTCCGTAAGCCGCGGCCTCTTCCCACGCGAGCTGCTTGGGCTTTCGCAGGAGTTGCTGGGCCTGCACCTTGCAGAACTGAGCGAACGAGCCCCAGCTCGTCTCATAGCCCCAAATCTGCTGGCTGGGCGCCGCCAGCGGGTCAAGGCCGTGGACTTCGGGATCCTCGTAGGAGGCCTGGTTACAGTGGATCACGACCTCGTCGCCGGGCTTCCAGCGGGTTACTCCGGGGCCGACCTTCCAGACGATCCCGGAGGCGTCGGAGCCGCCGATGTGATGATCCTCGTTCGGGTGGTAGCGGAACACCGAAACCGGCTCGCCGAGGGCCGCCCAGACGTTGTTGAAGTTGACCCCGGCGGCCATCACGCGCACGACCACCTCAAATGCCTCCGGCTCGGGCACCTCGATCTCCTCGAGTTGGAAGGCATCGAGCGGCTCGCCCAGGCGATCCTCGCGGATCACCCATGCCGTCATCGTTGGGGGCAGCTCGCCAGGTTCGGTCCCGACGTGCGCCACCTGGCCCAGATCGACGACTACTTCCTGGCCTCCGTTCATCGCTGGCCAGATCGTACGGCGTTCGTGGCCGTGGCGCCCTTCGGAGGCGGAGATGGCTCTACTTCAGCGTGGCTGTCCAGGTGCCCGGCAGACCGTCGCAGTTGCTGGTGAAGTCGAGGTCGATCGTGCCGTGTGCGTGCTGGCGATCGCTGAAGCCTCCGTGGCCCCTGAAGATCGAGACTTTCTGACCGAAGTCGACGTTGTACTTCCAAATTCCGAAGCGTCCCTTGACCACGAAGATCCCCACCTTGTAGCCACAGTAGGAGAAGGTCCCCTTGTAGACGCCCTTCTTCACCGGCTTGCTGGCGATGGTGATCCGAATCGGCGAATGCTTGAACGTGCCTCCGACGTAGGTCCCGCCGAGCTTGGGCATGGCGGCGAATGCGACCGCGACGCCTACAGAGAGGACGGCGGATGTGACGAGGGCGAGTCGGAGGAGCTTCTTCATCAGCGGGATTCCTTCCAGGTTGGGTTCAGCCACGATTATCGGCACGGTCGGGCACTGCTTTAGCGCGGGCTACGGTTGCAGCGGATCGTTCGAGCCGCTTTGGCGCGAGGGACCAATGTGCAGTGTGGCCGCTTGGACGGCTGTCGGGCTCGGCGGGGCGCCGTCGGCGCCGTTGGCACCGGTGGTGAGCGTGTAGTCACCCGGACTGTGGAGGTCGACCTTCAACTGTGCGGTGCCCTGGGGACTGATCGGCCCGGTGGCGGCGACGGGTTGAGCGGCGGCGCTGCCTGCCGGTAGCAACGTCAGCGACTGCGCACTTCTGGCTTGATTGGTCACGATGAAAACGACCGGTCCGGCCCCTACAGAATCAGGCGATAGCGAAACCCGTGAGTCGTTGACGTAGACGGTCAGGTTGAGCGGAACCGGCGGTGAGGGCCGCGTGAGTGCAGCGCCGCTCGAGCCGCACGCAGCTGCGGCAAGCGCGGTGGCGGCGAGCATTCCCGACGTTCTGCGCATCGCCGGGTAGTTTCGCGCAGCCGTGGCCGACGTGCTATGCGTTGCTCAGCCGCCGGCGAGTCAGCGAGCGTCCGGCCGAGGCTGAGTCAGGGAAGCGCCAGGCCGGGGGGCGAGTCAGGGAAGCGTCAGGCCGGGGGGCGAGTCAGCGACTCGCGACGGCGCTCAAGACGCCGGAGCTCGAGCTGGAGCTCTCCCCAGGACTCCTGCTCGGCCGCGTCGTACTCCTCGCCGGTCAGTTCGCTGAGCTTCTCCCGGTAAACGCCCCACGCCCGGCGTGTCCCCGCGTCGAGCTCCCGGAGCCTGTCGGCGTTACGGGCGGCGATGGTCGTCACTCAGCAGCTCCTTCCCTTCGATTGAGTTCATGCTACCCGCAGGGACGGTCATCACAATCCGCTAGTCACTTGCACGACGCTGCGATTGGCAGCTTCCTTACACCCGGCTTGGTCGTTCCCTGCGCAAGCGCTCGTGCATGCCGTCCGGGCCGGGGCGTATCACCCGGCGCTTGCCGCTGCTCGATCAACCCATCGCGAGCGCCGAGCTCCTCGTCGTCGACACCGAGACCAACGGCCTGGGCGGGGACGACTGCGAATTGACCGAGGTGGGGTCCGTTCTCGTCGGCGGCGGCGAGCTGCACGACCGCTGGTCATCGCTGGTTCGCACCAGTCGACCGCTACGGCGAGGCATTCAGCGTTTCACCGGGATCACGCAGGCGATGGTCGACGGCGCTCCCGCGCTGGAGGAGGTCCTACCGAGCCTGGAGGCTCGCCTGCGAGGCCGCGTCCTGGTCGCCCACAATGCTCCGTTCGACCGGCGGGTCCTATGCCAGGGGTTCGCACGGATCGGCCTTGACTGGCCAGACCCGCCCGTGCTCTGCACCGCTGGGCTGGCGCGAGCGCTGCTGCCCCTCCAGCGCGAGCGAGGCCTGGCGCCGCTCGCCGACTCCCTCGGGGTCGAGGTACGTGCCGTGCACCGCGCGCTGGCCGACGCCGAGACATGTGCCCGGGTCCTGTGTGCTCTGTTCCCGCGGCTGTGTGCAAACGCCGTGACGATCGGCGATGCAGTCGCGCTACTAGCTCCGCGGCGCTCCGTTCGAAAGGCGTCCCGCCGTCCCACCAGGGCACTCAGACCGATCCCCAAGCTCGACTTTGCCGACCTCCCCCGCGATCCCGGCGTGTACCTGTTCCGCGACGCCGCCGGAGCGCCGCTGTACGTCGGGAAGTCGATCTCGATCCGGACGCGCGCACGGGCTCACTTCGCTCCCGCTGCCGCGCTCGCGGGCAGCAGTGGACAGGACGGCGACTGGCGCACCCACGCCTCGATCGTCGACTATCGCGCCACTAACTCCGAGCTCGGCGCGCTGGTGCTCGAGAACCGGCTGATCAAGGAGCTTCACCCGCCGGGGAACATCCGCCTGAGCAAGCGCGATGACCGCCTCGTCTATATCCGCTGCCGGCTCGATATTCCGTTTCCGATCATCGACGTGGCCCCCGAGCCGGCGGCCGGCCACGCCGTCACGATTGGCCCGCTTCGCGGGCGCCGTCTGGCGGTCGAGCTGGTCGAACAGCTTGACTCGCTGTACGGGCTGCGCCACTGCGGGCGCCGCCTCGCCAGGCGCCAGCACCCCTCCGCCTACGGGCAGATGGGCCGGTGCCTCTCGCCGTGCCTCGGCGATCTCGACCCCAATCTCTACCGCAGGCGCCTCGACGAGGCTCTGCGGGTGTTCGTTGGCGGCGGCGACGCGCGGGAGCTGATTGTGGCGCATGTCGAGGCGCAGATGCGAGACGCAGCTGCCCGACAGCTCTACGAGCGCGCCTCCTGGCTTCGCCGCCGCGCGCGCCGGCTGAGCGTGGTCCTGGGCCGGCTCGACGGGGTCCTCGAGGCGACGCATGTCCGGCCTCGCCTGGTGCTGGCGCGGCACCCGACGAAGCCCTGCTTCGATGCGTTCTGGATCGTCGATGGCCGACTGGCCGACTGGGGCGCGGTAGCCGGAGGGTGTGAGGAGCTGGCCTGGCGAACCGAGGTGGCGCTGCGCCGAGCTCCCCGCGCCGGCGAGCTCGGCGCGCACGTGCCGCCGGATGAGATTGACGAAGTGCGAATCCTCGCGACCTGGCTGGCGTCGCACCCGGCCACGCCGGAGCGCTCGCTCGACCCCCGACCCGACAGCGAGGCGCTCGAAGGACTGCTCGCCGAGCTACTCGGCGGCGAACGGGAGCTCGACGACCGCCGCGTCGCGGCCCGAGTCGACGACGGTGACGCGCGATCCAGGCGGCGCCTCGCGCCGCACGAGGCCCAGAGCGATCGCGCCCAGGCGAGGTGAGCTGACGGCGCTGGTCACCCGGCCGACTACCCGGCCATCGAGGCGCAGCTCCTGTCCGGCGCTCAGCGGCCCATCGCTTCGCAGCCCGCGCAGGTGGCGGTTGGGCTTGCCGCGGTAATACAGACGGGCGACGGTTTCCTGGCCGACGTAGCAGCCCTTGGTGAACGACACCGCTCGCTCGTTCAGGCCTGCTTCCTGCGGGATCACGCTCTCGTCGAGGTCGACGCCGTATCGCGGGCGGCCCCGCTCGACCCTGACGATCTCGGTGGCGCCCTCCGAGACGGGCAGCGCGCCACGCTCGACCAAGAGCTCGGCCAGAGTCTCCGTATCCGCGGCATCGCAAAGCAGGTCGATCCCGATGTCGGTGCGAATCGCTCTTGCGCTCACGGCGCCGACGATCCCCGGTCGGTGAGCGTGCTCGGTCGGCTCGGGGCCCGAGTCCGCAAGCAGAGCATCGGCGCTCGGTCCGATCAGGGAGAGGAGCCCGCGTTGCACGGTGCGCTTGTGAAGCTCGGTGTTATAACCGACGCTGAAGCGCCGGATCATGTTGAACAGCGCCTGCAGCGCGCTGCGCTCAGTGTCGAGCAGCAGCTCGCCTCCGGTGTCGAGCACGCGAAGGTCGCCGAGCATCTTGCCTTTCGGGGTAAGGAACGCCGCGTAGCAGCCCGCGCCCTCGACCAGCGCCTCGATGTCGTTGGTCACCTGTCCCTGGAGGAAGCTCTTGGCCTCCGCGCCGGACAGCGCAAGCTTTCCGCGATCGGAGCGGTCGAGCAGCCCGCACGCCTCGGTGATCGCTTGGTACTCGGTGCTCAGAGCGGCGGTGGTGCTCATCGTCCCTCCAAGGATATGAGCGCCGCGTCACACTACGGGGTCAATGGACACTGACGCCGTGACGGTGCGAGAGGCGCGGCCTGGCGACGAGCCGGGTCTGGCCCGCATTCACGACGAGGTCGCACGCTATTACCCGGACCTAGCCGTCGACCGCCAACGCGCCGAGGGCGCTTCGCTGCGGCTCGTTGCCGAAACCGGTGGCGAGGTGGTGGGTGCGCTGATCGCGCGGCTCCTACCAGCCGCCGACGAAGCTCAACAAGACCTCACGCCGGATCCGGCGCACGCGCGCCTGCGGATCGAGTACCTGGTTACGAGCGCCGGTTACCGCAGGCAAGGAGTTGGGAGTCGCCTGGTGCAAGCCGCGGAGGCCTGGGGTCGGGACGCGGGTGCGGACAGCGCTGAGACGACCGCCTTCCGGGCAAGCCCCTTGTTGGTCCCGTTCTGGGAGGACCGCATGGGCTACGACGAGAGCTCGATCAACATGCACAAGCGCCTCTGAACGAAATCAAATTTAGGCGTGCCATAATTGGAACATGGCCGCCCAGGAACATGCGATCGCGCCCTCGGCGGCGATCGAGGACTACGCCAAGGCGATCTATGCCCTCGAGGTTCGCGAGGGCGAGGCAGTCAGCACCAACGCGCTCGCCGAGCGCCTCGGTGTCACGCCGGCCTCCGCATCAGGGATGGTCAGGCGGCTGGGCGAGCTCGGGCTGGTGGAGCATCGGCCCTACCATGGCGTCTCGCTGACCGACGGCGGACGGCGGGTCGCGCTCGAGGTGATGCGCCATCACCGGTTGCTGGAGCTGTACCTGGTCGAGAGCCTGGGGCTACCGTGGGACCGCGTCCACGACGAGGCAGAGGTGCTCGAGCATGTCCTCTCGGACGAGCTCGAGGCACTTATCGCAGCGAAGCTCGGCAACCCGACCCACGATCCGCACGGCGATCCGATCCCGACCGATGCGCTGGAGATCGAGGAGCGCCCGACGCTTGCGCTGCAGGCGCTCGAGGCGGGGGCAGCCGGCATTTTCACCAGGATCTCTGACTCCGATCCGGACATGCTGCGGTTCCTCGCGGAGCGGGGCATCGCGCCTGGCGACGAGCTCGAGGTGATTGAGAAGCAGCCGTTCGACGGACCGCTGTTCGTACGCTTCGGCGACCACGTCCACGTCCTGGGTGGAGCGCTGGCGCGTGCAATGCGAGTGGAGGTGCACCGATGACACCGCCGGTCGGTGCGATCGCGGAGCCCGCGCTCGAAGCCGTCGGTGCGGACTCCGCCGCCGTCGCGCTGCCGTCGTCGGCGCTTGTAGCCACCCCGCTCGAGCACCTGCTGGCCCGTGGTCGCCTGCGCGCAACGCTCGCGATGCTCGGTCCGGCGTTCGTCGCGTCGATCGCCTACGTCGATCCCGGGAACTTCGCGACCAACATTCAGGGGGGAGCCAAGTTCGGCTACCTGCTGCTCTGGGTGGTGCTGGCCGCGAACCTGATCGCGATGCTGGTCCAGTACCTCTCGGCCAAGCTCGGAGTCGTGACCGACCGCAGCCTCCCCGAGATCGTCGGATCGCGTTACTCCCGCCCGGTTACCTGGGGGATGTGGATCCAGGCCGAGGTGATGGCGATGTCCACCGATGTCGCCGAGCTCCTCGGCGCCGCGCTCGGGCTGAACCTACTGTTCGGGGTGCCCCTGCTTCCCGCGGGGCTCATCGCAGGATGCATCGCATTCGGCATTCTCGAGCTTCAGCGACACGGATTCCGGCGCTTCGAGCTAGCGATCACCGCGCTGCTGGCGGTGATTTTCGCGGGCTTCCTGTACGAGACGCTGAAAATCGGGCCCTCGGTCCACGAGTCGTTGCGTGGCTTGATCCCGGGCCTCAGCGGCACGAGCTCGCTGTACCTGGCGGTGGGGATCCTCGGCGCGACAGTCATGCCGCACGTCATCTACCTGCATTCGGCGCTCACCAACGGGCGAGTGCCTGTCAGCAATGATTCAGAGCGCTCGCGGGTCCTCCGCTTCGTGCGCCTCGACGTGGTCATCGCCCTCGGTCTTGCTGGGCTCATCAACATCGTGATGCTCGCCGTTGCCGCCAAGCTGTTCCATACGCCTGCGCTGTCGGGCCTCACCACGATTCCCCAGGCCCACGCGGAGCTTGGCCGGCTCGTCGGCGGCACCGCCGCGCTCGCGTTCGCGGTCGCTCTGTTTGCCTCGGGTGCCTCGTCCTCGAGCGTTGGCACGTACGCCGGTCAGGTCGTCATGGCCGGCTTCATCAACAGGCGAATTCCACTGATGGTCCGCCGAGCGGTGACGATGATCCCTGCGATCGCGATCCTCGCGATCGGCATGAATCCGACGAGCGCGCTCGTTCTGAGCCAGGTCGTGCTGTCGTTCGGGATCCCGTTCGCGCTGATCCCGCTGGTAATCGTGACGGGCCGGCGCGAGCTGATGGGTGTCCACGTAAATCGTGCTCTCACTACAGTTGTCGCCTGGAGCTGCGCGATCCTGATCACCGGCCTGAACGTGTTCCTCATCTACCAGCAGTTGTTCATCGGCTGATGGGCCTCGCGGCAACCTTCGACGAGATCGTCGCCTCGCTGCCCGACGACTGGACGGACCTCGAGCTAGATCTGAGGATCTTCGATGAGCGACGCTACGTCGATGCCGCGGTCCTGCTCGCTGCCTGCAACGCCCAGCCGTATTCGAAGTACGACTGGCACTGGCGACTGCTGGTAGCCCACCGCTTCGGGCATGCCGCATCGACGCCGGCGGTCCACACCTCGCTGAAGCTCCTCGACGATGCTGAGATCAGCGGCGAGCTTGCGGTGCGCGACGAGCGCGCCGGGCGGGCGGAGGTGACCCAGATGTGGGGAAGGCCCGAATCGGTGCGCCAGGAATTCAGGCGGATCAGGGCCCAGTAGGGGTTGCCTTGGCCCGCGTGGTCGCGTACGTCCCGGACCTCTTGTTCGGATCCAATGTGCTCGCCCAGCTCAGCGCCGCGGGGCACGCGGCAGTGCTCGTCGCTGACCTCAAAACGTTACGCGACTCCCTCCCGGGCGCCGAAGCGATCGTTCTCGATCTGACCTCGGACGCGTCCGAGCGGATCCAGCATGTTCGCGAGTCCCGTCCCCCGGGGGTCAGGGTCCTGGCGTTCTATTCCCACGTCGAGACGGATGTCCGCCAGCTCGCGAACCGCGCCGGACTCGATCTGGTCGTCCCGCGCTCCCGCATGGCTAGGGAGGGGGGCCGGCTGCTCGACGGCCTACTGACCGCCCAGCGGTGAGGCTGTCAGGGCGGTAAAGCTTCGATCGAACATCCGCACGACGTCCGGCCGGCGCGCCACGATGTGAAAGTGAGCCTCCCAGGCGGCCCAGGCCTGCAGAGCGCCCGCGTCGAGCTCGCCGACCCTGCCGTCAGGAGCGGTGAACGCGGGAATCAGCGCGTTCAGCTGGGCGCTCACCAGCCTCGGATCGAGGCCCGGAGCGAACGACTCGAGGTCGGCAGCACTCCGTTGCGGGTTGCTGAGCGTGAAGTCATAGCCGTAGCTGAGCGTGCGAACGAACGAGGCGACGAGATTTGGATCGCGGTTCAGCAGCCGGCGACTCGCGCAGACGACGAGCTCTGGGTAGGCGGGCGCGCCGTAGCTGTCAACCCTGAACACGTGAAAGCCGGGCCGGCGCAAAGACAGCGTCACGCCCTCGTCGTTCCAGAACGCTGTCGCGGCCGCCACCCGGCCGGCGAGCAGGTCGGCGACGGCATTGAAGCCGATCGTGATCGTGTGCACCGCCGCTGGGTCTCCGCCCGCCCCTCGCACGATCGAGTCGAGCACCGCGGTGTCGCTAGGAACTCCGGTGATTCCGACCGTCCTGGAGGCGAGCTGGCGGGGCGAGGTGACCGAAGGCGCGGCGATCACCGCAGCCAGCGGCCGCTCGACGATCGCCATCACCCCGACGATGTCCGCTCCGCGCTGCCTGGCGATCGCCAGGTCATGGAGATCGAGGATCGCGAAGTCCACACGTCCGCTCCCGAGCAGCCCGATCGAATCCGTCGTTGCGGCGGGGACGGTCACGCTGAGGTGGATGCCGTCGTCGCGGTCGTAGTGGTGAGCGAGCGCTGAGTAGATGCCGGCATGCACCGCATTCGGGGTGAAATCGAGCACCAACGTTGCGTTGCGCACGCGGGGCCTACCACCGGAGGATCCGCTCAGCGACTCGAGTAGAGATCCGGCTGCGACCACGCCCAACAGCAGCAGCGCCAACGAGCCGCGCCTGGCTCGGGATGACAGGGCGGCGATGGGCACGAGCGTTCTCATGGGCGGGGCCAGAATACGGCGTAGGATTCCCCGAGCGCATGCGCCGACGCGTCACGTTCAGCCGTAACCTCACGCTGTCGCTGTCGCGGACGTGCCGGTGTTACTGCAAGTACTGCGCGTTCGCGACCCACAAGGCGCACCTCTACTCGCCGGAGGAGGTCGAGGGGATCCTGCACCAGGCCGCCACGCGGCACCGCGTCAAGGAACTGCTGGTGCTGACCGGCGAGAAGCCCGACGTCAACGCAGGAGTCGCGGCGCGGCTCGCCGAGTACGGCTTTGACGACTTCACCTCCTATGTCGTGTGGACATGTGAGCAAGCGCTCGAGCGCGGGCTCCTCCCGCACACCAACCTGGGAGTCCTGTCCGAGGAGGACCTGGGGCGGCTGCGCGAGGTCACGGCATCACAAGGGCTGATGCTCGAGTCGATCTCCGAGCGCCTGATGGAGACGGTTCACGCCGGCTCGCCCACCAAGCACCCGGCGCACCGTCTGGAGACGATCGCCGCCGCCGGCGAGCTCCGCATCCCATTTACGAGCGGGATTCTCGTGGGGATCGGCGAGACGGAGGACGAGCGCATCGCCTCGCTCGAGGCGCTCGCCGAGCTTCACCGGACCTACGGGCACATCCAGGAAGTGATCCTCCAGAACTTCGTGCCTCATCAGAGCTACTACGGCCGCGAGCCCGCGCAGATCGCCGACGAGGCCGCGCGTGCGTACTGGCAGACCGGCGTGGCCAGCGGTCCGGCACTGGACGCGCCCGCGTGGTCGTGTCCGGTGACGATCGAGGACATGAAGCGCCTTGTCTCCGAAGCCCGCCGCCTGCTGCCAGAGGTGGGGATCCAGGTACCGCCGAACCTGTCGGACTGGTGGCTCGAGCTCGTGCGTGCCGGCGCCACCGATCTCGGAGGTCTCAGCGCCAACGGTGATCACATCTCACCCGAGCACCCGTTTCCCTCGCCCGCGCACGTCCGAAAGCAGCTCCATTCAGAGGGTCTGGCGCTGACCGAGCGCCTGTGCGTGTACCCCGAGTACATCGATCCGCAGTGGATGTCCCAGGCTGTGCTCGACGTGATCAAGCGTTGTTACTGGTCGTTCATCCCGCGACGCGGCTCCGGGCGACGGGAGGCGGTCAACGTGTCCGCCGATATGGCGCCGCGGGCGATCTCTCGCGGGCGCGACGGCGAGAAGCTCACCGCCTCAGAGCTGACCGCCCTGTTCGCCGAGCGCCGCCCGGAGGTCATCGAGGAGATGCGCAGCGCCGCGGATGAACTGCGCCGCGAGCTTGCCGGGGAGACCGTCACGTTCGTGGTCAACCGGAACATCAACGTCTCGAACATATGTGTTGTCGGCTGCGCGTTCTGCGGCTTCGGCCAGTCACGCCGGTCGCCGGACGCCTACGAGCATTCCGAGCCGGAGTTCGCTCGCCGCGTTCAGGAGGCCCTGGACTTTGGCGCGACCGAGATCTGCATCCAGTCGGGGATCCACCCCGATTGGCAGCTCGAGGACTACGAGAAGTGGCTGCGGTTTGCGCGCGAGCTCGCACCACAGATCCATTTGCACGCCTACTCGCCGATGGAGGTCGCCCACATGTGCGACGTCAGCGGCCTCCCCCCACGGCGCGTGCTGGAGCGTCTGCGGGAGGCCGGGCTGGGGTCGACTCCCGGGACCGCCGCGGAGGTCCTTCACGACGGCGTCAGAGAGCGCATATCGCCCAACAAGCTGCCCGTGGCCCGCTGGGTCGAGATCATCGAGGCTGCCCACACAGTGGGAATCCGCTCCACCGTGACGGTGATGTTCGGTCACATCGAAGAGCCGTGGGAGCTCGCCGAGCACATGCGGGTTGTGCGCGAGCTCCAAGAACGCACCGGCGGGTTCACCGAGTTCGTCCCGCTGTCGTTCATCCCGTTTCACACGCTGCTCGGCAGGACGCATGGAATCGAGGAGATCTCCAGGGAGGAGAACCTCAAGCACACCGCGGCCTTCCGTCTTGCGCTCGGCCGTACGGTCGGGAACCTTCAGGCGAGCTGGGTGAAAATGGGGCTCGACGCCGCGACCGAATCGCTTCGCTGGGGCGTCAACGACCTCGGGGGCACGCTGATGGAGGAGTCGATCTCGCGAATGGCCGGCAGCTATCACGGTGTGATGCTCGAGCCCCAAGACCTGATCGGGGCGGCTCACCGCGCGGGACGTCCCGCCGCCGAGCGCAGCACTCTGTACGAGATCCGCCGGCGCTACGAGCTGCCTGCGGCCGTACCCGCATGAGTCTTTCCGAGCGCCCGTCGCTGTTCGCCGGCGTCGAGCCGCTTGAGGTTTTCGTCGAGCTGCTCGCGGACATCGACACCGACACCTCCTCGACCGAGTTCTACGACCGCATCTGCGAGGCGATCTGCCGTCTGACGACAATGCGCCGCGCCGCGATCTTCATGGCGGACGCGGCTCGCCGCAGGGTGAGGGCAGTCGGAGCTCACGGGATCTCGTTCTCACAGTTGGCGCCGTTGCGACCGACGCTTGTGGACACCCCGATCGCCCAGCGGGCGCTGCTCGAAGACAAGGTCGTCGTCTCCGATCGAGTTGAGGACGCCGTCCCGCCGGAGTACGGAAAGATCCTCGGGCTGACCACGATTGTCTGTACCCCGATGAGCGCCGCAGGGCGGGCCTACGGGGTCATCTGCGCGGATCGCGGGGGCGGCCGATTCGAGCTCTCCGATGGCGAGCGCCACCTGCTCTGGACCCTGGGCAAGACCGCCGCGCTGGTGGCAACCGCCCGGATCTCCACCCGCCAGCAGGAGCGCGCGCGGCGGCTCGCCGAACGCCTGGGCCTCGCTCGAGAGATTCACGAACGAGTCCTGCAGCGGCTGTTCGGAGTGTCGCTCGCGCTCAGCGCGGAGCAACCGCTCGACCGCGAGCAGCGGGATCGCTGCCGCGTCGAGATGCAGGAGGCGATCGGGGACCTGCGCCGCGCGCTCGAGCGCCCGCTCGCGCCGCTGCCGCGTGAGACCGGGACGACGCTCGAGGCGGAGCTCGAGCGGATCCAGAGCGTCCCCGGACCGCCGATCGAGGTCGACTGGCCAAGCGGGGTGACCGTTCCCAGCGATCTGGAGCCGCTTGCGCAGTCGGTCCTCGCCGAAGCTCGACGGAATATCGCCAAGCACGCCGAGCCCTCGCGGGTTTTGGTTTCCGTGTCGCGTGACGCGGATACGTTCGCGCTCGAGGTCCGCAATGACGGTGCGCGGGACGGCGCTCCGGGCGCCGGGATGGGGCTTCGGCTGGCTGCGTTCGAGGCCCTCCAACAGGGGGGCGTCGTCGAGTTCGGCCGCTGCAACCGGGACGCCTGGCGCGTCCGACTGGTGGTGCCGGTGTCGCGGGAGCCCGCCTGATGCCGCGAGGCCGGCGGGCTGGCTGATGGCGACCAGCACGACCTCGGCCCGGAGGCTTCGGGTACTGGTGGTCGATGACCACGAGGTCGTGCACTGGGGCTTCCGCGTGTTACTTGGCGAGCAGGCGTGGGTGGAGCGGTGCCTGTCGGCTCGGACCGGCGCGGAAGCCCTCGATCTCGCGAGGAGCTTCCGGCCCGATGTGGCGCTGGTGGACCTGTTCCTGGCCGGCGAGTCCGGGGCCGAGCTGTGCGAGGCGATCCGCCAAGCATCGCCATCGACGCGGGTGCTCCTGATCTCGGGGGCGGGCCGGATGTCCCCAGCGGCGGCCCGTGCCGCGGGCGCGTCCGGGTTCGTCTCCAAGGACGCCGGGGCGGCTGAAGTGGCAACGGCGGTCCGGCGCGTGGGGATGGGAATGACGGCGTTCGCGCCGAAGGCCGACCAGCCGACGCCGCTGCTCAGCGAGCGCGAGCGCGAAGTGCTGGAGCTGGTCGCGGCCGGATCGACGAACCGCGAGATCGCGGAGCGGCTCTTCCTCTCGCCACATACCGTCAAGGAGCACACGAGCGCGCTTTACCGCAAGCTGAACGCCCGCAATCGAGCTGAGGCGGTCCAGCGCGCACAGCGGCTCGGACTGCTGGAATAGGCTGCGGGAGCTAAGACCGAAAGGGGCCGGGTGCCGCAAGCAATTTCGGAGCTCGACGAGCACGGCGCCCAGCATTGCGCCATGAACATCCTCTAGTGGGCCTCGGATGCGGTCAGGTGCCGATGTAGGCCGCGAGATGCTCGCCGGTGAGGGTGGAGCGGGCGGCGACGAGGTCGCCGGGTGTGCCCTCGAAGACGATCCAGCCGCCGTCGTGGCCGGCGCCGGGTCCGAGGTCGATGATCCAGTCGGCGTGCGCCATGACCGCCTGGTGGTGGGCGATGACGATGACCGACTTGCCCGAGTCGACGAGACGGTCGAGCAGGTCGAGCAGCTGCTCGACATCGGCGAGGTGCAGGCCCGTAGTGGGCTCGTCGAGGACGTAGACGTCGCCCTTCTCGGCCATATGGGTGGCCAGCTTGAGCCGTTGCCGCTCGCCGCCGGACAGCGTTGTGAGCGGCTGGCCGAGACTGAGATAGCCGAGCCCGACGTCGGCGAGCCGGTCGAGGATGGCGTGCGCGGCCGGCGTGCGCGCCTCGCCGGCGCCGAAGATCTCCTCGGCCTCGGGGCAGACGCGATGGCGAGGGCTCGCCTGCTGCGCTCTGAGTTAGCCGGCACCGTCATCACTCCACCATGAATTGACACGCTACGAGCAGAGCCTCTACCCTGGTGCTCGTCGGGGTGCCTTCGCTTGGACGACATCCGCGATGCAGAAGCGGAGACGGCGCTCCGCCGCTTTGCTCACAGGTGCGCGTTCTCGTCACGCAGGGACGCCTCGTCCCGACCGACGATCCCGCCTTGGGTGGGACCCGGTCGCGAGCTCAGTTGGCGCTTTCGTCGAGGTTCGCCTTGTCGCTGAAGCCGAACGTCGCGTACCTCGTTTTGAACTTCTGCGCGCTTTGGAAGAAGCAGACCACCTTGCCGTCCTTGGCGTACGCGGGCATCCCGTACCAGGTTCTCGGCGAGAGGGCTGGCGCGCTGGCTTTGATGATCGCATGGAGCCGCTCGGCCATGGCGCGCATGGGCGTAATTCCATCCGACGCTTCCCTATCCCTAGGAAGCTCGAAGGCGCTAAGAACCCCCCTGTCAGACCCGCCGCTCTGGTCGTGACGGTGGTCCTGCATTCACGAGGCAGCGGCATCCCGAGCGCCGTGGCGGCGTACCTGCTCGGCGCGGATTGAAGGGAGTCAGCTGGATGGCTGCTGCTCCCGAATCGGAAGGCGGCAAGGTTTCATCTTGGATCGATGACGGGCGATTGCCGTGGGCGCGGACCGCCGCTCAGAGGTCGGAGAGCTGTTCGTTCCCGCCGAGTCCGGGGGCGAAGACGCCGTGCATCGGGAAGAAGGCGACTTCTGGCTGGCCTTGGATACCGGCTTCTGCAACGGCTGGGCCGATGCGCTGTTGGAAGTACGCATTGAAGGCGTCTGCGGATTCCCACACGTCAAGGATGTGCATGCCATCGTCGCTGAAGCCACAGACATGCAGCTTCGCCCCATTGGGGATGTCCCGGTCCCACTGGGCCTTCGCCCGAACCTGGTCGTATTGATCCGAGGTGGCCTCGCGCCAGTGCATCAACATAATCGTCGCCACGAGTCACTCCTTTGCGTCGAGAATTGGGCTCGCTCGCGATCCTAACCGACGAGTTCGTGGCCCATGGGATGGTCTTGGGCGGGCGTCCGAGACACGCCTCCTCGGCGGCGCGGCGTTGGTGGTCCCTTTGCAGCACGCTTCGGCGAGCTCAAGTGTTCGCGGTCAGGCTGGTGAGCGGACTCGCACGATCCATTGGGTTGGACCGGTGAACGTTCTGTTGACGTCGTGCAGCGCGGTGATGGCCGCGGAGATGGCTTGGCCGCGGGCGCCGGCGCTGAGCGCTCGGCGGCGGAATCGCTCGAGCGTGATCGCGGTGATGTTGGCCGCGGGCTGGCCGCCGTGCATGATCGGGGGTTCTGATTCGACGTGCTCGACGCGCACCCGCTTTGCGGAGCAGGGTTTCGAGTTGCGGTCCGAGGGCGA
Organism: Actinomycetota bacterium; assembly: GCA_030948665.1. GTDB lineage: Bacteria > Actinomycetota > Thermoleophilia > Solirubrobacterales > Solirubrobacteraceae > Palsa-465. Next base: position 441 of record JALYZY010000116.1, on the reverse strand, counting down.
CGTGGACGCCGGCGTCGCGCATCGTCGCGGTCATGACTGCGAGGCCGGCGGCCTCGTCTTCGCCGGCGTCATTGAGTGCTGTGCGCGTGAAGTCGGCGTCGTGGATGATCAGCTGGCCTCGGGCCGCCGTCGCTTCAATCAACCGGCGGGATGTTCGCGCGGGATCGGGGACGTGCAGGAGCAGCATTCGGGCCAGGACGAGGTCGAAGCGGCCGCGCGGTAGCTCGGTGGTTGAGATGTCGGCCTTCTGCACCTCGATGATGTGGCTTCGTCGGGGCGCGAGCCAATGCGTCTATGAGTTAGGGCGACAGACAGCGCCGGGACGCGGTAGGACCAGATGAATCAGATATCGGTCGATCGCTTTCTGCGCGCAGGGCGAGCTGAGGTAGGAGGTGTGACCGTCGCCGTTCCTGGTGAGGAGCACGCTGCCCGGCATCTGGG
>JALYZY010000084.1 GCA_030948665.1 Actinomycetota bacterium | reverse complement strand
ACGAATGGGCGATAGGGCCGCCGCACCTCCGAGTCGCAGGCGCCATAGAGCACGAGCGCGTCGTCGGCTGCCGCCGCGAGCGCGAACTCACGGACGAGGCGGCTCTTGCCCGACCCAGCTTCGCCGCCAACCAGCGCGAACCTGAGTCCCTCTGCATCCACGCGCGGGATCAGCGTGCGCAGCGTCGCCAGCTCGCGGGAGCGGCCCGCGAATGGAAACGACGGCGTCAGGCGAAGCGGACCTGGAAGCTTTGGCATACGTCAGCGGCCCCGATAGTCAGGTCTGATCATGCCACTCGTCGACGCCCGCCGGGAAAAGTCGGTCAAACCAGGTCATGACAGATCGGCGCCAACTCCGTAGGTTGCTGCTCGGGCTGTTCGGCCCGCCACCCCTTCAAAGGAGTCCCATGACTGCCACCACCTCCCTCGCCGAGATCGCGCAGCGCGAACTCGACGGTCTGAGCGACCGCATCGTCGGTCCCGATCACTCAGGCTACGACGAGGCCCGAGCCGTCCACAACGGCATGATCGACCGGCGGCCGGCTGTGCTGGTGCGATGTACCAGCGCTGATGATGTCGCTCGGACGATCGCGTTTGCGCGAGCTCACGAGGCGCCGCTCGCGGTGCGGGGGGGCGGCCACAACGGTGGCGGGCTCGGCGTAGTCGACGACGGAGTGGTGATCGACCTGGCCGGGATGGCCGAGGTCACGGTCGACCCGGCCTCCGACACGGTCCGCGTCGGTGGCGGCTGCACGTGGAGCGACGTCGATCGGGTGACCGCCGAGCACGGCCGCGCGACTCCCTCGGGGATCATCTCGACCACGGGCGTCGGCGGGCTCACGCTCGGCGGCGGCCTGGGACACCTCACCCGCCGCTTCGGCCTGACGATCGACAGCCTGCTCGGCGCCGACGTCGTGCTTGCGGACGGCTCGCAGGTACACGCGAGCGCTGACGAGCACCCCGACCTGTTCTGGGCGCTGCGCGGTGGTGGCGGCAACTTCGGCGTGGTCACGTCGTTCGAGTTCCGCACCCACCCGACCGGGGCGACGGTGATGGCCGGCCCAACGTTCTGGCCGCTGGAGCAGTTGCCCGAGGTGATGCGCTTCTACCGCGAGTTCCTGCCATCCGCCCCGCGGGCGGTTAACGGCTTCTTCGCAGTGATGACGGTCCCGCCGGTGGACCTGTTCCCGGAGGAGCTGCATATGCGCAAGGTCTGCGCCGTGATGTGGTGCGTCGTCGGCTCCGAGGATGAGGCGACCAGGCTGCTCGCGCCGGTGCACGATGTCGGGACACCGCTCCTCCATGGCGTTGGGCCGGTGCCGCACCCCGCGCTTCAGAGCCTGTTCGACGGGCTCTATACGAAGGGCCTCCAGTGCTACTGGCGGGCTGATTTCGTCAACGAGCTGTCCGACGAGCTGATCGAGAAGCATCTCGAGTGGGGGCAGAAGCTGCCCTCGATGCATTCGACGATGCATATGTACCCGATCGACGGCGCCGCTCACGACGTCGGAGCTGATGAGACGGCCTTCAGCTATCGGGATGCGCAGTGGGCCGAGGTGATCTTCGGCGTCGATCCCGACCCGGATAGCGCCGAGACGATCCGCGATTGGTGCGTCGGCTACTGGGAGGCGACCCATCCTTATTCGGCCGGCGGCGCGTACGTCAACTTCATGATGGACGAGGGCCAAGAGCGGGTCCGTGCCACCTACCGCGACAACTACGACCGGCTTGCCCGTGTCAAGTCTCAGCACGACCCGGACAATGTATTCCGCGTCAACCAGAATATTCACCCCTCCGGCTCGTAACGGTCTCGGCTCCCGACTCGCCGCGGCTGGTGAGCCGCCCGCATGTGGGCTCTGAAGGGTGACGCGTGATCGATCTTGTCCCATATAGGGTCAAGATCGATCACAGGCAGGCGGGTTTGCGTCTGACACGCGAGCGCCGATCCCTCCGACGGGCGCGCGGCGAGGTCACCGACGGAACTTCATATACTCGTCCGGTCGGGCCAGTTGTTCCCATCGCCCTGGGGAATGGTGTAACGGCAGCACGCGACGCTCTGGACGTCGAAGTTGGGGTTCGAATCCCTGTTCCCCAGTAGTAGCTCTGCACCCGGGCGTCAGCGCTCTCCTGCCGGCGCATCGAATAGATCTGGAGCGCCTCGCCGTGGCGCGCGCGCCTGACGGGTGGCCCGCAGTTCTCGAGAACCAGCCGCGGAGTCCCGAGATCCGACACCCTCAAGCGGGGTGGGGAAATTCCGGCGACCGTTTCCCGAGCACCGCGCTGACCGACTCGAGCTGGTTGGGAGATCCGATCAGCCCTAGCTGGAGTTCTTCCTCTAACGCCAGGGCTCGTTCCGCGGAGGCTTCGTTCCAGGACTCGTCCAACAGACGCTTGGCGGCACGAACCGCCTCGGGTGAACGGGCGGCGATTTCGGTCGCCAGCTCCCGCGCGGCGGCGAGTGGGTCCTCGGACACGTGGGTGACCAGCCCGAGGTCGGCGGCCTGCGCGCCGCTGATCACGCGCCCGGTGTAGGTGAGCTCCTTGGCGACATCCACGCCAACCAGCCGCGGGAGGGTTCGCGTGATTGACATGTCGGGGACCAGCCCGTATTTGATCTCCATCACCGATAGGCGCGCATCGGCCGTGGCAAAGCGCACGTCGGCGGCAAGCGCGATCTGGAGCCCTCCTCCGAAGCAGGCGCCATGGACCGCTGCGATCACGGGGACCGGCAGGCTGATCCAGTCGTAGGCGGCGCGCTGGAAGCGATTCGGGGGTGAGCTGCCCGGCCGCTCGAGCTGGCTCCAGGGCCCGCCCCCATCGGCCATCACGCTGGCGAAGTCGAGTCCCGAGCAGAAGCTCGGACCCTCCCCGTGAAGGAGGACCACCCGTAGCCCGGCCTCCTGGCCCAGGCGCTCCGTAGCGGCTGCGATGCCTTCGAACATCGCGATGTCGAGGGCGTTGTGCTTCTCGGGGCGCGATAGGACGACGTCAGCGACGCCGTCCTCGACGTGGACCTCGACGCGCTCACCGCCCATAGCGGCGCAGCCTACCTCCCCCCGTCGAGCGCCACCTCGTCGCCGATGCCGATCGACCCCGTCTCGAGTGCCACCTCGTCGCCGGCGCTGAACGACCCCGCCTCGAGCACCACCTCATCGCCGACGCTGATCGCCCCAGCCTCGAGCACGTCGCCGTAGACGCCGAACGGCAGCGGCTCGGTCGTTGGCAGCCGGCTTCTATAGGCACCGAGCAGGTCCAGGGTGGGGAGGTCGACCTCGCCCGTGTCCGGATCCCTGCTCGTGATCAGGCAGCGGCCGACATGACCCTTGAATGCCACGACCACGGATCCGATCCGCGCCGAGCTGCCGACCCACTCGTCTTCGGCGTGCGCGGGAACCCCGTCGATCTCGATCAGCATCCGAAAGCGCCGGCTGTCGACTTGCGGCTCACCAGCCTGCTTTGCCAGCCGCCCGAGCGATGCTCGTGAGATCAGCGAGATGGTGCCATCCTTCCCGCGGTCGACCCCGCCTCCGTCGATGTCCGCTTCGACCAGACGGAGCGGCTGCCCGGCCAGCTCGCTGATCGCCTCCGACCACGGACCCGACACCAGCGGCACGCGGACGGGCCGAGCGGAGAACCGAGCGTCGACCGTCTCGCCGCAGCGCACCGGTCCGCGGATCACCCGACCGTCGGGGAACATGAGGGACAGAGTCCTGGCAGCGTCGGAATAGTCAGCGACGATCGTCTGCAGTGCGCCGACGCGCTTGGAGTTGACCATCCGCCCGCGCCCGTCGATCAGGAAGAACCGGCGGTTCTCCCGCAGCCCCTCGCGCTCCAGGCGAATCCGATCGACCGCAAGCAGGCGCATGGCCTTGACGGGCGTGAACGCAAGCCCGCAGACAACTGCGCTCACGCCGCTGCCTGCTCGGCCCAGTCCCGGTAGAGCTCCCAGTAGCGCCCGCCAGCGTCAAGCAACTCATCGTGGGTGCCCTGCTCGACGACCCGTCCGTGCTCCAGCACGATGATCCGCCCCGCATTGCGGATCGTCGACAATCGGTGGGCGATCACGATCGCGGTGCGCCCAGCTACGAGTCGTCGCATGCCGCGCTCGATCAGGCTCTCGGTGTGCACGTCGACGTTCGAGGTCGCTTCGTCAAGGACGAGGATTCGCGGATCGGCGACAAGCGCTCGCGCGAAGGCGATCAACTGTCGCTGGCCGGCGGACAGCTGTACCCCGCGCTCGCCGACCTGCGTGTCGTAGCCGTGCTCGAGCTCGGCGATGAACGTATCTGCCCCCACCGCCCGGGCGCCGGCGGCGATCTCGGCATCGGATGCGTCTGGCTGGCCGAATGCGATGTTCTCCCGGATCGTCCCGCTGAACAGGAACCCTTCCTGGGGCACGATCCCCATCTGGGAGCGCAGCGACAACGCGGTCACGTCACGGAGGTCGTGACCGTCGACGAGGATCCGGCCCTCCGTCGGGTCGTAGAAGCGCGCCACGAGCTTGGCCAGGGTGGATTTGCCCGCACCGGTCGCACCCACCAGCGCCACCGTCTGGCCGGGAGGGATGGTGAGGTCGATCTCCGAGAGTGCCCATTCGCCGTCCTCGCCGCCGTAGCGGAACGACACGTGATCGAACCGGAGCTCACCACGCACCGGCGGCAGCGCGATCGCGTCCGGCGAGTCGGTCAGCTCGGGCTGCTCGTCGAGCAGCTGGAAGATCTTGTCGAGCGCCGCCATGCCGGACTGGTAGGTCGTGTACAGCTGAGAGAGCTGCTGGATCGGGTCGAAGAAATTGTTCAGCGCGGCGATGAACGCAAATACGACGCCGGTGGTGGTGTGGCCGTTGATGACCTCGAGGCCGCCGATCACCAGGATCTCGACCGTGACGAGCGCCGAGATCAGCTCGACGGCGGGAAAGTAGGCCGCGTTCAGGTACACGGTGGTCATGTTTGCGGCGCGGTTCTCATCGTTGAGCTCCCCGAAGCGGGCGATGTGACGGGCCTCCTGCCCGAATGCCCGCACCACGCGGATGCCCGACAGGGTCTCCTGCAGATAGCCGGTGATCGCCGCGATCTTCTCCCGGGTCAGCCGATAGGCGTCGGCTGAGGCGATCCGGAAGGCCAGGCCGCCGGCGGCCAGCAGAGGGAGCGCCAGGAACGTGAGGAGCGCCAGATGGGCGTCGAGCACGAATAGGATCACCACTACGCCGATCAACGTCAGCCCCGACTGGATCAGCGTCGCCATGCCGTCGGAGATGAGCTGATCAAGCGCCTCGATGTCGTTAGTGAGGCGAGACACGATCACTCCGGCTCGGTTACGCGAGTAGAAACTGATTGAGAGCCGCTGCAAGTGGGCGAACAGCTGCAGCCGGAGGTCCTGGAGCGCTCGCTGTCCCACCCACCCCACCAGGTAGGTCTGGGCATATGACGCGACTGCGTAGAGCACTGCCGAGACCAGGAACCCAGCCACGATCAGGTCAAGCGCGCCCACGTCGTGGTGCAGGATCCCGTCATCGATCGCCAGCTTGGCCAGCGGTGCCGGCGCCAAGGACGTTGCGGTAGCGGTGACCAGCGAGATGAACATCGCTGCGACGCGCAGCTTGTAGGGGGCCAGAAGCTGGGCCAGGCCACGGAGCTTGCGGCCGCGGCCGCCGGTCTCCTGCAAGCGTCGGCGAAGGTCTGCGAGCGTGCTCATAGCCCCACCGCCTCCGGCTCCTTCTTGGTGATGAAGACCTGATCGGGCATCCCCTTCTCAACGATCTCGCGGTACAGATCCGACTGGTCAAGCAGCTCGTCGTGGCTTCCGCGAGCCACGATCCGGCCGCCCGCGAGTACGACGATCTCATCGGCCAGTGCGATCGTCGAAAGACGGTGGGCGATCACGAACGTGGTGCGCCCCTGCATCACCTCGCGCAGCGCCAGCTTGATCGACTGCTCAGTGGAGGCGTCCACCGATGAGGTCGCGTCATCGAGGATCAGAATCCGCGGGTCGGCAAGGACCGCGCGTGCGATCGAGATCCGCTGACGCTGGCCGCCGGACAGCGTCAGGCCACGCTCCCCGACGAGCGTGTCGTAGGCCTTCGGCAGCTCCTGGATGAAGCCCTCGGCCTGGGCTGCGCGTGCCGCGCGCTCCACCTCCTGGCGTGTGGCCTCCGGACGGCCGTAGGCGATGTTCTCGTGAACCGACGCGGAGAACAGGAATGGATCGTCATTGACGATCGCGACCGCGTGCCGCAGGCTGCCGAGCTCCACGGAGCGCACGTCTGCCCCGTCGATGCTGACGCTTCCGGTGCTGACGTCGTAAAGGCGCGGAATCAGCGAGGCCAGCGCGGTTTTGCCAGAGCCCATCGCACCGACAAGCGCGATTGTCTGACCCGCTGGAACGTCGAGGTCGACGTCGCTCAGCGCGGGCCGATGGCCGCCCTCGAAAGTCAGGCCGGCGCCGCGGAAGACGACCTCGCCGTGGCCTGCCGGGAGTGGCGAGGCTTCGGGCGCATCGACCATCGCCGGCTGTCGGTCGAGGATCTGGAAGATCCGCGCGCCAGAGGCCGTCGCGCGCTGGGCGGCGCTGAGCATGTAGCCGAGCGTGCGCATCGGCGAGATCAGCATCAGCAGATAGGCATAGAAGGCTGTGAACTGGCCGAGGGTGATCGTGCCGTTGATGACGTCTCTGCCGCCGACGAGCAGGACCAGCGCGAGCCCCAGGTTGGGCAGGAACGAGATCAACGGCGTGTAGCGGGCCTGGATCCTGATGGCATAGATCGATTGCGAGAAAACGCGCGCGATCGACTTGCCGAACCTGGCGAGCTGGTTGTCTTCCTGGGCGAACGCCTTGACCACCCGGATCCCGGAGATGCCCTCCTCGGCGTCAGCGGTCAACTCGGCGATCCGCTGCTGGACCTCTTGCAGCGCCGGCCGCGAACGCCGCCCGTACCGGTTGGCGATTAACACGACGAACGGCACAGGCGCGAGCGACAGCGCAGCGAGCGTCGGCTGCAGCGCGAACATCGCGACAGCCGCCAGCAGGATCGACAGCGCGGACTGGGCAATGAACACCAGTCCGTAGCCGAGGAAGAAGCGCACCGACTGCAGATCGACTGTGACCCGCGACATCAGCTGGCCCGTCTGCTGACGATCGAAGAACGAGAGCTCGAGCCGCTGTAGATGCCCGTAGAGCCGATTTCGGAGATCCACCTCGACACCCAGCGACACTTTCCCGGCGACCAGCCGCCGGGCTACGCTGAATACCAAACGTCCCAGGCCCGCGGCGACGATCGCAATCGCCAACATCGTCAGGGTATGGCGATGATGCGAGCGAACTGCGTCGATCGCCCGTCCGGTTAGGTAGGGGATCAGCACCGTCGCCGCGATCGCCCCGAACGCAAGCACGAAAGACCAGCCGACCGGGACCCGGTAGGGCCGCAAGAATCCGAGTAGGCGCCGGAAGGTGCTCACTTCACAAAGTATAGGAAGTCGATGCGGACCCCGCCCGTTAGGTGGGCCGGACGATGGCGCCCGGGTTCGCGTAAGCGTGGGAAGCGCCGGGTACGGCCGGATCGCCAGCTCCCGTCGCCCACCGCGCACCCGCGTCCGCAATTCGTTACGGTGGCGCCGGTGTGGAGCGATGCTCGAGCGCGAGCGTGAACACCTCGCCGCGGTCGGGCGGCGCCTGGGGGAGGAGGGGCTGGTTCTTGGAGGCGCCGGGAACTTGTCAATGCGCGCCGGCGACCAGGTCGCGATCAGCGCGGCGAAGGCTTCGCTGGCCACTCTCGACCCGGCCCACGTGGTGGTCGTCGACCTCGAGGGTGAGCTTCTTGATGGAGAACGCCCGGCCAGCTCCGAGCTCAAGCTGCACCTCGGCGTGTACCGCCGGTTCGGCGCCGAGGCGGTCGTGCATACCCACTCGCCTTCGGCGGCCGCCCTGTCATGCGTGCTCGCCGAGGTCCCCGTGGTGCACTACCAGATGCTGCTGCTCGGGGGGCCGGTCAGAGTTGCGCCCTACGCCACTTTCGGCTCCTCCAAGCTCGCAGAGGTGACCGTGGAGGCCCTTGAGGGGCGGACCGCAGCCCTGATGGCCAACCATGGGGCGATCGTGCACGGCACGGATCTCGAGGTCGCCTTCGAGCGCGCTCGTCTGCTCGAATGGCTGTGCGAGCTGTACCTGCGTGCCTCCGCGGCTGGAACGCCGCGGGTTCTCACCGAAGACGAGCAGCTCGCAGTCGTAAGCGCTGGCTCGCACCGTGGGTATGAAGCGGCCAGGTAGATGAGCGCCACGAGGGTCACGCGCCGCCGGTTCGTCGCTGGGTCGGTCGCCACCGGCGCCGCGGCGGCTACGCCGGCGGTGGCAGGTGCGGTAGTCCGGCGGCGGTCACCGCGATCCACCGAGGTCGTGATAGTAGGGGCGGGGCTTTCTGGCCTCACGGCGGCGCTCCGTCTTCATCAGTCGGGGCGCTCGGTGGTCGTCCTCGAAGCCCGCGAGCGTGTCGGCGGCCGGTGCTTCAGCCGGCCGCTGGGCCGGCATGCAAGCGACGTCGCGAACATGGGCGCCACCTGGGTCGGCCCGACGCAGGACCGCATCCAGGCGCTGATGGCGGAGCTCGGAATACGCAAGTTCCCGACCTACTCGAAGGGTCAGCTCGTCTGGTACGAGCGCGGAAAGCTCACCCGCTACACGGGGACGATCCCTCCGGTCTCGGACCCGAGCGCGATTGCGGAGCTCGCGGTCTCGCTTGCTGCCTTCGACAGCATGGCCAAGACCGTTCCGCTCCACGCCCCGTGGCGGGCGCCGAACGCGACCGCATGGGATGGGATGACCGCCGAGACGTGGGCCGAGCAGAACCTCGCCCATCCGGAGGCTCGATCGGTGTTTGCGCTGTCCGTCGAGGCAGTGCTGTCGGTCGAGCCGCGCGACATTTCCCTCCTGTATCTCCTGTTCTACGTGCACGCCGCGGGGTCGCTCGAGAAGCTGATCGCGAACGCCGGGGCCGGCGGCGCCCAGGATTACCGCGTCTCGGGAGGTACCCAACGGATCGCGATCAAGGTAGCCCGGCGGCTCGGCTCGCGCGTGGTCCTCGGGGAGCCGGTACGCCGAATCTCTCACGACCGCCGCGGCATCACCGTAGAGGCGGACGGCACGACGCTCACCGCCAAGCGCGTGATCGTGGCACTCCCCCCGACGCTGGCGGGACGGATCACCTATAGGCCCGGCTTGCCCGCGCTTCGCGACCAGCTGACCCAGCGAGTCCCCGCGGGGTCACTGATCAAGACGATTGCCGTCTACGACACGCCGTTCTGGCGCGATCACGGTCTCAACGGGCAGGTAAACAGTGACCAGGGACCAGTCAAGGTCACGCTCGATGTCTCGCCCGAGAGCGGCACCCCCGGCGTGATCGCCGGCTTTGTCGACGGGGATGATGCTCGAGCACTGTCGGATCTCCCGGCTCCCGAGCGTGCCAAGCTCGCGCTGACTTCCTACGTCCGCTACTTCGGGCCTCGGGCGGGGCGGCCGCGACGGTACTTCGATCAAGTCTGGGACCGCGAGGTCTACACGGGAGGCTGCCCCGTGGGGGTGATGCCGCCGGGGGTGCTGACCGAGTACGGGCCGGCGCTGAGGGCTCCCGTCGGCCGGATCCACTGGGCGGGCACGGAGACCGCGACGAACTGGAACGGATACATGGACGGCGCTGTGCGCTCGGGTGAGCGCGCCGCGGCGGAGGTCCTCGCGGAGCTGTGAGCACCGTCCGCGAGGCCACTTTCGAGCTGCTCCGGGCTCACGGGCTGACCACGATCTTCGGCAATCCGGGATCGACGGAGCTCCCGATGCTGGCCGACTACCCCGAGGACTTCAGCTACATGCTCGGCCTCCAGGAGCTGGTCGTCGTGGGGATGGCGGACGGCTATGCCCAAGCCACGGGACGCCCCGCCCACGTGAATCTGCACACCGCTCCAGGTGTTGGCAACGCGGTCGGCGGGCTGTTCAACGCGCAAGCGAACAAGTCGCCGCTCCTGGTCACTGCCGGGCAGCAGGTCAGGGCCCAAATGACCTTCGAGGCGAACCTGACGAATCGCGACGCGACGATGGTGCCGCGGCCCTACGTCAAATGGAGCCACGAGCCCTCGCGCCCCCAAGAGGTACCGGGTGCGATCGCGCGGGCGATCCACCACGCCACGATGCCTCCTCGGGGCCCGGCATTCGTGTCGATCCCGATGGACGACTGGAATGCGGAGGCTGACGATGACCGCTCGCTCAATTCCAGGGTTCGTGTCGTGAGCGCAAGGATGCCTCCGGACCCGGCCGCTCTGGCGCAGCTTGCGGCGCTGCTCGAGGCGGCGCGGACGCCTGTGCTGATCGCGGGCCCGGACATCGATGCCTCGGGCGGTTGGGACGCGGCGGTCGCGCTCGCTGAGAAGCAGCGGCTGCCGGTATGGGCGTCGCCGGCCACCGGCGGCAACCGGCTTGGGTTCCCCGAGAACCATCCCCAGTTCATCGGGATCCTCCCGCCGGCGGTTGGCGCCGTTTCGCAGACCCTCGAAGGCCACGACCTGGTCCTGGTCATCGGCTCCTCGGTGTTCCCTTACTACCCTTACATTCCCGGCCCGCTGCTACCGGAAGGGGCGACGCTGGTCGCCCTCACCAGCGATCCTGAGGAGGCGGCGCGTGCACCGATGGGCGACGCGATCCTCGGGGACGTCGGCCTCGCGCTGCAGCAGCTGGTCGCGCTCGTGGGAGAAGCGGATCGTCCGCGTCCTGAGCCGCGGCCAGCGCCGGCTGAGCCCGACCATGCCGAGCCGATGAGCGGCTCGGGGGCGCTTGCGGCGCTGGCTGCGGCGTGGCCAGAGGACGGCGTCGCGGTGCTCGAGGCGCCGTCGAGCACGCTCGCCCTGCGCAATCAGCTTCGACTCTCCCGACCGGGTAGCTACTACTTCTGCGCCAGCGGCGGCCTCGGATTCGGGATCTCGGCTGCTGTCGGCGTGCAACTTGCCGACCTGGGCCGGCCCGTGGTGTGCGTGCTGGGGGAGGGTTCGGCGCAGTACGGGATCACAGCGTTGTGGACCGCCGCGGCTTACAAGGTGCCCGTGACTTTCCTCGTGCTCCGAAACGACGGGTACATGATTCTCAAGTGGTTCGCCGCGCTCGAGCAGGTCGCCGGGGCGCCGGGCCTCGAGCTCCCAGGCCTCGACGTCGCGGCTGTCGCGAGCGCCTACGGAGTGCCCTCCCGAAATGCGGACAGCGCTGAGGAGCTTCGCGAGGCGCTCCGCGATGCGATCTCGGCCTCCGAAGGTCCTAGGCTTGTGCAGGTGCGCGTGGCTTCGGGAATGTGGCTCGCATAGCCGATGGCGGTGAGAGCAGCACCGCCCCAGTCGCTCGTCCCGCCGGCGGGGTCGCCTGCCAGTGACCGCGCGCCCGACTGGGTAGCCGACGGGACGCCGTCGGCGCTACGAGCCGCGCTGGTCTCCGCAATCGGAGAGGACCGGCTGCTGACCAGGGCGATCGACCTGGTCAAGTACGCGTCCGACGCCAGTCCATACCGCCTGATCCCTAAGGCGGTGGCGCTCCCGCGCGACCTGGATGACGCCATCAGGCTGCTGCAATGGGCCACGCGAAGCGGCACGCCCCTTACCTTCCGAGCCGGGGGCACGTCCCTGAACGGCCAGGCGCAGAGCGACTCGGTGCTTGTCGACGTGCGGCGCCATTGGCAGCACGTGCACGTGGAGGACGGCGGCCTTCGGGTGCGGGTCCAGCCGGGGGTCGTGCTCGGCACCGTCAACAGGATGCTCGCTCGGCACTCCCGCAGGCTCGGACCCGACCCAGCATCGACCGAGATCGCCTGTGTCGGCGGGGTGATCGCGAACAACTCCGGGGGAATGCGCTGCGGCATCGTCGCCGACTCCTACAGCACCGTTCGATCGATGACCTTCGTCCTGGCCGACGGAACCGCGATCGACAGCTCCGCGCCCGATGCCGCCGAGCGCTTCGCCGCAGCCGCGCCGGAACTAGCGCATGGGCTCGAGCAAATTCGCGACGAGCTCCGTGCCGACGCGGAGCTCTCCGAGCGGGTCCGCCGGAAGTTCCAGATCAAGAACACGACCGGCTACAGGCTGTGCGCGTTCCTCGACGCCGAGGAGCCTGTCGAGATTTTCCGCCGGCTGATCATCGGTTCAGAGGGCACGCTGGCGTTCATCGCCGAGGCCGTGTTCGACACGGTGCCCTGGCCGCGCCACAGCTCGCTGGCGCTCGTCCACTTCGAGGACATCGACGGCGCCGCGCAGGCCGTCGGCCCGCTGGTCGCGGCCGGAGCGACCGCCACCGAGCTGCTGGTCGCGCCGACGCTGATCGCGGCGGCGTACAACATGCCCGGCACGCCCGAGCGCTGGAAGTCGCTATCGCCCGATTCGGCGGCGCTGATGGTCGAGCTCCGCGCCCACGACGAGGGTCTGCTCGACGAGCCGGAGCGCGAGGCGCTGGCGATCCTCGAGGCCAGCAACCCGATGGAGCCGGCTCGCTTCACCCGCGACCGGGATGAGATCGCGATGCTCTGGCATGTCCGCGAGGGCATGCACGGCCTGTTCGCTGCGATGCGTCCTGAAGGGATCTCGCTGATCATGGAGGACGTCTGCTTCGAGCCGGCCCGCGTCGCAGATGGAGCCAAGGACCTTCAGCAGCTGTTGCGTGAGCACGGGTTCCTGCCCGGTTTGGCGGGGCACGCCTCAGCGGGGAACCTCCACTTCCTGCTGACCCCGAATCTCAGCGAGCAGGCCGACCTCGAGCGCTACGACCGGTTCATGCACGAGCTCGTCGATCTTGTGGTCGACCAGTACGACGGCTCACTGAAGGCGGAGCACGGTACCGGCCTGAACATGGCTCCGTTCGTGCGCCGAGAGTGGGGGGACAAGGCGACCGAGCTGATGTGGCGGGTCAAGCGGCTCGCCGACCCGGCGGGAATCCTCGCTCCGGGCGTGGTGCTCAACAGCGATCCGCAGGCGCACCTTCGGCATCTGAAGTCGTCGCCCGCGATCGAGGAGCAGGTCACCAAGTGCATCGAGTGCGGTTTCTGCGAGCCGGTCTGCCCGTCCCGGAACGTGACCACCACGCCCCGCCAGCGGATCGTGGTTCGTCGCGAAATGGCACGGCAGCCCGTCGGCTCCCCCGTACACAGGGCGCTTGCGGAGCAGTACGACTACGAGGCGATACAGACGTGCGCAGCCGACGGCTCGTGCAAACGGGCATGTCCGGTAGCGATCGACACCGGAGAGCTCGTCAAGGCCCTGCGGGCGAGCCAACACAGTGCCCGCGCGGAGCGCGTGGCGCTAGCAGCAGCAAGACATCTCGGAAAGGCCGAGCGCGTCGTACGCGGGTCGCTGCGCGTCGCGCACAAGTCCGAGCGGGTCCTCGGCAGCTCGGCCCTGCAAGCCGTTACGAGCGCGCTTGCATCGCGGGTCGGGGCTGAGCATGTGCCCAACTGGACAGCGACAATGCCGCCCGCGGCTCAGCCGGGCCTTCCGTTCACGCTGCGCGAGGGAGCCGCGGCGGTATACCTGCCGGCGTGTCCCAACCGGGTCTTAGGCAACCCGCGCTGGTGCGCCTCCCACCCAACCGTGCCGGAAGCGCTCGTCGCCGTCTCGCAACGCGCCGGGATGCCGCTCTGGATTCCCCCGGATGCTCCAGGTCATTGCTGCGGGCTGCCCTGGAGCTCGAAGGGCTACGAGCGTGGGCACCAGCTGATGGGGGAGCGGATCCGTGGCGCGCTCGAGCGCTGGAGCGACGCAGGAAAACTCCCGGTCCTCACCGATGCGAGCTCCTGCGCTCAAGAGCTGCTACACGAATCCGTCGAGGGAATCGAGATTCTGGACTCGGTTCAATGGGTGCACGATCGGGTTCTCGACCGTCTCCACATCTCCGAGAGGCTCGAGGCCGTCGTGCTTCACTGCACGTGCTCCACCGAGCAGCTCGCGCTTTCAGGAAAGCTCACGGCGATCGCCGGCCGGATCGCCGACGAGGTCGTCATTCCAGCGACCAGCGGCTGTTGCGGGATGGCGGGAGATCGCGGGTGGCTTCACCCCGAGGTGCCGCGATCCGCGCTGCGCGACGTCGCCCGCGAGCTCGACCAGCGGACCTTCGATGCCTGCCTGTCGAGCAACCGCACGTGTGAGGCCGCCTTGCACGAGGTCACCGGGCTGCCCTACCGATCGTTCGTGCTCGCTCTGGAGGAGCTCACGCGCGCACGGTAAGCCCGTCGCATTCCACGTGTGGGCTCGAGTGTGCCGTCGTGCTACTGCGGCGGTACCGGGCTCAGGATGACAACGGTGCTGCCGTTCTGCGCCTGCACGAGCTGTTGCTGGAAGAGCGCCTGAGAAGCGATCACGTTGACAAGCTCAGCCTCCGGCGCGCTCTGTATCTGCGCAACCGTCGGGGGAAGCAACTCGGGGAGCGTCTGGTTGAGCGGCCGTGAGGTGAAGCGCGCAAGGCTCGCGCGCGAGAACACAACCGAGAGATCGACCGACTTGGTGGTTGTGCTGTGGGTCGAGCTGCACAGACCGGTGCAGGTGACGGTCGCGCGGCCCGGGGGCAGGGTGACCACGACATTCTGGACGGAGTCGACGTACTTGAACGTATAGAGCGCAAGCTCGATCGCTTCCCGCTGCAGCAACAGCAGCCGGGCGTGCGAGGGCGGCCCAGGCGTGATCGTGCAGTTCGGCCCTAGGCCGCATAGGTTGTAGACAGCGCTGTTGCCGGAAACGGCTGCAACGGCTCCGCTCGTCGGGTTGCGCACAGCGAGCTGGGTAGAGCTCGTGGTGCCAGATGTCGCCGAGGCGATGTTCTGGACCGTCACGACCGCGAGCTGGGCGGCTGGACTGGAGCGGTAGAACGGCGCGACCTGCGCTGCGATCTCCTGCTCTCCAGCCAGGCCGCCGTCGGGGGGCCTCCACAAGGACCATGTGGGGGAGGAGGAGCTCGAGCGGCTAGGCCCGAGCAGGACGATGATCGAGACGGCAAGCGCCGCCACCGCAATGCCCGCGAGCATCGCCGTCGCGAACGCGAACTTGCGCGAGTGCGGAGACCCGCCCGGCCGCCGCGCGCCGGTGCGCAGATGCTCGCCTGCAGCGGCGCCCACGGGCGCCGGAGCGGCGTGCTCGCCGCTCGAGCGCACCACCGGCTCTTGGCCGCTCAGACCGTCGGCCATGTCCTGTCATCCATCAGGTCGAGAGGGGGACGCTCGAGACCGGCGCTCGCGAGCAGCTCGGTGACTTCATCGCCATAGATCTCCTTGCGCTCGATCAGGCTGTCTGCGATTCGCTCGAGGGGCTGGCGGTTGGCCGCCATCAATGCGTAGGCGGTGACATATGCCTGGCCCAGCAGCTGTGCCGCAGCCCGCCGCTTATCGCGGTCGCCGAGCACGGCACCGATCGGATCGCCGCCGCCGAACGGGCCGCCCGCTGTGTTGGCGCGATTCATGATCGCGGAACCGATCATCTCCAGGCGCTTCATTACGCGCTCGTGCTCCTCGACGTCGTCCTGGCTGAGGTGCATGTGCACGGGCTCGGGTCCCATGCCCCAGACCCCAACCATCGTCGCCGCAAGCCAGGTTGCGCTCTGCACATCCCCACTGACGCCCTGAGAGTTCTCGCCGTAGAACACGTGCTCGGCGGCCATCGCCCCCAGCGTCATGATCAGGCTCCCGAGCACGCGTCCGCGGAAATGCGAGAACCGCTCGTCCTTCTCCATGCCTTGGTAGTGGCCGAGCGAGCCTCCGCGTTTGCGGATCGAGACCCGCGTCGAGAGGACATCCTTTTCGAGGTACACATGACCCGCTGCCGCGTGGCCGGCTTCGTGGATCGCCACAGCGCGTGTCTCCTCCGGGACGTACTCGATGTTCTGCGCGGTGCCTGTCTCGACGGTCGTCATCGCCTCGACGATGTCGAACCACCCGAACTGGCGGCGCCCCTCCGAGTGGGCGAGCGTCAGCGCCATCGAGCAGCACTGCTCGATCATCGCCGGCGAGTAGCCGTTGGTGATCCGAGCGAGCTCGTCGCGGCGGCGCTCGGTGTCGAGATCCGGCTCGTGAGCCACCTGGTTGAGATACAGGTCGAAGATGTCTTGCCGATCGTCCTTGGTCGGCGTCCGAAACCAGATGTGCCGGCCCATTCGCCCAGGACGGATCAGCGCGGGATCGAGCATCGAGATCGGGACGTTGCACGCGCCGATGAAATAGATCTGCTCGGGCCGCGGGCCGGGCGAGCGCAGGCGCAGCGACAGCTTGCCGAGCTTGCGCGGAATCACGAACATCGCGTCGAGGAACGTGTTGAAGCGGTTGGTGAAGAACTTCTTGAACAGTGGCGGCTCGTCGATTCCGTCCATCACGACCAGGAGCTGGTTGAGGGCCTGGCCGCCCGAGTTCATCCCGCCAAATCCCGGATAGAAGCGCTGGATCCGCTGCGATACGCGTTCCACGAACGTCGCGTATCCCGTGAGCTGGGTCTCGGCCCGGGCCTCGAACAGCCGCTCACGCCAAGCCCGAGACTCGATGATCAGGTCTCCTGTCGAGGTCAGAGAGCCGCTCGGGCCGTGGAAGCAGACGTCGTGAATCGACGCCGGCTCGGCAGAGGTGCCGCCCGCGCCTAACGATTGGCGGCGCATCCCGACGGCGTCGATCTCGTCGATGAACACGATGCACTGACCGCCCCACTTGCGCGCGAGCTTCCGCGCCTTGTGAGCCAGGAACTGCACCGTCAGCGCGTCCATGCCGATGAACATTCCTGCGAACCCCGAGCCGGGAATCGTGACGAATGGACAGTTGAAGTTCGTCGCGATCGCCTTCGAGATCATCGTCTTGCCGGTGCCAGGCGCACCTAGGAACAGCAGTCCGCGTTCGCGCTTGCCGCCGGCCTTCTCGAACTCCTCGCCCGACTGCCACAGCGTGATCACCCGAGTGATCTCTTCCTTGGCCTCGGCCTGACCGCGGACGTCCGCGATCTTCACCCCCCAGCTGGCATCGCCCGGCTCATAGGAGCGGATCTGCCGTACCGCGAAGAACAGGAACGGGCCGAAGAAGATCGCGAAGTTGATGAAGAACAGCAGCGGAAGCTGCACGAAGATCAGGGCGAGCTGGGGGAGCTGCGAGACCGGATAAATGCTTCGCAGCGCGGGGATCGGGTTAAAGAACGCGGCATGGATGCCGGCGAACGCAAATAGCAGCTGGCAGAGCGCCAGCAGCAGTAAGGCGAACACAGCCAGGACCGCCAGGCGCCGGAACCTCGAGCGCCAGTACCAGAACCGGCGCCGGGCGAGCAGGTCGTCCTGCTTGAGGCGGTCGTCGGCGGAGTACAGGCTGGGCCATGGGATCAACTTGCGGACCACGACCTCGACCAGCCCCCGGAACATCACCACCGCTAGCGCCGTGATGATCAGCGACGCGAGCAGGCTTAGATGGTTGGACTCGAACAGGACCAGGAAGAACGCGGGCGCGGTCAGCAGCGCGACGGCGGTCGCGGCACGCGTCAGCCGGCGCCACTCGTGTGCGAGCGAGGAGGCGTGCTCGTTGATTCGCCCCCCGAACCCCGGGCTCTCTTCAACGTAGGCCATACGCTGCCTTCAGGGTACAGAGGTCGTGGCGCATGCTGCGACAATCGGCAGGCCCGGGCCATCTAATGAATCCTGGGGCGGCGGCCGATACTCGCAAGACCAGAGGGCGCGCGCAGGAAGTGCATGCCCTCCGCCGCTCGCGCGGCGAACTTCGACCGAGTATCACCTCGAGGGGGCAACCTGATGCTTCGTTCCACCATGATGGTGCGGTACGTCGCCGTGCTCGTCATCGCCTGTGCCGGCGTCGGCGCAAAGTTCCTGTTGGCGGGGGGCACTGGCAGTAGCAGTTCGGCCGGCGCGCCGACGAGCGTCTCGGCTTCGCAGAGTGCTTTTCGGGAAGCCAACCTGCACCGCGCGATCAGCGCGGTGGAGAGCAAGGCGGGCATCCAGGCCAAGCTCCTGCGGCTGACGCTTGTGCCGAGCTATGCAGACTTCGTGCTTCGTTCCGGCCAGCGCGCTGTCGGCTGGCGGTGGATGACGGCGTCGGAGGCCCTTCTGCCCGTGCAGGTGACCCTGGAAGGCTCGGGAACGCTGAACGGTCAGGATTTCCCGCTCTCCGAAGTTTCGACCTCTGCGCCGGCAAAGATTGTCGGGGCGCTCGGCGGCAATAAGCTCAGCGCGTCCTGGATGGCTCTTAGCCGTGCCGTGACAGACGGGGTCGTCGGCTGGAACGTCAACGCGGGCGGTGGGGGCCGGTCGGATATCGCCTACTCCGCGGATGCCGGGGGCAACCGCGTGACCGATGTCGTGAAGTCGGCGAGCTCAGCTGCCAACCAGGCGACTCAGGCCGCCAGTCAGGCCACTCAGGCCGCCAGTCAGGCCACTCAGGCCGCCAGCCAGTCCGCCAGTCAGGCCACTCAGGCCGCCAGCCAGGCGGCCCAGGGCGGAGCAGCCGCGCTGAAGACGGCGCAGAAGCTCCAGCAGTGCGTGGCCAAGGCGAACGGCGATCCGAATGCGCTAGCGCTGTGCACCAGCGCTCACGCTAGCCCGTAGGTAGGACCCGCTCGATCAGCGGGCCGCCTCCGGGTGGCTCGTCGATCGCACGAACACATACACATTGCGATCCGCTGGCGCGGGTCCGAGGTTCCCTGGAGGGCTTTCAGCGCCTGCGATCGCGGTGGACGAGGTCTCGGGCCCGGACGTATAGCCATCCGCGCGCTGACCGCGGCCGGAACACGTCCCACTCATCGACGACCTTGCCTCCGAACTCCTGCTTGAAGGAGTTGATCCGCAGGAGGGCCTCATTGCCCTGGCCGGTGTACCACCCGCCCATGTCGTAACTGATCACCCCAAGATCGCGGAATCGACTGATGTCCTCCCAGTGCAGCAGGCGGTTGGCTCGCGCGATCCTGTTGCGCACCGACGAGTCGGACTGGAGCCGGAACAACGAGGCCGAGTAGATCAGCCGCGCGCGGGTCTGGCCGAGAACGTAGGCTCTCGCGGCGAGAATCTCACCCTCGGAATCCCTGGCTGCGGCTATGACCAGCTTCTGCGAATCGGTGATCGCGTCGAACTGCGTGCGCTGGACCGGGGCGACCCCCTTGGTGACTGCGAATGCATCGTAGTACCCGATGAACTCGGAGACGCGCTCCGCCCCCGGTGCAACAGTGAAGTCGATCTCGACCCCGTCGCTGCGGCGCGCTCGCTCGATCTTGTAACGGTTGTTCTTTGAGCACATGCCGAACAGTGCTTCGGGAGCCTGCGTCAAGTCGATGATCCGCGTAGAGCTCCGATACGCCAGCCAGCCCGGAGCTGCCTCTTTCAAGCA
The DNA here is from genome assembly GCA_030948665.1 of Actinomycetota bacterium. Lineage (GTDB taxonomy): Bacteria > Actinomycetota > Thermoleophilia > Solirubrobacterales > Solirubrobacteraceae > Palsa-465. Next base: position 5,577 of record JALYZY010000084.1, on the reverse strand, counting down.
ACGGCCCACCACTACGTCAGCTGCTCTCTGCGGCGTGACAAGATCGAAATAGAATTCTGCGAATCGGACCGGCACCTTCATGCGGGTGACTGGCAGCGCGGCCTTCTTGAGATAGGCGATCTCCGTGATCGCTTGGCGATGGTTTGTGTTCACAGTCAAATCTGGCCGTGATTGAGCCTGCATGGCGCCATCAGCGGGGCCAGCGTTCGGACGATGCAATTCGCGTCGATGCTCAAGAGGGAGTGTCCTCCCGGTGGATCCAGGCCGCCTCACCATCAGCGTAACTCGGGGGAAATGGCAGCTGAGCTGCGAGCTTGCATGTCATCACTAATCCGAGTCTCGGTACGGTGGACGGCCGCCGCCGGCGACCAGCTCATTACCCCGTGTGTCCCATCCCGATGCGAGGCTAGCAATTTCCGCGGCGCAGACCACGCAGCGGGGCCGGACAGCCGGCCCGCTAACCTCGCCGCCGCACGATCCATGCCCGGCAACGGTACCGTCCGCACCATCTTGCCCCCGAGAAAGGCCAGCGCTCCAGTGCGCGCCAAGCTGTCCAAAGCTCGGAGACTCGGACTCTCCGGCTTCCTGGTCTATGCGACGAGGCGGGCGTTTCGGGCAGTCGTGTTCCGAAAGGACGTCCTGCTTGTCTTCTCACGCAGCCGCGAAGATGGCGTCACTCGAGAAAGTCCCGGCCCTCAACCCGACTTGAGATGGTCCGATTCTCGCCTCCCTCGCGATTGCGGCGAGCAGCAACCTGACTACTTCACGCCTCGGCGGATCGATGCCTATGAGCGCCGGCTCGCGCAGGGCGATCGGTGTTGGGCGCTGGTCGAAAACGAGGCGCTTCTGACGCTCGGGTGGGTCGGCGTGCGGTCCGCAATCGAGGCGGCACCCGAGGTGGGTCCTCGATTCTCCGTCGCAGTCGGTGAACGGGTGCCTGTGATCTACGACTGCTGGACGGCACCGGAGTTCCGCCGGCGGGGCTTCTACTCGCAGGGACTCGACCTAGTTGCGAGAGCCCTGTTCGTGGATCACGAGCGGGTCTGGATCTACTGCCTGGAATCAAATCAGGCGTCAGCGCGAGGAATTCAGCGAGCAAGATTCAGGCCCCGCTTCAGACATGTCAGACGCAGGTTTCTCGGGATTGAACGTCACCTGACATCTCCGGTTACGGGTTAAATGGGACTATCGCCGCAAAGCATGCGGAAGCTTGCCTTTCGCGCACTAAGGCTCAGCTTTCTTCCCCTGCTGTTTCGGGAGACGCTCCAACGTCGACGAGTGACCATCGTCCTGTACCACGATCCGGACCCCCGAGCGTTTGAACGTCATCTGTCCGTTCTGAAGCGCCACTATTCGGTCATCGGTCTGCGTGCGTTTGTGGACGCGCTGAGCAGCGCAAGCACGAGCCGGCTTCCTCGTAAGTCACTCATCGTCACCCTGGATGACGGTCACCGTCGCAACCGTGCGCTGCTGCCCGTCCTCGAGCGGTCGGGTGTGCCAGTGGCGATCTTCCTGTGTGCATCGATCGTCGGTTCCGATCGCCTGTATTGGTTCAAGCATGTGGAGGACCCGGAAGCACTCAAGCGGATCTCGGACTCCGAACGTCTCGAGCGCCTTCGGGTCGCGGGGGTCCCGGAGTACGGGGAAGACCGAGAGGCCCTGTCCGACGCGGAGATCAGGGAGATGTCCGGGCGGTACGTTGACTTTCAGTCCCATGGGCGCTTACACCCGATCCTCTCCCGATGTGAGGATGAGATGGCGCGGGCAGAGGTCCTCGGGTCCAAGGACGAGCTCGCGTCCCGCTACGGCCTGGATATCTACGCCTTCTCATACCCGAACGGCGACTACTCAGAGCGAGAGCTACGGCTGGTCCGCGAGGCGGGCTACCGATGCGCGGTCACGGTCGAGCCCGGTTTCAACACCGCCGGTACGGATCCATACCGACTGAAGCGCATTTGCATCGATGACCCGGACGGCATCGATGAGTTGATCGTGAAGTCTTCGGGCCTGTGGGGAGCGATCCGGGCTCTATCGGCCCATGCGGCTCCCTTGGCGGCGGCGCTCAGGCGCCGGCTAGCGCCTCGCTAGCGCTCTGGTCCCGCATCGCTGGGAATTGACCTGGGGCGGCGAGCTTCCTGCACGGTATATGCTCCTGAAAGCTCCTTAAAGCTCGCGAAACCTTGTCATGCCAGAACTAGAGACCGAGAGGCCAGTGCCTCAGGACCCAGCAGATGCCGACCGCAGTGCAAGCGGCCGTGATCTCTGGCGCTACCGACGCGCCTGTCAGGAGGTTGACCGGCTACTCGATCAGGGACGATTGTCCGAGGCGATTGCCGTGAACGAAGAGGCTCGCGCGCTTTTCCGGCGGCTGCACTCCGGCGGCCAGCTGGGGTAGTCGAGCCCGGCCTTCCTGCGGTCGCGGGAACGCAGCGCGGTCAGGCATAGTCGATGACGGTAAGGTCCCGGGGCTGTGATCGTCGGGGACCCAGTAGACACCCGGCGTCGGCCGCTTTCGAGCGTGAGCTCGAGCCGCACTGCGGTGAGCGCTGCGACGGCGGCGCTCGCGGTGCTGACGGCGTTGGCAGCGCTGCTGCGGTTCTACAGGCTCGGCCATCAGAGCTTCTGGTACGACGAGGGCTTCACGGCGCTGCTCGTGCACCACTCTCCGGGGCAGATGCTCGGCCTGCTACCGACGACTGAGAACACCCCCCCGGTCTACTACTGCGTGCTGTGGGTGTGGGCGCGGATCTTCGGCTTCGGCGAGGCTGGGCTTCGCTCGCTGTCGGCGGTAGCCGGGGTGGCGACGATTCCCGCGATCTACGCCGCGGCGAAAGCGCTCGTCTCGCGACGTGCTGGGCTGATCGCTGCCGCACTCGCGGCGTGCAATCCGCTGCTGATCTGGTACTCGCAGGAGGCGCGCTCCTATGCCGTTTTCTTCCTGATCGCGACGCTTTCGCTGGTGGCCTTCGCGCACGCGCGCTTGCCGCGGGCATCGGCGCGCGCGCTGATCGCCTGGGCGCTGACAGCGGGGCTGACCCTGGCGACCCACTACTTCGGCGTGCTGATCGTGGCCCCGGAAGCGGTGTGGCTGCTATGGGTGCACCGCCGCGATCGCAGGGTGCTCCTGGCTGTCGCCGCGGTCGGTGCGGTGGGCCTGGCGCTGCTCCCCCTTGCGATCACCCAGCGGTCCAACGCCAACTGGATCGCGACCTATCCATTTGATCGCCGGCTGCGTCAGATCGCGCCGCAGCTCCTGCTCGGTACCGGAGCGCCGGCGCGAACGGTGCTGAAGATCGCGGGCGCTATGGCGGTGCTGCTCGCCGCCGCTCTGCTGGTCAGGCGATCCGACCCTTCGGAGCGGCGCGGCGCGCTCGTTTCAGGTGGCCTGGTCGCCGCCGGCTTCGCACTGGCGATGGCGCTTGTGCTCGTCGCCGACGAGTTGATTACCCGCAACGTGATGATCCTCTTGATTCCTCTGATCGTCCTTGTCGCGGGCGGGCTTGGCGCGCGTCGGGCTGGAGTCCTTGGGACGGTCGGGGCGGCGATGCTCTGCACGGTCGGGGTGGTCGCGGCGATCGCGGTCGCGGTGGACTGGCGCTACGAGCGCCCCGATTGGCGGGGACTCGCTGCGGTAATCGAGTCAGGCCAGCCGGCCGGCAATAGTGACCGCGCGATCGTCGTGGAGAACTACAAGGGAATCCTTCCGCTGAAGATCTACCTGCATGGGCTGCGCTTCATGAAGCAACCAGGAGCGCCAGTCGGCGAGCTCTACCTCGTAGGAGTGCGGGGGCCGGGGTTCGGTTGGTTCTGCTGGTGGGGTTCTGCCTGCAACATGGTTTCCGCGACCCTCGACAGAGCGATTCGCATCCGAGGATTTCAGCGGGACGGCCCGATCCTGCACGCCGGCCAGTTCTCGATCCTGCGCCTCCGGCCCCCGGGCACCGTCCGCCTGACGCCACACGACCTCGCGCGGGCGCTGGCCGGAACGGCGCTCAGGACCTACGGCCTGACGATCCAGCCGCCCCCGCACTCTTCCTGACCGGGACCCGCTCGGGGATCGCGGTCGGGCTCGCGCGAAGAGCGCCGGGGACGCGCCAAGCGCGGTCCCGTCAGCCGCGAGGGGCGTATCGGTGGTGCAGCATCAAATCGTTACCGTCGGGATCCGTGAAGAACGCCATATGGCAGACGCCGGTGTCGAGCGTCTCACCGAAAAAGCTCACGCCCTTTTCCTCGAGCTCGCCACGCGCCTTCGCCACGTCATCGACGCCGAGGGCGAGATGGCCGTTCTTCTGAGGGGCGAACTCCATGCCCAACCGCCCGGGCTCCCAGATCCCCAGGCAGGTCTGACCAGCCCAGAACTCGAATTGCGCGTGGTCGTCGGGGCGCAGGCCAAGCGTCTCGCCGTAGAAGCGCCGCGATCGCTCGGAGTCTTGGGACGGAATGGCCACGAAGTCGAGCGTGGAGATCATCAGTGGAGGCTCCTTCATCGTTGGGTGCGGTCCAGACAGCTTGTCGGAAAGGCGTGCGCTGGGGAACTGCGAGGATGAATTGCGCGAGGCATAGGAGCGCAGCCGCGGTAGTCCCGTACGTCCGACGGCCCTAGCGAGCTTTCAGCGTGTCGCGCAGCGCTTCGATGCTGGTATACCGGGGACGCCAGCCCAGCTCCTGCTTGGCCTTGCTCGCGTCCATGATCGCCGGGTGGGTGATCGACTCCGCCCACTCAGCGACCGGCGGGGTGAAGGGAAGCGCCGACACGCCGCGCGCGGCCGCACGCAGAAGCCGATTCGGAGCGGGGATCGGCGTGAGACCGAGCTCGCGCAGCACCTCCGCCCCACTGAGCACACCATCGCCCGCGATGTTATAGGCACCGGGAGGCCCGGCAGCGACGATGCCGAGCAGGAACGCCTGGCCGACGTCATCCTCGTGGATGAACTGCATCGGCACGGGTGGCGCGATCACCGGTAGCGGCACTCGCGTCGCGATGCCGCCGAGCGCGCGCACCAGAGGCGCGAGCGGAGCGGGGACCACGTGCTTGGCGCCGACGGCATGGGGTCCGAGCACGATGGGCGGCCGCAGCAGGTAAAGCTCGAGCTCGAGCTCGGCGGCGTCATCCTCGAGCAGCTGCTCGATCTCCGCCTTCTCCTTGGCATAGAACAGGTGGGCGGCGGGTCGAGTGGGCCAGTCCTCCGTCATCCCTACCGGGTTATCGCGGTGGAACCCATAGGCCGCGACCGACGAGGCGTACACGAAGCGCGTGGCGCCCGCTGTGGCCGCCGCCCGGATCGCGTTCTGCGTGCCCTCGATGTTGATCTGCCGGATCGTCTCTCGTGAGGCGGCTCCGGTGATCATGAACGCCAGGTGGACAACGACGTCGGCACCTTGGAAAGCCTCCTCCAGCGCCGCGAGGTCGCGGACGTCGCCCTGCCGATAGGTCATCTTGGTCCAGCCGTGCTCGTTCGGGTCGAACGGGCGTCGGGCGATGCCGATGATCCGAGCGATCCGCTCGTCGGCCTGCAGCAGCGGCATGAGGCCGAACCCGAACGTCCCAGTGGGGCCGGTGACGGCGACAGTGAGGCT
>JALYZY010000062.1 GCA_030948665.1 Actinomycetota bacterium | reverse complement strand
GGAGCGTTCCCTCGATCAGGCCGGCGTCGAGCCATTCCTCGAAGCCCCGCGCGATCCTCGTGAACAGCGAGCCCGAGGCGATCGGGCAGAGCACCCGGTCGGGCAGCTCGAACGACAGCTGCTCGGCAGTCTCGAACGCGAGCGTCTTTGACCCCTCCGCGTAGTACGGGCGCAGGTTGATGTTCAGAAACGCCCAGTCGCGCTCTGCGCTGAGCTCGGTGCACAGACGGTTGACGTCGTCGTAGTTGCCGCGGACCGCGACCAGGCGGGTTCCGTAGACACCCGTCGCGATGAGCTTCTGCTCCTCGAGGTCGGCCGGAACGAACACGTAGGAGTCCAGACCAGCCGCTGCCGCATGAGCAGCCACCGCGTTGGCGAGGTTCCCCGTGGAAGCGCAGGCAATCGTCCGGAAGCCGAGCTCGCGGGCGCGGGCCAGCGCAACCGACACGACGCGGTCTTTGAAGGAGTGGGTCGGATTGGCGGCCTCGTTCTTGACCCACACCTCCCGAAGCCCGAGCTCGTCGGCAAGTCTGTCGGCGCGGATCAGCGGCGTGTAGCCCGCGGCGAGGGTCGGTCGCGGTGGCTGCTCGACCGGTAGGAAATCCGAATAGCGCCACAGCGAGCTTGGACCGGCCTGAATCCTGCGGCGAAGCTGGTCGGGATCGGCGGCGCTCCGCGGCGGATAGGCGACTTCGAGCGGTCCGAAGCAACGCTCGCAGACGTACTCGGCGCCGAGCGGGTACTCGGTCCTACATTCCTTGCAGCAAAGGGACTGTGGCGGCATATGAAAAAACCTCCGCCGGGTTCAGTGGTCGGAGGTCAAAGGAACCGCCATCTCCACATCTCCCAGGCTTGTTAGTTGGAGCCTGATGGACTTGGCACCGTTCCCTTGCGGGAGGTTGCCGGGGCTTCGTAGGGCCATTCCCTCCACCCCTCTTGATGCGTACTGCTATGTGGCAGCGAAGTATAGGCGAATCCGAGGAGTAACGAGGGTGGCGAGCCGGTGTTCAGACTTCGGCATGGCCGCCGCCTCCACCGATCCGCTCGCTCGCCTGGAGGCGGCGCTCGGCGTCAGCACTGCTGTCCCGAGCCGGCGGATGCTGATCATCGTCAACCCTTATGCGACGACGGTCTCCGATCGGCTGAAGAACCTCGTCGTGTACGCCCTCCGAGGGCGCTACCAGGTGGAGGCGATCGACACCGAGGCTCGCGACCACGCCACCGAGCTGTGCCGCGAGGCGGCCCGGCAGGGCTACGACGTCGTAGTCGCGTTCGGCGGCGACGGCACCGTCAACGAGGCCGCAAACGGTCTCGCCGGAAGCGACACTGCCCTGAGCTGCCTCCCGGGCGGCAGGACCAACGTGTACTGCCGGATGCTAGGGATCCCCACCGACGTGGTCGACGCCACCGAGCACCTGCTCGAGCTGGCCCACGCCTGGCAACCGCGACGCGTTGACCTCGGTTACGTCAACGACCGGAAGTTCCTGTTCTCTGCCGGAGCGGGGCTCGACGCGAGCGTTGTCGAGCAGGTCGATGCCCACCCGCGCCTGAAGGCGCGCCTTGGCGAGTGGTACTACACGTGGAAGGGATTGCAGACTTTCAACCGCCGCTACCTGATGCGCCCGCCCCGCCTGGAGGCACGGTTCAGCGACGTAAGCGTGCCCGGGGTCACTGTGCTCGTCCAGAACTCGGCGCCTTACACGTACTTCGGCAACCGGCCCGTGCATGCCGGGGACGGTTCTACGCTCGAGAGTGGGGATCTGTCCGGGGTGATCATGACCCGGTTGGGCCCGCGGGACGTACCGACGATCATCTGGCGAGCGCTGTCGAAACGGGCGCAACTGGGAAGGCACCGCCACGTGCATCCATTCGCAGGCGTCGAGCAGATGAAGGTCACCTCGCTCGACGATCGGCCTCTCCCCCTCCAGGTCGACGGCGACTACATCGGCGAGGCGCGGGAGGCGACGTTCGGGGTCAACGCTCGGGGAATCGCGGTCATCGCGTGACCCCGCAAGAGAATTGCGGTCCTCGCGTGACCCCCGCAAGGGGAACTGCAGCCGTCGCGTGACCCCCGCAAGGGGAATTGCGGTCGTGGCGTGATCCCGCCAGCCTATGATTGCCGGCGTGCGTCGCACGACGATCGTGATCGCTGCCTTGCTCGGTGCAGTCATCCTGCCGGCACTCGTCAGCGCGCACGCCGTACCGGGTGCTCCGAACTGCCCCATCTTCCCGCCGAACAACCCATGGAATCAGCGGGTCGACAAGCTCCCCGTGGCGAGCAACTCCGCGGCGATGATCACGAGCATCGGCCCGGGCAATCCCGTCCATCCCGACTTCGGCTCGGGGTTCTATGCCGGAGGCCCGATCGGCATCCCCATCTCGATTGCCACCAAGCACACGCGCCGCGCACGGGTGAGCTTCGACTACGCCACCGAATCTGACCGGGGTCCGTATCCAATCCCCCGCAACGTTCAGGTCGAGGGCGGCGCCAACGCGAGCGGGGACCGTCACGCGATCATCGTCGATCGCGCCAACTGCAGGGACTACGAGCTCTACGCCGCCTCTCCCCTTGCTGGTGGCCGCTGGCACGCCGGATCCGGGGCGATCTTCAACCTGGGCTCAGACCATCTGCGACCTGCCGGTTGGACCTCGGCCGACGCTGCCGGGCTCCCGATCCTTCCTGGACTGGCGCGTTACGACGAAGTCAAGCGCGGGGTGATCGACCACGCTCTGCGGTTCACGGCTTCCTGCACGGCCCCGAGATACGTCTATCCGGCGCGCCACCAGGCCGGGAGGTGTCCGAACGGTCCACCGATGGGCCTCCGCGTACGGCTGAAGGCAAGCGTCAAGATCGCCGGGCTTCCCTACCAAGCTCGGATTGTCGCCCAGGCGCTGAAGTCCTACGGCCTGATCCTCGCCGACAACGGCGCCTCGTGGTTCATCTCGGGAGCGCCCGACGCGCGCTGGAACAACAGCGCGCTGCATCTTCTCGACGGGCTCTACGGAGCTGACTTCGAGGTCGTGAACACGAGCTCGCTGCCGCACCCCGGACTCTGACACAAACTCCAACGGGTCTCGGGGGGTGGATCGAGCGCCGGGCAGGCTCATACAAGCGTGCCCGCGCGGCCCGCCCACGCGCCTGACCGTCGGCTTCAGCTGACTTCCCGGGATCGGCGGCTGCTCGAGTTCCTCGCCGAGCATCGCCTGGTGCTCGCCGGCCACGTGCGAGTTCTTCTGGGTGTCTCGCGCACAGCGGCAGACGCACGGCTGCGGGCGCTTGCGCACGCCGGCTACCTGAGTCGCGTGCCGGTACTGCACCGCCAGCCTTGGTGCATCCAGATCACACGCACCGGGCTCGCGGCGATCGGCAGCCAGCTTCCCGCGCCACGGCTGAATCTGCATTCCTACCACCACGATGTGGGCAGCGGCTGGCTGTGGCTTGCCGCGGGTAGCGGCACCTTCGGGCAGATGCGCGAGGTAGTCGGCGAGCGGCGGATGCGCTCGCACGACGCCTCGCCGCGGCACGGGAGCGACCCCTTCGGTGTCCGGCTCGGAGGTATCGGCGCGGATGGCCGAGACCGTCGTCACTACCCCGACCTGCTGCTGATCAGGCCCGGCGGCGGGCGAGTCGCCGTCGAGCTCGAGCTGTCGTCGAAAGGACCGGCGCGCACGCAGCGGATCCTTGCCGGCTATGGGGCGGATCCGCAGGTGGCGGGTGTCCTGTATCTCGTCGAGAACCGGGCGATTGGACGCTCGGTCGAGCGGTGCGCTCGCAAGCTGGGGATCTCAGATCTCGTCAAGGTGCAGATGGTGCGCTGCACGGGCGCTCCAGCGGGGGGCGAGCGCGGCCGGATCGCCACGCGAGCGCACGGCGTGCGGGCGATGGAGCGATGAACCAGCCCCCGCGCGGTCCGCGGCGGCCCTACTGGCTCCTGCTGGCCTTCGTCGTGCTGATGGCTGTGCCGGGCGCGGGGGCGACGGTCGCCTTGATCGCAGGGGCCATCGCCGCCGTGGTGCTCAGGGGCGCTCGAGCGCTCGCGCTTCGCCGGATCGCGGCTAAGCAGCTGCGAGCGGGCGGTCTGGTCCTGGGTGCCGACCGCCGCGGACAGCGGGTGATCCTCGGGGATCGCCAGCTCTCCGCCCATGGCTTGATCCTCGGCGCGAGCGGGGCGGGAAAATCGACGACGCTATTGGCGATCACGTGTGATCAGATCAAGCGGGGCGCACCGGTCGTGGCCATCGACCTGAAGGGCTCACCGCCCTTCGCCGCCCAGCTCGCCGCAGCCTGCGCGTCCGCAGGCCGCCGCCTGCTGGTGTGGAGCCCCGACGGACCGAGCTATTGGAATCCGCTGGCACACGGCAACGCCACCGAGGGCAAGGACAAGATCATCGCGAGCGAGCGCTTCACCGAGCCCCACTACCAGCGTGCGGCGGAGCGCTACGTGCAGACGGTCCTCCAGGTCCTGCAGGTCACCCACCCCGGCCAGCCGCCAACGCTTGCCGAGGTCGTCGCCCTAAGCGACCCCCACCGTCTGGCCGGGGTGCTGCGGCGGGCACCCAGACAGCTCGCCGACCGAGTCCAGGATTACATCGGCTCGCTGACCCCCGATCAGCTGAGCGCGATTCGCGGCCTCGGATCTCGCCTGGCGATCCTCACCGAGTCGCACACCGGCAGATACCTTTCCCCTCCGCCGCGTGCTGGGGCTGCGGTGGTCGACCTGCGCGCGGCTCTCTCCGGGAGCGATGTCGTGCTCTTCAGCCTGAACTCGAGCAGCTACGGCAAGCTTGCCGCGCAGCTCGGCACGCTTGCGCTCCAGGATCTGGTGTCTGTCTCCGGCGAGCGCCTGCGAACGCTGGGCGACGCCGATCCCCCGGCCCGGGCCATCGTGGCAATCGACGAGTTCTCGGCGCTCGGCGCCGACCACGTGATCGGCCTGCTGGCGCGAGGCCGCGAGTCGGGCCTCAGTGTCCTGCTCGCGACCCAGGAGCTCGCTGATCTCGACCGCGCGGCCCCTGGGCTTCGGGACCAGATCGTTGGCAATACGGCCGTCAAGATCGCCCACCGCCAGGACGTGCCCTCGTCGGCGCAGACGGTGGCGCAGATGGCCGGAACGGTCAAAGTCTGGGAGGAGACCCAGCAGCTCGGAGGCCCGCTTAGCCACGTCCGGGGAACCCGGCGGCAAGTCGAGCAGTTCGTCGTTCATCCCAACGAGATCAAGAGCTTGCGGACCGGGGAGGCCGTGCTGATCACGAAGGTCCCTACCACGCGCACCCGCACGGTCAGGGTCGCCCCGCCGCGCGAGCGGCCTGGCCCCGAGCTCTAGAGATCTCTGTCCGGCGGCTGCGTCGCCGGCCGGCGGTCCTAACGTGCGGCGCGAGAGCCACGAGTCGTCCCTCTGGATCAGGCCGGCGGCTTGAGGTGGATCGGGTGCGAACACCCTCGACGAAGGGAGCGCGTTCTAGCGAGTCGTCTTCGCAGTTCGGGCAGTGCTGCTCCCTCGAACGAGCGCGTGCCGCCTGACTTAGCGTGCATAGTGCGTCGACGTGCGTAGCGGCGGCGACGCTTGGCACACCATCCTCCTCTGGTGTGGGTAACGCGCCACGAATCGCCCGCGCAGCGGAGCTTGACGCGCTGTGCACCCTGAAAGCACCCTCATCGGATCCCGAACCCGCGAAGCCCCTCGGGGCCATCGTCGCGTCGAGCTCGGGTCTTGACCTAAAGCTCAAGCTGACGGACGGAACGAAGATGAAGCTCCGCCTGAACGACGGCCGAGGCGTCGGCGGCGCATTCGGCGAGCCACCGCCTCGAATTTCCAGACCGAAGGCGTCGCTGCGTTGGTCGAGTGGGTCTACAGCAACGTCCTGATGGCAAGTAGAGGCGCATGCGCCGACGAGGTGGAAGGTCTAACCGTAGGCGCCCGTTGTCACCCGGGACGTCTACCGAAGCGCCCGTTGTCACCGGGACGTCTACCGAAGCGCCCGGTGTCACCCGGGAGGTCTACCGAAGGCGCCGGGCGTGACCCGGAACACCTGCGAGACGCACGGGGCGACCTGGGACGCTACGAGGCGCCGGGGGTGACCCGGTAGGCGTCGAACACCGCGTCGATGTTCCGCAGGCGGTTGATCGCCTGGTCGAGCGTACGCGTGTCCCCCACCTCGACTACGAACCGGTTCTTGACCATCGGGTGGCTGACCGTACAGCGGGCCTCGAGGATGTTGATCCCCGACTCGGCGAACGTCCGCGACATGTCCTCGAGGAGGCGGTGTCGATCCCAGCCGTCCACCTGGATCTCGACCCGGAAAGCGGTCTCCGCGTCACCCTCCCAGCTCACCCGGGTGAACCGGTCGGGGTCTCGCTTGAGCACGCTGACGTTCGGGCAGTCCTCGCGGTGGATCGTAATGCCGCGTCCGAGCGAGATATAGCCCACGATGGGGTCCCCCGGGACCGGGCGGCAGCACATCGCGAGGCGCAGCATCACCTCGTCTATCCCCTCCACCGAGATCCCATATCCCGATGAGGAGGTGGTGGGGCGCTGGCGGCGGCGCTTGGCGTTCAGGAGATCGTCGGCCGCCGTCGGCTGCGAGTCAGCCGCCTCGCCCTCCTTGAGCCGCTGCATGATCTTGTTGACGACGACCTTGGCCGAGATCTTCGCCCCGCCGAGCGCGATGTAGAAGTCGTCCGCCTTACGGAAGCCCATCTCGCGGATCACGTCGGCAAGCAACGTCGAGCCGACGATCTTCTGAGCGGGAAGCCCCTGCTTGCGCAGATGCTCCTGAAGCTGCTCGCGCCCCGCATGCTCACTGTCCTTGCGTGATTCCGCCTTGAACCACGCCTTGATCTTGTTCCGCGCCCGAGTGGTCTTGACCAGCGCCAGCCAGTCGCGAGAGGGTCCACGCTCGCGCTTTGAGGTGAGCACCTCGACAATGTCTCCCGAGCGCAGCTGGTAGGACAGCGGGACGATCTTGCCGTTGACCTTCGCGCCGACGCAGCGGTGGCCGACGTCCGTGTGGATCTCGTAGGCAAAATCGAGCGGGGTGGCGCCGGCCGCGAGCGACTTGACCTCGCCCTTCGGCGTGAACACGAACACCTCGTCCTCGAACAGGTCGACCTTCAGGGTCTCCATGAACTCCCGCGGGTCGGCTTCCTCGTGCTGCCAGTCGAGCAGCGAGCGCAGCCACTTCAGCTTGCCGTCGGAGTCGGCGGCCCCGTCCTCGGAACGCCCGCTCTCCTTGTACATCCAGTGCGCGGCGATCCCGAATTCGGCCAGATCGTGCATCTGTCGCGTGCGGATCTGGATCTCCAGCGGGCGGCCCTCGGGACCGATCACGGTCGTGTGCAGCGACTGGTACATGTTGAACTTCGGCATCGCGATGAAGTCCTTGAAGCGCCCGGGCAGCGGCTTCCATAGCGAGTGGATCACTCCGACCGCGCCGTAGCAGTCCTTGACCGAGCCGACGATCACTCGCATGGCCGTGAGGTCATAGATCTCATTGAACTCGCGGCCTTTCTTGGTCATCTTCGAGTAGATCGAGTAGAAGTGCTTCGCCCGGCCTGAGATCTCAGCCTCGATCGCGAGCTCGGCGAGCTCGGCGCTCAGGTAGGCCCCGGCCTCGTTGACGTAGCGTTCGCGCTCGGCGCGCTGCTGCGCAACGAGACCCTTGATCTCGGTGTACTTCCGCGGATGCAGGGTCTGGAAGGCGAGATCCTCTAGCTCCCACTTGATCGCATGGATACCGAGCCGGTGGGCGATCGGCGCGTAGATGTCGAGCGTCTCGCGCGCCTTCTCGATCTGCTTGTGCTTCGGCACGGCAGCGATCGTGCGCATGTTGTGCAGGCGGTCGGCGAGCTTGATCAGGATGACCCTGACGTCGGAGGCCATCGCCACGATCATCTTGCGGTAGTTCTCGGCCTGCGCCTCATCACGGGACTGGAAGGTCAGCCCGGTCAGCTTGGTGACGCCGTCGACGAGGTTGGCGATCTCCTCACCAAAAGCCTCCTGAACCTCCTCCAGCGAGGCTGAGGTGTCCTCGACCGTGTCGTGGAGCAGCGCGGCGCACAGCGTCTCGGTGTCGAGCCGCATCCCCGCGCAGATCTTGGCCACACCGACGGGATGGATGATGAAGTCCTCGCCGGTCCGGCGGAGCTGATCGGCATGGTGGACGCAGGCATAGACGAACGCCCGCTGCACTGGCTCGCGGTCGATTGCCAGGGCAGCGTGGTGGGCGTGCTCCTCGACGATCGCGAACAGGTCACTGAGCAGACGGCGCTCGGCGTCTGTCAGATCCGGGTGCTCGACCGTGCCGTGGGCGTCCGGGTGCTCGACGACGTCGACCGCCGGACGCGTCATCACCGCAGCCTTCGGACGACGGCTGCCCGTGCCACGGCCCTTCCCGCCGCCGCTCGGATCGCTGTTCTGATCCTGGCCGCGGGAGCGGCTCAGCCGCTTGGTCCCGGGTTTGTGCTGCTCAGGTATCGCCGTCCGTCCTCGAGTCGCTGGGTGTACGCCCTGTAGGCCGCGGAGCGCTCCAGCGCCGTCGGCGCCGAGCCCGCGATCCCCAGGGCCGGCAGATCCCGGTCGAGGCTGACCAGCTCCAGCTCCGCGAGGACCCTGATCAGCCGGCCCGCCAGGCGTGCCGGGCGGCCATGCTCACCGTCGCCACGGAGCAGGCGCTCGAGCTCCTCGCCGGAGACCCGGAACCG
>JALYZY010000060.1 GCA_030948665.1 Actinomycetota bacterium | reverse complement strand
GCGCGCCCGGCAGGATTTGAACCTGCGACCTTTCGCTCCGGAGGCGAACGCTCTATCCCCTGAGCTACGGGCGCGGACGTGTCCACCTCGAGGGCGGACTGGCAGGCTCAGCTTATCGTGCAGATCGCAATCATCTCGGACACTCATCTCCCGCGGGGCGCACGGCGCCTACCGGACAGCTGCTTGTCCAGGCTGGCGGCTTCCAGCCTGATGATCCACGCTGGCGATTTCGTGGCGCTGCCCATTCTCGAGCAACTGCGGCGCCTCGGCGATCTGGTCGCGGTCGCCGGGAACGTCGATGACGATGGTGTCCGCGCGCAGCTGCCCGAGACGGCAGTCGTGTCGACCGAGAGCGTCCGGATCGGGGTCATTCACGATGGCGGTCCCGCCCGAGGCCGCCTGGCCCGGCTCCGGGCCAGGTTTCCCGAGTGCGACGCAGTTGTGTTCGGTCACTCCCACATCCCGCTGCGGGAACAGGCACCGGGCGGCTTTCAGATCTTCAATCCCGGAAGCCCCACCGACCGCCGACGCGCTCGGAGTCACACCATGGGAATCGCAACGGTTCACGAGGGCCGGATCTCCTTCGAGACCATCGAGCTCGGCTGACAGACTGCCGCCAGTGGACCTTTCAGTGTTCTTCGCGGGAACCGCAGGCTCGATCCCGACCGCCCGGCGCGGCCTCCCGGCTGTGCTCGTCCGGCGCGGCGGCGACCGCATCCTGTTCGACTGCGGCGAAGGCACTCAACGCCAGCTGGTCAGCTCGGTGGGGCTCGCCGAGCTGACCGAGGTGTTCCTCACCCACTTCCACGCGGACCACTGGTTGGGGTTGCCCGGGATGCTCAAGACCTTCGACCTGCGCGGACGCGAGCGTCCGCTCCGTGTATCTGGCCCCACAGGGCTGCGCGAGCTCCTGACGCTGGCGATGCGTCTGGCCGGTCGTGTGCGATTCCCACTCGAGCTGGTCGAGGTGAGTCCAGGCGACGTGCTCGAGCGTGACGGCTACCGGATCGCACCGGTACAGGTCGCCCACCGAGGTCCCGCGCTGGCCTACGTTCTCTACGAGCCTCAGCGTCCGGGAGAGTTTGACCCCGCAGCGGCCATCCGCCTCGGCTTGACCCCTGGACCTGAGTTCGGGCGCCTCACGCGCGGGGAGACGGTACGAGGCATCGAGCCCGAGCAGGTCATGGGGCCGCCGCGCCCCGGCCGAAAGGTCGTTATCTCGGGGGACAGCGGTCCGTGCGAGAGCTTGCGGATCGCCTCGCACGGCGCCGACCTTCTCGTGCACGAGGCGACGTTCGCCGAGGATGAGCGCGACCGCGCGGTGCAGACCGGCCACTCGACCGCCGGGGACGCCGCCTCGCTGGCCAAGGACGGGGAGGTGACGCTGCTGGCATTGACCCACTTCTCGACGCGCCACACGGTCAGCACGCTGCGCGACGAGGCGCGGGCGATCTTCCCGAACGTCGTCGTACCACGGGACTTCGACACGATCGAGGTGCCATTTGCCGAGAGGGGCGAGCCACGGTTGGTGCGCTGGAATAGCGGCCGCGGTGCCGGCGAGCAGCCGGCCGAAGCCGTCGCGGAGGCATCGTGGTGAGCATCGCGAGCCCCGAGCGCGTCGAGACCTCACGGCTGATCGGTGAGCGTCTGGGTCCCGAGCATCGCGACGAGCTCCTGCGCCTGGTCCTCGACCCCAGAGTCGCGCGATGGATCGAAGCGGACGGGCGGCCGCGGCCTGAGCACGAGGTGATCGGGTGGCTGCAAGCCAAGAACGAGCACTGGGCGCACCACGGGTTCGGCCAGTGGCTGCTTCGGGATCGCGCCACCTCTGAGATGGTGGGACGGGGCGGCCTCCAATGCACTCACGTCGGTGGCCGCGACGAGGTCGAGGCCGGCTGGGCAATCGTCCCGGAGCGGTGGGGAGAGGGGCTCGCTACCGAGATGGCTCGCCGCGGTGGAGCTGGCCTTCGGTCCGCTCGGGCTCCAGCGGGTCGTGGCCTTCACGCTCCCCGACAACCTGGCCTCGCGTCGCGTGATGACCAAGGCTGGGTTTGTCTATGAGCGCGACATCGAACACGCAGGCCTCCAGCATGTCCTCTACGGGGCCTCCAGTCATTTGAGGATTCTCGAATCGAGGTAGGACAGGTTCCGCGCCTCAAGCTGCCCGCGATCTTTGATAGCCGACCCCGCTGCTAGCCTCCGGCGGTCGGCACCTTTAACCCGGTCCAGAGAGGCCAGGAAGGAGCACGTTGCCAGGTCCCACGGTCGTCCTCGACCGCGATGACATGCGCCGCACGGTTGTGCGGATCGCCCACGAGATCGTCGAGAAAAATCCCGATGGGCCGATCGCGATCATCGGAATCCATCGGCGGGGAGCGGTCCTCGCGCAGCGGCTTCACACGCTCGTCTCAGAGCTCCTAGAGCAGCCGGTTCCGCTCGGCTACGTCGACATCTCCTTCTATCGGGACGACCTTGCGATCCGGCCCGCGGCCCCGATCGTGCACGCGA
>JALYZY010000056.1 GCA_030948665.1 Actinomycetota bacterium | reverse complement strand
TCGAATTGGCCGGCCGCGCGGCTGCTATCCGCGCGCGCCTTCGACCAAAGCCGTTCGACGCGGAGGACCGACCACCTTCCATCAACCCAACCGCGACGCCCAGATCAAGGGCCGTTCATACCATCTTCGTCGCCGAGCCAGGCTGCGGCTTCTGGTTTCGACAGCGCGTGTCTCGAAGGAGAAGCGTCGAGTCGGCCGCGCCCGTCCGTTGCGGCGCCTGATGGTTTCGTGAGAGGGGGAGCGAGCCGCGATGCCCGGGTGTTCTGGTGGCGGCGTTCAGGTTGAGGTGTTGACGAGCTCGCCGGCGATCCAGTGCGCGACATCGTCGGGGTAGGGAGCGGGTAGCCCGAGGACGATGTGCTGGAAGCCGGCGTCGATGGCTCGGGCGATCGCGTTTCGGGTTTCGTCGGCCTGCTCGTAGGAGACGCGGAGGTGGATCGAGCGGGTGATCGAGGCGGGGTGTCGGCCGATCTCGGCGCAGAGCCGGTCTAGGAGGGCGCTTCGCTGGACGGCGTCGGCGAGGTTGCTGCCGGGGATGTTCCACAGGTCGGCGTGCTCGGCGGCTACGCGCAGCGTTGCGGTGGTGCGTCCGCCGATGATGATCGGCGGATATGGACGCTGGATGGGCTTGGGGTTGCAGAACGCGCCGGTCAGCTGGATGTAGGTGCCGTCGAAGTCGAACGGCTGCTTCTCGGTCCAGAGGCGCCGGATGACCGTGCAGGCTTCGGCGAGGCTTGCGACTGCGTCGGCGAAGTCGAGGTAGGGCAGGCCGTGCGCCGGGTATTCGCGCCGGGCCTCGGGAGGGTTCGGTCGGGAGCCCACGCCGATGCCGAAGTCAAGCCTCCCGTCGGACACGACGTCGACGGTCGCGGCGATCTTGGCCAGCATCGCCGGCGGGCGGAAGCGGTTGCTGGTCACCAGCAGCCCGAGGCGCAGCCGTTCGGTCTGTGCGGCGAGGGCCGAGAGCAGTGTCCAGCCCTCGAAGATCGGCCCGTTGGGATCACCGCCGATCGGCAGCAGGTGGTCAAACAGCCAGGCGTGCTCGATCTCCGGGATCGTGTCGGCTTCTCGCCAGACCCGCAGAACGTCGTGGTAGCTGACCTGCTGCGGGGCGGTCGCGATCCCGAACCTGACGCCACGGTCGGGAGATGGCGGGCTCATTTTGATTCGAGTCGACCCAGCGGATGAGTGTCGTTGGCCAGGGCAGCGCGCACCTGCGACCAGGCCTCGTCTTCGAGGTTGAGCGCACTGCGCCGGTAGGCCGTCGTGACCTGTTGGACGAGCGCAATCCGCTCAAGTGGGATCGTAACCTGCCATTGTTGCGTGACTCGCATCGCGGTAAGACTCGCAGGTAAGCCCAGCAATAGCGGTTGGCGAGCGCCGACAGCGGGAGCCGCCCCGCTTCTGCATCGTCGCCGACGCGGCAGTCTTGAGGAGGTGCCTGCTTTCGACCGGCTGCGGCAGTCTTGGGGTTCACGCGGATGGACCCCCTGGGCCTGGTATCCCTGGCCTAACTGGCGGGCGCCGATGTGAGGTGTCCGCTTACGTTCGTTCGCGAGACACCCAGACTGAGCTGCGGTGTCGCCAGGAATCACGGGCGTCGCGGTGTAACGCTTGCCGTGTACGCGGCAATGTAACGCTGTCGGGCGTTGCCGTTACGTTCTAGTTGATGAGGCTCGGCTATGGGCGGGTGTCGACTCGCGATCAGCACCCAGAGGCGCAGCACGACGCGCTAATGGCAGCGGGATGCGATGAAATCCTCCTTCACACCATGTCGGGGAAGCTCGCGCACCGGCCCGAGCTCGACAAGGCCCTGCTCTCGGCCAATCGCCTCGAGAACAGCGGGTGGTGACCAAGCTAGATCGCCTCGGCCGCTCAGGGCTCCGGTAGCAACGGCGCGAGCCGAGACGGCCGGCGGCTGCGCTTCTGGCGACGAGAGGGAACACGCTGGCGATGGAAGGGTTCGCACCCTGCTTTGCCTCGCCGCAGGCACGGGGAGTCACCCTCAGCGGCTTCTGGATCCGGCGGTGAGCGGCAGTCACGGCGAGGGTTCCGCGTCGGCGACAATGCAGCACCCTCGCCTGCGTTCGCCATACGGCTGGTGGGTTTCGAGGCGAGCCTGTGCCTCGCGTCTTCAACGAGAATGCGCTGATGCTGACTCGTGATCTCCTGGCCTTTGTCAGGTCGTCGCTGCCGAAGCCACCCTCTCGCATCCTGGAGATCGGCGCGGGACGCGGCGAACTCGCCGCCGCGTTAGACGCCGCCGGTTACGAGGTGACGGCGATCGATCCAGCCGGCGAGCAGGGCACCCACGTGCAACGACGCTCGCTGCTCGAAGTCAGCGGCTCGTTTGACGCGGCCGTCGCGGTGGTCGCGTTGCATCACGTCGATCCGCTTGAGGCGTCTTGCGCGCATCTCGCGACACTGATCACCTCTGGAGGACCGCTGGTGATCGATGAGTTCGACATCGACCGCTACGACGAGCGCGCGGCGGGCTGGTGGCTCGGGCAGCGCCAGGCGCTCGGGTTCTTCGAGGAGAAGCATGATGCCGCCCGGATGCTCGAGGACCTGCGCGCTCACGTTCATCCACTGGGCAGCATCGACGCGGCCCTGCAGCCGTACTTTGAGCTAGGGCAGCCGGTACGTGGTCCATATCTGCACCGCTGGGAACTCCGGCCGGGTCTTCGCGAAGCAGAGGTCGAGCTGATTGCTGAGGGACTCCTGCCAGCGGTCGGCTCCCGGCAGGTCGCTACCCGGCGGCACGAGAACAGCAGCTAGCCTCTGGGGAACGTCGCTCGTGAGGACGGGCGGACTGACTCGGATTCCGCAGACCTCTCGCCCCGCGGACCCCGAGATACCACCCCGGCCACCCGTGCTCGCGCTGAGGCTTCCCCTTGGCATCGCCGCAGGCGGAAGCAGAAGCAGCTCGCCGGTGGCCGCGTGGGCGACGAGCCAGAAGCGGCCGATGAGGCTCAGGCGGCAGAACCGCAGCCGGTGTCGGGGGGAGACTCGCCGTGATGCGCGCCGCGCAAGGGGCCGGTCATTGCGCGCTTGCGCCTGAGGGCCTCGGCTTGTGGTCTTCTCGCGTTGCCGGGTCACGTTTTGCGCCTCAGACGGCAGCATGACCGGCTATACGATCACGTCCCCGACCGAAACGTGACTATCTGTGCTGATGAGGCGGGGCCGTAGTCAGGCCGCCGATTGGAATACTGATCGAAATACGGCGGCGTGCAGCAGGCCGGTTCGTCTCGCGCGATTCAGGCGATTAGATGGGCCTGCAGCCAGGCCAGCACGTCGCTGGCGTGCAGGTCGGGAGGAAAGACCGGGTAGAAAACGTGCTCAATCAAGCCCCCGCGCAAGACAAGGGTGATGCGTTTGACCAGCGTCTGGCCGGCCGCGTTGAACGTCGGCAGTTTGAGTGCCTGAGCGAGCTGCCGATCGGAGTCTGAGAGCAGTGCGAACGGCAGCTGCAGCCGTTGGACTGCCTCGCGTTGGTAGTCGGTGTCCTGTGTTGAGAGTCCGTAGACGTCGGCGCCGGCAGCGCGCAAGTCCGCGTGATGGTCACGAAACGCGCAGCTCTCCGGCGTGCAACCACGAGCGCCGGGGATGAGGTCCCAGTCGGCGACCAGGGGATCCTCGCCAGGGCGTCCCGTGCGCGGATACGCGTACACCACCGTACGAGGTAATGGTCCGGCACGATCCAGGCGTACGCTGCGGTCGTCGGACGCCGTCAGCGAGATTGGGGGCACCACCATCCCTGGAAGATGGTCGGCGGCGCCGTCGTTGACGGGGGCGGGAAGTCCGTCGGGCAGCGTCATCGGGTCGTGCGCGGTCACAAGACCATCGTTTCAGATCCCGTACATCCACCCACCTAGGGCAGCCAGCAGACGTCCAGCGGTTTGGCCCATCTGACGCGGCGCGCATGGTCACGTTCTTGAGCAAAAACGTGACTCGACGCGCGCGGATGATGGCGACGAGCGGTGGAGCTGCACCCGTGGAGGATTCCGGTCACCCGGTCGTGGGCAGGCTCAGGGCGACGTGGCGGCATCGCTGGACCCGCTGCCGGCCGAAGGACAGAGCCGCTACGGCGCGTCCGTTCGAGGCGATGGCGCGCGAGGAGAGCGGCAGCGCCCCTCCGTCGTCGCGGAGGTCGTTCACCAGGTGTTCGGCCCGAGATCTCAACCAGCGAAGGAGTGATGACATGACGACCTGGATCTGCGAGACCTGTGCCGTTGAGCACGCCGATGCCACCGACGTGTGCGCGATCTGCGCCGACGAGCGCCAATGGGTGCCGGCCACCGGGCAGAGGTGGACGACGTTTGAGCGGCTGGGCGCCGCCGGGCATCACACGCACGTCCGCGAGCTCGAACCGGGCCTGCTCGGCATCACGGTGGAGCCGACGGTCGGGATCGGCCAGCAGGCCCACCTCGTGCGCACCCCGGCGGGCAGCGTTCTGTGGGACCCGACCGGCTACCTGGACGACGCCGCCGTACGGCGCGTGCGCGAGCAGGGCGAGGTCGCCGCGATTGCCGCCAGTCATCCTCACATGTTCGGCGCACAGGTGCAGTGGAGCCAAGCGCTGGGCGGCGTGCCGGTGCTCGTCACCGAGCCCGATCTGCGATGGGTCGCGCGGCCCGACCCCGCGATCCGGACCTGGACCGGACGGCTCGAGCTCGTGCCCGGGGTAACGCTGCACCAGCTCGGCGGCCACTTTGCAGGCAGCGCGGTCATGCACTGGGCCGCGGGCGCCGACGGCAGCGGCGTGCTGCTGGGCTCAGACACGATCCAGACCAACCCCGACCGGGCGACCGTGACATTCATGCGCAGCTACCCGAACCGGATCCCGCTCTCGGCCGCCGTCGTGCAACGGATCGCCGCAGCCGTCGACACGCTCACCTTCGATCGCCTGTACGACAACTTCGGAGGCACCATCGACGCTGGCGCCGCTGCGGCGGTTCGCCGGTCGGCCGACCGCTACGCCCGCTGGGCTCAGGGCGACTTCGACGACCGCACGTGAGACGGCGTAGCGTCATCGGTCGGGCGCAGCTGAGCTGGCTGGGCCGCCGCCAGGGCCGTCGACCACGCCTGGCCGGCGGTCCCGTAAGACCGGCTCGGTAGGGAATCCCGTTCCGGGGGGCTATACGGAACAACCGTCGCCCCGCTCATAAAGTCACGTTTGTGGACAAAATCGTGACTCAATGTGCGCCCTTGGCGGTCGTTGAGCGCGGGCCGGGAGCTCCTCGACGCGGCTCCTCGACCCGGCGCCCGCGGCCGCCCGAGGTGTCTCCGTTGACGCCACGAGGACCGGCGTCGATGTCCGATCATTAGACCCGCGTTCACGAACCAAGGAGGCACGGTGCCGGGCGCGGCCGATCGGGGCGAAGCTGCCGCTTTGGGTCAGGGGCCTCCTGAAGCAGAAGCGGCTCGATCGTGGCTGCAGAGGCGACAAACCGGAAGTCTCGCTCGGACTCTCAGGCGTGGCTGGTCCTGTGTCAGAGCAGCACGGAGCCGACCGCGCCGAGCACATCCGCTTCCATCGTGTATTGCTTGCTCACGGCAGCTCGAGCAAGCACCGGAAACGCTTGCACAACCACGCCGACGCTGCAAATCGGAGGCTTGTGCCCGTGCCTTGCGTGGAGCGCGTTGCGGGTCTCCGAGGAGAAGCCCGCGCGGTGAGGCTCCGTGTCGGGAGCAGGGCACTCAAGAACGCAGATGACGACAGCGGGAGAAGCCCTGAGAGCTGTGGCGGCGTCGGTGTCGTACGGCCTAGCCGCGAGGCGCGGGCGCCTCGTTTCCGCACCGAGCAATCAGCTCGACGACGGCCGACGCGTCGCGCCGCACCACGGTTATCGGCTCAATTGGGGTGCGTCACGCCAGCGTCGTGTGACGCGGCGTCGCGTGTAGGCTCGTCATCGTGGCGACGCAGGTGATCCTCCTTCCGGGCGGCGTGATGCCGGCAGAGCTCGCGTACGGCGCGCTGCTCCAGGCGCTGGGTGACGACGTCCTGACGGTAGCGAAGGAGCTCGAGATCTATGCTGGACCGGCACCGCCGCCCGACTACGCGCTCGGGCACGAGATCGACGGCATCCTGCGCGCCGCAGAGAATGCGGGGTTCGAGCGGTTCCATCTCGTCGGGTACTCCGGCGGCGGCGCGTCGAGCCTCGCGTTCGCCGCCGAGCATCCGGACCGACTCGCGAGCCTCGCGCTGCTCGAGCCGGCGTGGATGGGAAACGACGAGCTGAGTCCCGAGGAGCAGGCGGTCTGGAGCGAGTTCGACGAGATCGCGACCCTCCCACCTGAGCAGATGATGCGCGCGTTCGTCGCCAACCAGCTCGCCCCCGGCGTCGAGCCGCCGCCTCCCCCGCCAGGCCCACCGCCGCCATGGATGGCCACCCGCCCGGCCGGATTGCGCACATTCATCACGACATTCAGGACGTCCAGGCTCGACCTCGACAGGCTGCGCTCATTCGAGCAGCCCGTCCTGTTCGTGCTTGGCGGCAAGAGCAACCCCGACTACTACGGTCGCATGGCGCAGCGCGCCGGCGCGATCTTCCCGAACCTCGCGCTCGAGGTCTTCGACGATCGCCACCACTTCGACCCGCCGCACCGCATCGAGCCCGACCGGACGGCAGCCGTGCTCCGCGCTCACTGGGCGCGCGCCGGCGACTGACGAATCCCCGCGGCTCGGGTTCGACGCCCGTAGTCACCGATAGATGGTGCCATCCGTGCCGACACCGGTTTGGGGTCTTGACGAGCTTGGTGCCGGCGAGATGTGGAACTCCAACTCGGTCACATCGTGGCTGATCGCTCGCGCCGGCCTCGCTGCGGAAGCGATCCAACCACCAGACGGTGGCCGCGCTCCGGGCTGGGAGGCTGGGCTTGTCGTGGCTTGTCGTGGCTCGCCGACAGAAGAGAAGGCGCAACTAGGTCCCCACACTTCCCCATTCACGAAGACAGGGAAGTGTCGCGGACGGTTTGACGCACCCTCGACAGTGCTGCTTTCTGCCGAATCGAGCCGTACCGCACGCTCGCTTTCATCGCTCGTATGAGACCTGACCCGACGCGTGCTTTGCGACGATAAGAGGCGTCCGCATCCGAGCGTTACCGCTCGCCGGCTTGTCTGCGCGCCGCGCGTGCGCTTCCGCAGAAAGCAATCGTCCGGATCTGCGTGCGACTCGGACGCTGGGTGCTTCCGAGTTCGCCCAGAAGCACGCGTCGCCCCGTCGGCGCTGGCGCGCTTCACCTGCGACGAATCCGAACGCTCTCAGGAACTAGCCCTATGGATTGCCGGGCGTCGCGTGCGGACCCCGCTCAGCCGGTGCCGTCAGGCTGCGCCCGGCAATCGGCTCAGATTCCCGCAGGTCGTCAGCACGCGGAGGTGGGCTTGGCGTGCGTCAGAAACGAGCGACCATGTTCCCATTCGTCGAGTCCCTCCTCAATCGGGTTCTTGATGCCGCCTCGGAGAGGCGCCGGCAGGCCCGGCGGGTCAGCGTTCGTCCCCTGCGACGCGGCTCCGACGCCGACCCGCGCGTCATCGAGATCGACAATTCCGAGGGGGAGGTGCCGATCTACGACTGCATCGTCGAGGAGCTGCGCGCGAGCGCCGCCGATTTTCACCGTGTCGGCTGGTGCCATGAGGTCCGGCCGAGGCAGAAGGCTCCCGTCGAACTCGTAAACACCGCCGGCACGCCGAGACCACGCCAGGCACCACTCGTGAGAGTGACGTTCCGACAGAGCGGCGCCTGGTGGAGGGCAGACAGCCACGGGCGGCTTCGTCGAACGCCGCCCCCCGCAGATCCCGATGGGCGCACAAGGGGGAACGTCCCGTGACCTCAGACTCGTTCTTTCGCCGACCCGGTGCTGCTGACGGACGCATGCTTTGCTCAGCCGCTCCGATCAATCTCGTCCGCGGACGCGCTTTCGGAATCGCACATGAGCAGGTGTACGGGAGCGCGGCCGAACACGAGTGCTTTCCTCGATCCGTCCTCGTCGGGCCCAGGATGCCTCTGGCGACGATAGGCTCCTCCGTGCGGATGCGGCTTTGAGCGCTCGCGCGTCTGCTTTCCGCGGTGGACTGCCTTGGCGAGGCGCCGTCCTGGTCAGGCGGTTGCGTTGGCGAGGGTGTTGGTCGGGGTGGGCCGCGCGGGGCATGGCCCACCCCGGTCCGGCTCAGGATCTGGGATGGAGCCCGTTATGGGCGGGAATCATCGGGGCTGGTCGTTCGTGGACGGTGTGGACGTTTTCGGTGTTGTCTATACCGCGCAGGTACACAGAGGTGATCGCCAGATCGGCATGTCCGCGCTGGCGCTGGATGACGAGAAGCGGGACGCCCTCGCGCGAGATCTCCGCGGCGTGGGCGTGGCGTAGCTGATGCGGAGCGAACCGTCGTCGCACCCCGGCACGAGCGGCTGTGTCATGCAGTTGCGCACGGACGCCGGCCGGGCCCCAGGTCCGTCCGCGGGTCGGACCGCGCAGGATGCAGAACAGCGCGCCAACCGGAAGCTCGGAGCGCAGCGTGAGCCAGGGTGCGAGTTGCTCCCAGGCCCAGCGGTCCATCCCGACCTCGCGGCGGTTGCCGCCTTTGCCGTGTCGGACCAGGATCGCGCCTCTGCTTGGGTCCAGGTCGCTCTCGGCTAACGCGCGAGCTTTGCTGATGCGAAGGCCGGCGCGCCACAACACGACGATCAGGCCGCACAGCCTGATCGCGTCCACGTCATCACCGGCGGCGCGCATCCCGGCGACGATCTCCTCGACAGTCGGTGGATCAGCGGGATACCGCACGCCCTTGTTGCGCGGCGGACGGCCCTCGTGAAAGTTGGGCAACGTTGCCGGTGAGCGGCGCCGGCCAGCGATATCCACGAGCGTGGCGGATGGCATGAGGTCCTCCCTCAGACGATGGTTGACCACGCCATCGCCTCGCCGCGCCGGAGGAGCCGCCACCGGAGCCTCTGTACCGCGATCGCTATTCGCGCCAAGCGCAAGCGCGGTTGGATCGTCCCCTCAGTCTCGTGCCTAGGCAAGATGGCTGTTCTGCTGCACGCGACCGCACTTCTCGATCAGCGGCGAAGGGGAAGCCCGGGCGGTCGCCCCGGGGACTGCTGCTTCTGCGCCGGCGCTCGCTGTTCGGCCGTGCCGTGGCTAGCGGGCTCGCGGACCTGCTCTCGGTGGGGCAGGGACGCAACCCCGACGTCCGCGTCTTCCCTACGTCGAGCGCATTGCGGGGCCGGCCCCGCGAGCGGGTTGCGTCCTCCAAAGTGTCAATACCAGGTAACCCGGGAACACCACCAACGACTGCCCCGAGGTCCTGGGGTTCAGGGTGCTCGACCTCGACTGCAGCTTTGGCTCTGATCGCCGCGACGCGTGTCAGCGAGTGGTTCGTCGGGCGCGGAGCAATTGGGCGATGTGCCGGGACGGCGACCTCCGCTTAAGTGAACCCGCTCGCCTGAGTCGGGGCTCGCACCGGTGGCCGAGCAGGACGCAGGCCGTGCCGCCGCTTGACTGCCCTGCCCGATGGCCGGTGCGCGAGCACTTGGTAGAGCGAGGCCCAGTCGGTCTCGAACGCGAGCCGCGCCGCCCTGAGGTAGAGCCGCCAGATCCTCGCGCGCTCTGCGCCCACGTGCCGCATGGCGTCGTCGTAGCGTTGCTCGTACCGCTCGATCCAGTGACGCAAAGTCTCGGCGTAGTCGGCCTGGAATTCCTCTACGTGGGTGGTGACCAGGCCTGAGCGCTCGAGCGCCAGCTGGATCCGCGACAGCGGCAGCGGCACGCCGTCGGGGAACACGAATCGCTCGGAGAATGCGCCCTCGTCGGGGGTATCGAAGTCCTTCAGCTTCGCGATCCCGTGATTGAGAAGCCGGCCACCGGGGGAGAGTAGGCCCGCGAGTCTGGCGGCGTACTCGTCGATCCGCTCCTCGCCCACGGCCTCGACCATGCCGATGCTGGTGATCGCGTCGAACGACTCGCCCGACAGCTCTCGGTAGTCGGCGATGCGGATCTCAATCCGATCGGCGAGGCCGGCGGCGCGGACCCGCTCGCGGGCGAGCTCGGCCTGCGGCTCTGACAGTGTGATTCCGAGCACCCTTGCGCCATGGCGGGTCGCTGCGTGGATCGCGAAGCCTCCCCATCCGCAGCCGACATCGAGCACCCGACCACCGGCTTCGCCGGCGGTGCCCCTCTCGCGGATCCCGAGCTTCGTGCAGACCAGCTCAAGCTTCTGCTGCTGGGCCTCCTCGAGCGTGCTCGCGCCGCGCGAGAAGACGGCGCAGCTGTAGGTCATCGAGGGATCCAGAAACAGCGCGAAGAACTGGTTGCCGACGTCGTAGTGGTGGCGCACGGCGCGGCGGTCGCGCGCGATCGTGTGCCGCTCGCCGCGGAGGCGAAGCTCGGTGGACGGGATCCGGGGAGGCACGACGATCCCGCACGCGCGGACAACCCCAAGCCCGAGGCGCAGCTGCTGGCGGATCGTGAGCGGCGGCGGCTCGAACGTGTCGAACACCCGCAGCGCGCCGTCGAGATCGTCGACCTCGATCATTCCGGCGACGTACGCCCGGCCGATCCCGAGCTCACCCGGCGCGCGAAGCACGTGCGCGAGCGCCCGGGGGGTCTTGAACCGAAATGTCGGGCTGTCTGGCTCGGTCGCGGGCAGGTCGGTCCCGTCCCAAAAGCGGAGCGCGAACGGGCGGCTAGGAAGCGCCCGCTCGAGTTCGTTGCGCAGCGGCGCGGTCCGGGCGAAGGGCACCCGCGTCAGTAAAGCAAGCCCGCGTAGCTCGGCTACGCTGCCCGCGCGGCGAGCGGCTTGCGCTCGCCGCGGGCGGGGTCGGCCCGCACGACATCCCATGCGAGGCCCGTCAGCTCGAGCACCCGGATCACGCCGGCGCGGGGTCGAGCTGCCAGCGCCTCAGGCCATGGCCGTAGGAGGTTGGGAAGGCGTGGTGGTTGTTGTGCCACGACTCGCCCCAGGTTGCAACTGCCAACCGCGGGACATTGCGCGACTCGTCGCCGGTGTCGAACTCCTGGCGCCCGAAGCAATGGCAGATCGAGTTGATGCTGAAGGTCGCATGGTGAACCAAGAAGGTCCGCGCGGCTCCGCCCAAAGTAGGCCGGTCAGACCGCCGGCGTGCTATCGGGACCGGCCGGTGGGGTAGTGGGCGCCGCCTATGCCGCTCGTGCCAGCGGGTTTCCGGACGTGCTGAGCTTCGACATGGGTGGCACGAGCACGGACGTCGCGCCGATCCTGAAGGGCCGCGCTCTGGCGCGGTTTCGGCCGGAGGGGCCTGAAATCAGCTCCCCCCTTCCTAACCCGGTCAGAGGTTGATCGCCACGTACTTGGTCTCCAGGTACTCCTCGATGCCTTCCGGGCCACCCTCGCGGCCAAAGCCCGAATGCTTGATGCCGCCGAACGGGGCCGCGGCGTTGGAGACCATTC
>JALYZY010000013.1 GCA_030948665.1 Actinomycetota bacterium | reverse complement strand
TGCTACCACGGGTCCCTGGTGCGGATCGCGATGATCTACGTGGCAAACCGTGCGGCGGCCGAAGATGTGGCCCAGGAGACGTGGCTGGCGGTGCTTGAAGGGCTCGAGCGGTTCGAGGGACGCTCGTCGCTAAAGACGTGGATCTTTCGGATTCTTACGAACCGGGCCAAGACGCGCGGAGTGCGCGATCGCCGCCAGGTCCCGGTCTCCCCGGTCGCCGACGATGATGAGCCTGAGGTGCCGCTCGACCGCTTCCTGCCGGCAGACCATCCGAAGCGACCAGGGGCGTGGGCGACGCCACCTCGGGCTTGGCCTGACGAACGACTGCTGCGCCGCGAGACGATGGCGCGCCTGGGAGCCGCGATCGCGGAGCTCGCCCCGACTCAGCAGGCAGTTATCGTCCTGCGGGACGTCGAGGGGTTCAGCGCCGCGGAGGTTGCGGCGTCGCTCGGGATCAGCGCCGCAAACGAGCGGGTGCTGCTGCATCGAGCGCGCTCGCATGTCCGGCGGGCGCTGGAGAGCTACTTTGACCAGTGATGCCATGCTGACCGTTCGACCACTGACCTGCCGCGAAATGGTCCAGCTGGTGACCGCCTACCTCGAGGACGAGCTCTCGGAGCGGGACCGCCGCCGCTTCGAGCGGCACCTGCGCCATTGCGATGGCTGCACGACCTACGTCGAGCAGATGCGGGAGACGATCCGTCTCGCGGGCGCGCTGCGCGAGGACGATCTGCAGCCGCGGGTTCGGGATGAGCTGCTGGCGGCCTTCCGCGACTGGCACCGCGACTGAACGCACTGGCAGGACAGGGCAGTGCGGCGTGCCACTCGCTGCCTGCGGGGCAGCGACGCAGGGTGCTGTAACGCTCGCCGGGGCTCACGAGACACAAGCTCCAAGCCGCGAGTACGGCCCCAGCGAAGATCGAGGAGGAAACGTGTGTCGACTGCCGTGCGCGATGCGACCAGGGGCGAGCCGATGCGGGGATTGAAGGGCAAGAACGTGCTGGTGACCGGTGGCAGCTCGGGCATCGGTCAGGCGATCGCGGTGCGGTTCGCCGAATACGGCGCGAACGTCGCGATCAACTACCTGCATCAGCCGGACGAGGCCAGCGACACCGAGAGCCAGGTTCACGCCTGCGTGCAGAGCGTGCGCCAGGAGGGTGTCCGTGACGTCCTCGTCAGGGGTGACGTCTCGAGCGAGCAGGATGTGGTGGAGATGGTGCAGGAAGCCTCCGGCAGGCTTGGCGGTCTGGACGTGTTAGTCAACAACGCTGGCATTCAGAGATATCCCGGCACAGCGAGGAGCTCTCGAGCGGCGATTTCGACAAGGTTCTCGTCGTCAATCTGCGGGGCGCGTTTCTGTGCGCGCGCGAGGCGATCAAGCAGTTCCTGCAAGCGCAGAAGCCTGGCGTGATCGTCAACGTGTACAGCGTCCACCAGTTGATCCCCAAGCCTGACTACCTCGGCTACTCGGTAAGCAAGGGCGGGATGCAGAATCTGACCAGAACATTGGCGTTGGAGTACGCCGGCAGGGACATTCGAGTCAACGGCATCGGCCCCGGCGCGACGATCACGCCGATCAACCACGCTTGGATCGATGACCCGATCAAGAAGGAGCAGGTCGAGAGCCACATTCCGATGGCACGCGCGGGCACGGCGGACGAGATGGGCGGTGTGGCGTGCTTCTTGGCCAGCGACGAGGCCGCCTACATCACCGGGCAGACGATCTTCGTGGACGGCGGCCTGACGCTCTACCCCAGCTTCCGCGAGCCGTGGTCATCGGAATGACCTCTCAGCCCGAGAGTCCTGATACGCGCGAGCGGTGGTGGCCGTCGCCGTTCGGCGCCGAGGACCAGCTCGGAATGCTCAATCACGTCGACGAAGCCAAGCGCCTGCAGGCGCTCGCGCTCGTGCGCACGGGCCGGTTGTTCGACCTCGGGCACGTCCTGGACGAGAACGTGCCCGTCTTCCCCGGCCGCTATTTCCGCCAGACGCTGGTGACCACGGCACACCACACCAACGCTGCAGAGAGCCAGGAAACGCCCACCGGCCTCGGCGACTGCAACGTGAACTGGATCACGGAGACGATCTCCGGGACGATGCAGCTCGGCACCCATCTCGACGCCCTCAGCCACCTGCAGATGGGCGAGCGCGGCTACAACGGCTGGAGCGTCTCCGAGCTCGCGGAGACCTGGGGCGTGAACCGGCTGGGCGCGGAGACGATCCCGCAGATCGTCACGCGCGGCTGGCTCGTCGACGTCCTCGAGGCTCGGGGCATCGATCGGCTCGACGTTGGCGAGGTGATCACCGTCGGCGACGTGCAGCGTGCACTGGACGGGAGTGGCCCGGAACCAGGGGACGCGGTGCTCTTTCACACCGGCTGGGGAGCGCGCTGGGAGCAGCCCGACGAATACCTGGCCGGCGAGCCTGGGCCCGGGGTTGAGCTGGCGGAATGGCTGGCCGACCGCGGTGTGGCGCTGACCGGTTGTGATACCTGGAGTTATGGCCCTGTCCCGGCCGAGGATCCCGCCGATCCGTTCCGGGTGCCCCAGCATCTGAACGTCCGCCACGGTGTGTTCATCGTCGAGAACCTCGACACCGCGGCGCTGGCGGCCGAAGGGGTGCGGCAGTTCGCGCTGATCCTGACCCACCCCAAGCTCCGGGGCGCCTCTGGCGCCTGGACATCCCCCATAGCCATGATCTGAGCAAGGAGCATTGGATCCAATGAGCAGTGAGCACTACGACGTGATCATCATCGGCACCGGCGCCGGCGGCGGCACGCTCGCCCACCGCCTCGCGCCTTCGGGCAAGCGCATCCTGCTGCTCGAGCGCGGCGGCTATCTGCCGCGCGAGCCTCAGAACTGGGACAGCCGCGAGGTGTTCGGCAAGGACCGCTACCTCTCCGAGGAGGTCTGGTATGACAGCGCCGGCCAGCCGTTCAAGCCCCACCAGCAGTACTTCGTGGGTGGCAACACGAAGTTCTACGGCGCGATCCTGTTCCGTCTACGCGAGCGAGACTTTGATCAAGTGCGCCACTACGGAGGGATCTCGCCGGCGTGGCCGATCTCCTACCAAGACCTGGAGCCCTACTACGCTCAAGCCGAGTCGCTGTACCTCGTGCACGGCCAAGCCGGCGAGGACCCGACCGAGCCGCCGCGCTCCGGGCCGTTTCCGTTTCCCGCCGTCTCGCACGAGCCGCGGATCCAGCAGCTCAGCGACGACTTCGAGCGGACCGGGCACAGGCCATTTCACCTGCCCGTCGGGGTCGACCTCGATGAATCCGATCTCGAGGCCGGCCGCTGCGTTCGCTGTGACCGCTTCGACGGGTTCCCCTGCCTGGCCGACGGCAAGGCCGATGCCCACGTCCGCTGCGTTCGCCCGGCGCTGCGTCGCGACAACGTCACGCTGCTGACCCACTCCAAAGTCGTGCGCCTTCAGACCGATGCCGGCGGGAGCACGGTCACCGATGTCGTGGTCGATCGCGGCGGCATGCAAGAGAGCTACAGCGCGGACATCGTCGTGGTCTCGTGTGGTGCGGCGAACTCTGCCGCGTTACTGCTGAAGTCCACCAACGACCGGCACCCGAACGGGCTGGCCAACTCCTCGGACGTCGTCGGTCGCCACTACATGGCGCACATCAACTCTGGCGTGGTGGCGATCTCGCAAACACCGAACCCGACTAAGTTCCAGAAGACGCTCGGAATCAACGACTACTACTGGAGCGCTGAGGACTCAGAGCTGCCGCTCGGACACATTCAGATGCTCGGCAAGTCCGACAAGCACATCCTCCGTGGCGGCGCCCCCTGGTTCGCCCCAGGGCTGGCACTGGACTACATAGCCAAGCACGCGATCGACTTCTGGACGACCACCGAGGACCTGCCCCACCCAGACAACCGCGTCACCGTCGACCGGAAGGGCCGCATCCACCTGGCCAAGCGCTATCACAACCTCGAGCCGCACAAGCGGCTCCTGGTCAAGCTGAAAGCTCTGATGGGTCCGCTCGGCTGCCACGACATGGCGATTCCGGGCTGGTCGATCCTCGACCAGCGGATCCCGCTGGCGGGGGTCGCACACCAGTGCGGCACCGTCCGCTTCGGCGAGGATCCGGCCCAGTCAGCGCTCGACCTCGCCTGCAAGGCGCACGACCTCGACAACCTCTACGTGGTCGACACGAGCTTCTTTCCCTCGAGCAGCGCGGTCAACCCAGCCTTGACCGCGATCGCGAACGCCCTGCGGGTCGGCGATCACCTGCTCGAGCGACTCGACGCTCGCTCGGCCGGCGACTTCGCGAGTGAGGAGGTCGCGTGATGAGATC
>JALYZY010000234.1 GCA_030948665.1 Actinomycetota bacterium | reverse complement strand
CGGACGGGCCCGTCGACACGCTCGAGGCGACCGTAACCGCATGGCCGACCCACGCGTTCGGATCCGCATCGTTCGGCGTCGAGATCGAAACCGTGACCGGGGCGTTATCGACACTCAGGGTCTCATTCACGCCTGAGGTCACCCCCGCCGCGTTCGTCGCGTAAATCGACAGGGGCAACGAGCCGGCGCCCGGTACCAAGCTCGAGGTGTCGACAGTCGGAGCCCACTCATTGCTGCCCGTGCGCTCCTCGCACTGTTGCCACAGCGTGTTGAGCTGATACGGCCGCGGCGCATTCAGCGGCTGCTGGCTCCCAACATATGCAGTTATGCTGCATACGCCTGAGACGTCCTGGGAATCGAGCGTCAACGGAAACGCGTCGCCAGGGGGATTCCAGACCCAGTGAGCGGCCTGATACCACAGGTTGTTTCCACCGATAGCCGTAAGGCTGGGTCCGGTGTTCTCCGTTGCGGTTAGGGAGATCGTGCTGGGATAGATGCCCCCTACCTTCGTGCACGACGACCAACCGCAGATCATCGCGAACCCCCAGTAGCTGCTGCTGATCGGCCCATCGTGTTCGTAGGTCTCTCCGTTGTGCCAAAGCCCGCCCCCGCTCTGATAGAACGAGCCTCCGCCCCATCCCTGGCCGTTATTTATGTTCTGAATCGTCGCAGCCGTGACGGTGGCTGAGGTGATCGTGACACCCGCCGGCGCTGCGATCTGAAACGAAGCCCGAGCGCCCGCCGGCGGAGTGGGGGTACCGGGCAGAGGTTCGAACCACATCTGCATCGGGTGACCATTGCAAGGGGTGGTGTAGCCAAACTCGCCCTGGCCGGGGCCCGAGTACGGCGTGACAGTCCACAAGTTGCACCCGCTTAGCAAGCCGCCGTTCGTCAGCGCGTTGAAGTTCAGCGTTAACGTCCCCGCCGCCGCAGAACCCGCTCCGAGCAATGTGCAGCCCCCCGCCATCGCGACAGCCCAAGCGATCGTTCTGCTGATGAGCCTCCCAGTCATCAATCGTTCCCCTTGTGCTCCCGAGCTAGCAGGTGTCGTATACGTTGAATGAGTCATCGCTCGGCGTGAACATTCCGCCAGCAACGACGCCGGTATAGACCGTGAACTGACCCGTCGGCGGGACGCCGGTTATCCAGGCGACCGGAAACGCGCCGGCACTATGCCCAGTCGGCGGGTTGCCATCCACGACAGTGACGACTGGCGTGTTGTCGATCGCGTGTGCGCACACTGGCGCGGTGATCGTGACCTGATACGTACCCGCCGACACGTGCGTGATCAGCAGTCCGTGGTTAGGACCCTCGACGTTGTTGAAGCCTTCCGATGCCCAGATGCTCACCGCC
The DNA here is from genome assembly GCA_030948665.1 of Actinomycetota bacterium. Taxonomy (GTDB): domain Bacteria; phylum Actinomycetota; class Thermoleophilia; order Solirubrobacterales; family Solirubrobacteraceae; genus Palsa-465. The sequence goes on along the minus strand of JALYZY010000234.1, from coordinate 46,831 downwards.
GGCACCCCAGCAGGCCCCTGCCTGCCCGCCGGGCCCTGCGATCCGCGCTGGTTCCACGTCACACGCGTTTGACTGTGGGCACACCGCCCGTGGGCCTTCAGATGAAGGAGTCCCGTGCCCTTGTCAGCACAGACTGAGATCGTCTTCGAGCTGGTCGCCGCAACGGCGTAGGTTCCGCCTGCGCCGACCAGCAGCCCGATCGTGAGGTAGGCGGCCGAGCGGGGACTCAGATGGCGAACGATTCGGTGGTGCATATGGTCTCTACCCTTCTAGAGCTTGTGGGGACGCAAATTCCCCCTACCCGTGGGGGCCAGACCGTCCGCCCCGGCGGACTGAGTCTGGGAGTCGCCGTCCTGGCCGCTCGCCGCGCAGCTTAAGGACTCACCAGAGGCTGTGCGCCAGTGGGCTACTCGAACAACTGGCAGGTCGCCCCGAATTGCCGCAAAGCAATAGCCTTCGAGAATGGCGATTCCTCCCCTGCTGAAGAGCATTCTGGCTGCGGTCGGTCCATCCGGTCACGAATCGGCCCCAGCACGCGCATGGCGTGAGGGCTGCGCGGAGTTCGCTGAGGTTGGATCGGACCACGTCGGCTCGTCCTACGCGCGCGTGGCGGGCAAGGGCGGCGGACCCACCCTCGCGATCGTCGGACACATCGACGAGATCGGTCTTCACGTCACGCATATCGACGACGAGGGCTACCTTCGCTTCGGCGACGTCGGCGGCTGGGACACGATGGTGCTCGTCGGGCAGCGCGTGCGGCTGACAACCCGAAATGGACCGGTCATCGGCGTGATCGCCCGCAAGCCCATCCACCTCCTCAAGGAAGACGACCGCAAGAAGGTTCCGGAGCTGAAGGACCTCCACATCGACATCGGTGCTCGTAGCGCCGACGAGGCCCGCGGTCTCGTCCGGATCGGGGACGTCGGCGTGATCGATGCGGAGCCTGTCGAGCTACGTCACGACCTGGTGATTGCGCGCGCGCTCGATAACCGCGTCGGCTGTTACGTCGCCGCCGAGGCGGCGCGACTGATAGCCGCTGATGGCGGCGCGCCCGGAGACGTGATCGCCCTCGCTGTCGCGCAGGAGGAGACAACGTTTGGGGGCGCCACAACCAGCGCATTCGGCCACCGACCCGATGTCGCCGTCGCCGTCGACCTGACGTTCGCCACCGACCAGCCCGGCATCGAGCTGGGGGAGATCACCAAGCACACGATCGGCTCGGGACCGGTGGTTGCACGCGGCACCTCGCTGAACCCGCGCGTCTTCGAGCTGCTCTACGAGGCTGGTGAGAAGGCGGAGATACCGTTCACCGTCGAGTCGCTCGGTCGCTACACGGGCACCGACGCTGATGCATTCCATCACAGCCGGGCGGGGGTCCCGACGGGCCTGGTATCAGTCCCGGGCCGCTACATGCACTCCCCGGTCGAGCTCGTGTCGCTCGGCGACGTCGACGCTGCTGCCCGCCTGATCGCCGAGTTCGCCCAGCTGCTCGTGCCCGGCATCTCCTTCCAGCGCTGAAGGCCGCAGCTTGCCGGTGCTGCTGCTATTCGACATCGATGGGACGCTCTTATCGGGGGCGACCGATGCTCATCGCGACGCGCTGCTCGCAGCGATCCTCACGGTGCACGGAGTGAAGGCCCAATCGTTCCAGCGCCCCGTCTCTCCGGCTGGCCGGACCGACTCGGAACTCGCCCGCGCGGTGCTGCTCGACGCCGGCGTCAGCGCCGAGCGGATCGACGATCTCGCCGACAGGATTCGCGAAGAGTCCTGCCGCGAGTACGCCCGGCTGTGTCCCGATGACCTGTCGGCCACAGTCATTCCCGGTATCCCCGAGGTGCTCGGCTGGCTCAGCGGGCGGGACAACGTGGACCTCGCGCTGCTGACCGGGAACTTCGAGGCGATCGCCCGTATGAAGCTGGCGCGAGCCGGGATCGGGCACTTCTTCGCCTCTGGACAGGGCGCCTTCGGCTCCGACAGCGAGGATCGCGCCGCGCTGCCGGCGATCGCCCGGCGGCGCGCCGGCGAGCTTGGCCATCCTCACCCCCGTAAAGAGACGATCGTGATCGGCGACACGCCCAGGGACATCGCCTGCGCGCGGGCCGACGGAGTAAAGGTCGTCGCGGTCGCGTGCGGCCCGTTCGAAGCGAGCGAGCTGAGCGACGCCGATGCGGTAGTAGACGACCCGCGAGAGCTCCGCGACGCGCTCGGGGCAATGGGAGTCTGAGTCAGGCTCGCGGGCTCGGGAACTGCCCGCGCATCGCGAGGTCCCACAGCTTGTCGGGCATCAGGCGCCGCTGGCCGATCAGCAGTCGCGCGCTCGGGGTCACCGGGTAGCGCGTCCTCGGCCGCTTGGCCTCAATCGCTCCGGCGATTGCCTCGGCGACCTTCACCGGCTGGCCGCCAAGCTTCGCCATCGGTCCCTTGTAGACCTCCGCTGTCGCCCGTGCCACCTGCCGGTTGAACTCGGCGTACGGCCCATCACCAGCGGCCCCGCCGACCGAGGCTGCCGCCACCTCGCCGAAGTTGGTCACGATCAGCCCGGGCTCGATCAGGATCACGTCGACCCCGAAGGCGCGGACCTCGAAGCGAAGCGCGTCCGAGATCGCCTCGACCGCGTACTTGGTGGCGTGGTAGATGCCACCGCCGGGGAACGTCAGCCTGCCGCCCATCGAGCCGACGTTGACGATCTTGCCGTAGCGCTGGGCGCGCATTCCCGGGAGGACCAGCTGGCACATCCGGATCAGTCCGAACACATTTGTCTCGAACTGACGGCGCACCTGGTCGAGGGGGACACTCTCGACGGCTCCGGACTGGCTGTATCCGGCATTATTGACCAGCACCCCTACCGCCCCCTCCGCCTCGCTGATTGCAGAAACGGCCGCGCTCATCGAGGCCTCGTCACAGACATCGAGCGCGAGCGTCTCGCAGCCCCGCTCCCTGAGCCGGGCAAGCGTCTCCGGACGTCGGGCCGTGGCATAGACCTTCCAGCCCTTGTCGACCATGAGGCCCGCCGTGGCTTCGCCGATACCCGACGAGCAGCCAGTGACTAAGACGGCCTTCGAGAGCACGGGGGCAGTCTATCTTCGCTCCATCGCGCTCCTACCGGCACGTGACCGCGCATCGGGGCTCGAGATGGGAGCATGGGACCGATGACGGCAGCCGGCATTGGTTCCGCGTATGCACCCGTAGCCGCCGAGCTAGGCGAGCTGTTGCCGGTCCGGGCCGACGTCGTCGACGTTCACACCCACCTGGGGGTGGACGAGGATGGTTCCTCGCTTGACCTCGAGACCTTGCTCGGGTACCTCGATCAGGTCGACGGCGGCTCATGCGCGTGTGTCTTCCCGTTACACGACCCGGACCGGCATCCCGCCTACCGCACTCCCAACGACCGAGTCCTTCAGTGGGCGCGCGAGTCGGATGGAAGGCTGTTCCCGTTCTGTCGCCTCGACCCAGCGGAGGAGCCGGTGGCCGAGGCGGAGCGCTGCTTAGCCTTAGGAGCGCGGGGAATCAAGCTTCACCCACGTGCCCAGTCCTTCGGCTTCGGCGACGGGCCGGCTGCGGCGATCTTCGAGGTTGCGCGCGATGCCCGCGTGCCGATCCTGATCCACGCGGGTCGCGGGATGCCGCCCATGGACGCCCTGGCCGAGCTTGCGCTTCGCTACCCCGAGGTGCCGCTGGTGCTTGCGCATGCGGCGATCGCCGACCAGGGCATGTTCGCCACGAGGCTGGCTGAGCACCCCGCGGTGGTGTACGACACGTCGTGCTTCTCAGGGCTCGACGTCGTCGAGCTGTTCGCACGGGTTCCGGCTGAGCGGATCGTGTTCGGCTCGGATCCACCCTACGGACGGCCCATCGGAGGTCTGTTCCAGACGATGCGGGCTGCGGCGTATGCCGGACTGGACGCCAGCGAGCGGGGCTCAGTCGCCGGGGGCACCGTGACGGCGCTCCTGGAGGGTGGAACTCTGCCGCCGATCTCACCGCCCCGGATCCCCCAGGTCCGGCCCGTTAGCGGACGGCTCGCCCGGGTCGGCGCCTATCTGATGATGGGATTCTCCGCGGTGATGTCAGGCGGGCGGCCTCCCGATACCACACGCGCGCTCCCTGGGATCGCGCTTGCTCGCGCAGCCGCTCGGGATCCCGATCCCGGGGGGGTCGGACCGGCGCTCGAGCGGATCGACTCGCTGCTCGCCGCCGCAGAGCAGCTGATCGGCGAGGGGGGCGAGCCCGCCTTCCTTGCGTTTGGACTCGTGATGGCGGCCAGCGCAATTACCGCAACTGAGCCGGTTGACATAGCCTAGGCAGCTCGAGGTCAGCCATCTAAACCACGCATAGGAAGCGCATCACGAATTCGCTCACGAGGAGCTCATGGCGTGTGATAATCGCCACCGTGCGCAGCGGTTTGCCGGCGCAGTGTTCGACGAATCGACCGACCGGGCGCGGACGGTGGGGTCGTACGACGGTCCTCCTCGCGCTTGTACTTATTTGGTTCGATGCCGTTGCGGCTGCGCCCGCTGCTGCTATCACACCGACGATCACGGAGTTCTCGGCTGGACTCACGCACAATGGTGACCCGTCCTCGATCACTCCGGGCCCGGACGGGAATCTGTGGTTCCTCGAGTACGCCAGTCCGGGGAGGATCGGCAAGATCACACCGTCCGGCACAATCACCGAGGTCGCAACCGGCGGAGTGACCCCTAACTTCAGCGCCAACACGCAGCCCGCGGGGATCGTTAGCGGTCCGGACGGGAACCTCTGGATTACCGAGGGCCGCAACCCCGGGGGCATCGCGAAGATAGACCCGGCTACGGGGGCCGTATCGGTTGTCGCGACCGGCGGTGTCACGCCCGGGTTTTCGGTGAACAGCGGCCCACAAGGGATCGTCGTCGGCCGGGACGGCAACCTGTGGTTCGCGGAGGACAACCCGCCCGGTGCGATCGCACGGATCACGCCCGCGGGCGTGGTCTCCGAGTTCTCGAGCGGCCTGACCCCGAACAGCGGCCCGGACGAGATCACGGTCGGCCCCGACGGCAACTTGTGGTTCACCGAGATAAACAACCCCGCGCGGATCGGGCGGATCAATCCCACGACGGGCGTCATCAACGAGTTCTCGACTGGCCTCACCCCCGCCGGCGGGGTTTTCTCGATCGTGGGTGGCCCGGACGGAAACCTATGGTTCACCGAGCTGAACAACCCGGGGAGGATCGGGAAGATCTCGACCGCCGGCGTGATCACCGAGGTCGCGACGGGTGGGTTGACCCCGGGGCTCAGCGCCAACAGCACCCCGGGCCAGATTGTCACGGGCCCCGACGGCCACCTGTGGTTCACCGAGGCCAGCGATCCCTCTGGCCCGGGTCGGATCGGGCGGATCGATCCCGGCGCCGGAAGCGTCGTGGAGTTCCCGCTCCCCACCTCGGACAGCGGACCCATCGCGATCGCGCTCGGACCCGACGGCAACTTGTGGTTCACCGAGTTTGCGGCGTCTCAGATCGGGCGGATCACGACACCGCCGACCGCGTCGACGACAGGTGCAACAGCGACAGGCGCGACCAGCGCAACGGTCGCCGGCGTCGCCGATGGCCACGCCCAAGCCACGTCGTTTCACGTGGAGTACGGCCCGCTTGGGGGCGCCACGATCACGGCTCCCGAGCAGGCGGTTGGCACCACCACCGCTGACACAGCCGTCTCGTCCGGCCTCACCCACCTGCAACCCGCCACCACCTACCAGGCGCGGATCGTCGTCACCAACCCCACCGGCACGACCGCCGGAGCCTTCCGGTCGTTCACGACGCGATCTCAGCGCCCAGTGCTGAGCCGCGTTTCGCAATCAGCCCGCAAGTGGCGCGAAGGCCACTCGCTGGCGCACATCAGCCGCAAACACCCGCCCCCGATCGGCACCACGTTCAGCTTCTCCATGAACGACCCCGCGCGCGTGGTGTTCGCCTTCACGCAGACCGCAAGCGGCCGCGCGGTCGGCGGCAAGTGCGTCGCGCCGACGGGCGCCAACAAGCACAGACGCAAGTGCACGCTCACGCGCACGATTGCGACGCTGTCGTTCTCTCGGCCGGCTGGCCTGAGCCGAGTCCGCTTCCAGGGCCGCCTGTCGCGCCGGAAGGAGCTCAAGCCAGGCCGCTACACGCTGGTCATCCGCGCCACCAACGGGGCCCACCAGACATCCGCACCGGCGCTGCTGCACTTCACGATCGTCAAGAGGTAGGCGCGATCGGCGGCTTGACGGCGGTTGGCTAACCGCGCACGAGCCGCTTATAGGTGATCCGCTTGGGGCGGTCCGCCTCGGCTCCGAGCTCGCGGTGGCGGAACTCTTCGTAGGCATCGAAGTTGCCCTCGAACCAGCGGACCTCCGAGTCACCTTCGAACGCCAGCACATGCGTCGCGACCCGGTCGAGGAACCACCGGTCGTGGGAGACGAGCACGGCGCATCCCGCGAACGCGAGCAGCGCTTCCTCAAGCGCCCGCAAGGTATCGACATCGAGGTCGTTGGTGGGCTCGTCGAGCAGCAGCAAGTTGCCGCCGGTGCGCAGCAGCTTCGCCAGGTGAAGGCGGTTGCGCTCGCCGCCTGAGAGCTTTGCCACCTTCTTCTGCTGATCGGTGCCCCTGAAGTTGAAGCCCGCGACATAGGCCCGGCTGTTGACGCTCCGCTCGCCGAGAGTGATCTGGTCCTGGCCTCCTGAAACCTCTTCCCAGACAGTCCTGGCAGGATCGAGCGCGTCGCGGGACTGATCGACGTAAGCGAGCTCAACCGTCTCTCCGATCCGTAGCGCGCCGCCGTCGGGCTGCTCGGCACCGGTGATCATCCGCAGCAGCGTCGTCTTACCGGCGCCGTTGGGGCCGATCACGCCAACGATCCCGCCTCGGGGAAGGCTGAACGACAGGTCGTCGATCAGCAGCCGGTCGCCGTAGCCCTTTCGCAGCCCGTCGGCCTCGACCACCACGTCGCCGAGTCGCGCCCCGGCGGGGATGTGGATCTGAACCTGATCGAGCTTCACCGTCTGCTCTTGCGCGAGCAGCGATTCGTATGCGTTCAAACGGGCCCGCGGCTTGTTTCGCCTGGCGCTGGCGTTCATCCGGACCCATTCGAGCTCCTGGTCGATCGTCCGCCGGCGTGCGGTCTCCTGTTTCTCTTCGATCTCCAGTCGCGCGCGCTTCTGCTGGAGCCAGCCCGAGTAGTTGCCTTCGTACGGGATTCCCCGGCCTCGGTCGAGCTCGAGGATCCAACCGGCGATGTTGTCGAGGAAGTAGCGGTCGTGGGTGACCGCGACGACTGTGCCGGCGTAGTCGCTCAGGTGGTGCTCGAGCCAGGCGACGGACTCGGCGTCCAGATGGTTGGTCGGCTCGTCGAGCAGCAGGAGGTCCGGCTGTCCGAGCAGGAGCCGGCACAGGGCCACCCGGCGGCGCTCTCCGCCCGACAGCGTGCTCACGTCAGCATCAGGAGGGGGGCAGCGCAGCGCGTCCATTGCGATCTCGACGGTGAGATCGAGGTTCCAGGCGTCGACCGCGTCGATCTGCTCCTGGACGCGCCCGAACTCGTCCGCGGTCTCGTCGGAATAGTTCATCGACAGCTCGTTGAAGCGGTCAAGCAGCGCTCTGGTACCGGCTACGCCTTCCTCAACATTGCCCCGGACGTCCTTGCTCTCATCGAGACTCGGCTCCTGCTCGAGCAGGCCGACGCTCGCCCCCGGAGCGAGCTGGGCATGTCCGTCGAAGTCGCTGTCGAGCCCGGCCATGATCCGCAGAAGGGTCGACTTGCCCGCGCCGTTATAGCCGAGCACGCCGATCTTCGCTCCAGGGAGGAACGACAGCGAGATGTCGCTGAGTACGACGCGGTCAGGCGGATAGCGCCGGGAGAGCTTGTAGGTCGTGAAGATGTACTGGGGCATCAGCTCTGAGCAGGATAGGGGCGACCGAGTACAACACGGCTATGCGCGTGCTCGCCGCGGTCCTAGCTCTCCTCGCAGCCGGGTGCATGGTGGTGGCGATTGCCAGCATGGTCACCGGCCGACCCGGGCCGCGTGCCTCGGGGCTGATCAGGGCGCTGGCGGTGCTGCTGTTTGCGGCCGCTGTGGTCCTGAACGTCGCTTCGCGCTAAGACGATCGGGATGATCAGCCGCTGCCTGCGGCGACGCCGCGGGCATCGATCCTGCCGGCATTTCGGCGCTCGGCCGGGATCTGCCGGAGCGATGCCAATCCGGCCAGCGCCACGAGGATGCACGCGATGGCTCCGACTCCGAGACCGGCGCGAGCGCCCAGGACAGCCATCATCCAGCCGACGATCGGCCCACCAATCGGCGTTGACCCCTGGAAGGCCACGAACCACAGCGACATAACGCGCCCGCGCATCTCCGGCGCGGAGTTCAGCTGGAGGGTCGAGTTTCCGCTCGACATGAACGAGATGCTGGCCCCGCCCACGAGCACCAGAGCCACAAGTTCGAGTGGCAGGTTCGGCGCCAGCGTGGCGAGCGTCATCGCCACCCCGAAGGCGCTTGCCGCAAGCACGAGCGTGCGCACTCCGATCCGTCCTCTTGCCGCGACCATCAGGCCGCCGATGATTGCCCCCCCGCCCATCGCGGCGGTCATGAAGCCGAATCCAGTCGCCCCGGCGTGGAGACCTTTGCTCGCCATCACGGGGAGCGTGACCTGAAACTCGTAGGTGAGACAGCCGACCACAGCCATCATCAGCAGCGGGACAGCCAATTCGCGCCTGCGGCGGATGTAGCGCAGGCCCTCACGCAGCTGACCGCGGGCGCGTGGGGTCGGGGTTGGCTGAGCCAGCGCCGAGCGGTCGAGTGTCACCAGCGATGCGACGACTGCCACGAAGCTCGCGGCGTTGACGAGGAAGCACACCCCGTCGCCGACGCTCGCGATCAGGATTCCCGCGACGGCGGGACCGATCACGCGCGCGACGTTGACCATCACCGAATTGAGGCTGACCGCGTTGCGGAGGTGATCGGGGCCGACCATCTCGAGCATGAACGACTGCCGGCTGGGGTTCTCGAACGCGTTATTGACGCCGAGGAGCGCTGCGAGCACGCCGATCTCCCAAACGCGCACCGAGCCGGTGACCGTGAGCAGCCCGAGAATCAGCGCCTGGACACCCATCGCGCTCTGGAGCGCGATCATCATCAGTCGCTTATCGACGCGGTCGGCGATCACGCCGCCATACGGAGCGAGCAGCAGCACGGGCAGCGTCTGTAGGCCGATGATCACGCCGAGTGCGGTGCTCGAATGGGTCAGGGTCAGGACCAGCCACGCCTGGGCGGTCATCTGCATCCAGGTTCCGGTTAGGGACACTGACTGCCCGGCGAAGTACCGCCGGTAGTTCGGGAGCGAGAACGAGGCAAACGTCCGCCGGCCTACACGGATGACCCGCGTCATCGGGGCCCTCCCGTCTCAGCCTTGCCGGCGCGCGGACGGTGCCTGAGCTGATCCGCGAGCGCCCCGAGCGCCGGCACCGCTCCCTCGATGCACCGGCGCTCATCATCTGACAGGCCCTCGAGGGCGAGCTTGACCGCGTCGGTCCGTTCGCGCCGCATCCGCTCGGCTAGACGCCGCCCGGCGGCGGTCACCTGGACCCATGCGGCCCGCTTGTCGCCCTGATCGCTCAGTCGCTCTACCAGGCCGCCCTCGGCCAGATCGGAGACGACGCGGGAGAGCATCGTCGGATTTATGCCCTCGGACTCAGCCAGCTCCGACAGGCGGACCCTCCCCGCACGAACCACGGCGAGCAGAACCGACACGCGCGTCGGGGTGAGTCCCGCGTTGGTCGCTGCCGCAGTTGGCCGCAGCCTTCGGGAGAGCTTGCCGATCACCGCGCGCAGCTGCGCCGCGGTCTCGGTTTCGGATGTCGCTTCTACTTTCAGACGGCCTCTCTGTCCGGCGATAAACTTGCTTGCTGGCAAGCAATATTGTACCACCGGCCACCAGGTCCCAAACCAGCGGCAACGACGAAAGCGCGCAGGCTCGACTCTCGTCCGCCAGCCGCAACAGCGCGTCGGCTCAGCTCTCCGGTTGCCAGCCGCTCACGACCCAGCGCCCGGACCCTAGGCGCGTCACTGTGGCTAGCGCCACGTGCCACGCCGGCGCGAGCCCCTGGTAAGCGCCGGTATTTGTCGCAGTGGTCAGCTCGCGCGTGACCACAGCGAACTGGTGGCGCTTACCCTGCACCGGCGCAACGGCTTCGACCTGGCCGCTGTTGCCAATCCCGCCCCTGCGCAGCTCGTAGTCGTTGGCAGTCCGGGCGGCGGCCAGCGCCACGACAGACCGTGCCTGTCCCAGGCTCCGTGCAGCCAGCGCGCTCATGTCGCTCGAGACAGTGGCGGCGGTCCAGTTGATGTAGGCACTCGCGAACGCGCTTACGGCTTGCGTCGCGTCCGGCGCTCCACCGGTAGCTGACTGCGAAGCCGGCGGCGAGGGATACTCATGGGTGGCCTGCGCCTGGGCGAGTGCCGAGACCGAGGAGCGCTTTCGAGCAACATGGGCCTGGGGCGAGGCAAACGGTGCGCAGGCCGTGGCGGCGAGCGCCCAGAATGCGATCATCGCCGGCCGGCGCATTACAACCCCACCGGATGCCTCGCCACGAACCCTGCTGAGCTCCGGACCAGCGGGTGCCACCCGATCCCAGCGCTTCCGTCGCCCGCCCCCGCTGCGTTATGGGTGTCCCATCGCAGCCCCGCCACGTACATGAACACGTGATCGGCGCTGGCATAGATCGTGATCCATTGCCCGGGTCCGGGATCGCCGAACGACTCAAGCGTCCCGGACGCCGCGTCATAGGTGACCGGCAACAGTCGCCCGCCGTACATGAGGTGCTCGACGCTGCTTGAGCAGTCGTACGCCGGAGCGACTTCCGATAGCGGCAGGCCGTGTGCACCGCCGTAGAGGTATGGCTTGCCGACGATCTGGTTGCCGGCAGCGATGATCTGTTTGACCGCCGGCGGCGCACCGGCGGGTGCAGCCGCGAGCCCGTTTGGCAGCAGTCTCGCTTGGCTGCCGGGCGTCAGCGGCACGCCCGTCGGCGCTCCCGGAGCGCAGATCCCGGGATTCTGCGCTGCGCCGGGAGTCGGAATCAGCTGACCAGCGCCGTTGCCCTGCGGGGCCTGCCCGAGCAAATTCCCCGCGCCGGTAGCTGGCGCCCGGTCCAGCCGCACGGGACCCGACCAGAGTCCGTTGTTATAGGGGATGCCGAGCCGGCTCGAGAACTGCCACCACAGATCGATCACTCGTGGCAGGCCACCGATTGGTCCTCCCCCGAATCCGAAGTCCCGCTTGTAGGCGATTGCCGAGTGAGAGCCCCAGCTCACGCGTAGTGGGGTCAGGTACCGAAGCCCCCCGAGCGAGGTAGCCGTCTGAAACGAGTAGCCGCCGAGCTCCGCGTAGCTGTCGGGGTGGGCGAGGAGGTTCTGTCCCGACGCGCCCACCTCGCCGCTGCTCGGGTCCCCGGGGCCTCCGTATTCAGTCGCCCCCACCAGCTGACCGCTGCCCGCCGGCGCGAGCAGGATGCCGCTACCAGGTGCCTGCGCGGTGCCGCCGCACTGATCGGCATTCCCGAAGACGCCGATCAGCATCGCGAGGAGCAGGACCCCGAGGCCCGTCGCTGCGATCCCTGCGAACGCGCCTCCGAGCATGAGCACTGGACCCACACCTGACCGACGCCTGAGCATCCGGCCAAGCTAACCCGCGTCCGCTGGAGCACCTTGGATTGGCACCAATTTGTGACAGATGCCGATCCCCGCGTAACGGGGCGGCCCGCTGGGCCACCCGGTCTGATTCGCCCGGTCCTCACAGTCGGCCTAACGCGGCAGCGCCGGGTCGAGCGCCTCTCGACCATCGACGGCCGTAGTGACCATCGCGACACGGTCAACCTCGGTCAGCGCTGCGCGCATCACTGATCGCGCTCCTCGCTCGCTCCGACAAGCGGCCTGTCCGATCCTGGCCAGTCAGTCGGCGATCCCGGCAGTGCCTCCATCGCGTGCCGGATTGCCTTCTCGCGAGCGCGCCGCACCTTGGTCCGCGCGCGCTCGTAGCTGATCACCGCGGTCCCCAGCCCCATTGCCGCCATCCCCACCAACACAAGGAGGACGGGCAGCGCCGGCACATAGGGTGAGTGGCCGGCCGTTGCCGTCACGCGCCGGAGTTCCGTACTTCTGTGAGCACGAGGCGGGCTCGAGACGGGATGGCTGACCGGACGCCGACGCCGGACTGTGGTATGCCCTGGGTGCCGACGCCGGACTGTCGTATGACGACGCCTGACCGTCGTAACGGGTCGGCCAGGCGCGTGCAGCGCACGACCGGTCACGATCCCGACCAGACCGTCGGCCTTGAGCCCGTGAGCGCGTTGGAAGCGCTCCACCGCTCGGATCGTCAGTTGGCCATAGCGTCCATCGACAGGTCCGGGGGAGAGCCCGAGACCGGCCAGACGCCGCTGCAGGCTTCGCACGTTCGGCGACCCCTTCGCCTGTCCGTCACCGGCGCCGGGATAGAGCACAGGTGTTGGGCCGGCGAGCGGCGCCAGGGAGTTCAGGGCGCGTGGTAGCCGCTCTCCGCCGCGACTGCCGGATCTTGAGATCCAGCGGATGGCGAAGCGAACATCCCTCTGGTCACGCCTGCGATCTCGACGAGCGCGTCGCGGCACGCGCGGCTGACTCCCGCCGCGCCGATGAACGCGTGAATGAGCCCCGGGAACCGCCGGACCGTCGCGGGTGTCCCGGCAGCAAGCAGAGCCGCCGCGTACTGCTCCCCCTCGTCCCGCAGCGGGTCGAACGCCGCGGTCACGACGAACGCCGGGGCTAGCCCCGACAGGTCCTCGGCGAGTAGCGGCGACGCGCGCGGATCGCTCGCCAGGCCACTCCCAGCGCCGAGATAGTTCTCCTCGAACCAATCCATCTCAGCGTTCGTAAGCAGGAATCCCTCGCCGAACAGTGCTCGTGAGCGCCGCCGGCCGGTGAAGTCAGTCGCCGGGTAGATCAGCAGCTGGAGAGCCGGTGGAGGTCCACCGTCTCGCGCCGCCAGCCGCGCTACGACTGCAGCCAGATTGCCGCCCGCGCTATCGCCGCCTACACCGATGCGGCGCGGGTCCACTCCCAGTGAGTGGGCGTGCTGGTGGGCCCAGCGCAGCGCGTCGCGAGCGTCCTCGACGGCGGCGGGAAAAGGATGCTCCGGTGCGAGCCGGTAGTCGACGGAAAGCACGTGTGCTCCAGCGTGACGGCAGAGAATTCGGCAGACCCCGTCATGTGTCTCGAGGTCGCCATAGGTGAAGCCGCCGCCGTGGTAGTAGATGAGCAGCGGAAGATGACCGGCAGGCTCGCGCGGCGTGTAGTGCCGCGCCGGCAATGAGACGGCGCCCTCAATCACGAGGTCCGAAACATCTCCGACAGAGACAGGCGTGCCGGCGAATACCGCCGCGAGGCTGCGTCGCGCCTCGCGGGCCTGCTCCGGTGTCAGCGTCTCCGGCCGCGGCTCGCGCCGCCGGGCCATCAGCGCCAGCATCAGCTGGACCTCTGGTGCGAGCGTGTCACCGTCGATCACGATTGCCGGCTTGCCGGAGAGCCGGACTTGGAGGCCCGGGCGAAGTCTCGCCAGCGCGCTCACCAGCGCACGCTCGGCGCGTTGCCGGACACCCGATGGCGGGACTGGGCCTGGCATCGCGCGATCCTACTGGGAAGGTAAGTGCTGCCCACAGTGATCAAGACTGAGCGGCAGACGGTCGTTCTCCCGCTAACGTAAATGGGTCATGCCTCGTGTCCTGGATCTAGAGCAGGGGCTCCTGCTCCTCGAACTCGAAGCGCCGTTCGATCAGCGCGATGTTCAGCTCGCCCGCCGCCGAATGGCCAAGCGCTGGCATCCGGATATCGCCCCGCCGGGACGCCAGCACGAGCACCAGCGCCATCTCCAGGCGATCAACGAAGCGGCCGACGAACTGCAGATGCTGGCCGAGACTTCGCGCGGTGGCCGAGTCACCCGCAATGCTGTCAAGGTCTCCGCCGCCGCGGCGCGCAAGGCTCGAGCCGAGGCGGGCCAGCGGGCTTACGAAGCCGAGCAGAGAGCGCGCGCAGCAGCCGAGGATCGCGCCACACACGATCCGTTCGGCTCGCGGGTCCCCGATCAGTCGGTGGTCCACCGCTACGCGCGCTGCGTGTCGTATCCGGAATGGGGCGTGGGAAGCGTCAGCGGCATCTACTTCTCCGGTGAAGAGGACGACGTCCAGCAGTGGGCCCGGATGCTGTTTGCCGTCGGCGTCCGCACGGTGCCGGCTGGATCTCTTCAGTTCGTCGACTTCTCAAATCCCGACCCGGCCGCGGACCGAGTGCAACGGTTCATGACCGCGGCCCAGCACGCGCTTGCGGAGGGGGACCCAGCGCTCGCGGCTCAGCGCCTGATCTATGCCCGCGACGCGGATCCGGCAAATCCAGTCGTCCTGCGGCTATTGACAACGGCGTTCTGGCAGGCCGGAAATCTCCCGGCGGCCGCCAGAACGGTCCGCGATTGGGCACGGGCGGAGACCGATCGCCCGACCCCCGAGCGGTTCGCGGCGCGCATCTACGAGGACATGGGGGCCATCGACCTTGCGGCGGAGGCTGCAGCGCGCGCCGCCGACCGAGCTCCTACCGATCCCTCGGCGTGGGAGCGGCTGGGTCGCCTTCGGCTGAGGCTGATGGATCGCTCGGGGGCTATCTCCGCGCTCGAGCGCGCTCGGCTGGCAGGTCCGACAGTCGAGGGCCTGCTCCACCTCGCGCTCGCCTACCACCTGGACGGCAACATCGGGGGCGAGGTCTCGGCTGCGGAGGCCGCGACGCGTCTCGATCCCGACTCCCGTACCGCATGGTCGGCCTATGCGCACGCACTCGCGCGAACAGAGCGCGTCAGTGAGTGCATCGGTGCGTGTAAGCGGGCGCTCGCGCTCGGAAAGGACCCGGAAGTGGCCGACTTGCTCGCCAGGACCGAGGCATCCAGGCCTCGTGAGCTCCCCCGGCGCAACGCGGCCTGATCGCGAGCGCGGCCGGCGCTCTTGTCAACCCGAGGAGACCGAACCCTCGCGCCCGCATACTGGACAGGACTGCTTGGGCGCCAGTGATCGTCCCGCGCACTCGGGGCAGTCCTTGACCTGTTCGAGGACGCCGAGCAGCTCGCCAACGCGGCACACGAGCAGCCGCTCCTCGTCGATCTCGACCCACGTTCCAGCCGCCGCCGGGAAGACCACATGGTCGCCGGCCTTAACCGGCATTACCACGCCTACGTGATCCCACCAGTCGAGCCCTGGGCCGACGGCCAGCACGATCCCTTGCTGAGGCGGCGGCTCATCCGATCCGGGAGGGACGATCAACCCCGAGCGGCGAACGCGATCAGGATCGAGCTCCTTGATGACCACTCGATCGAACATCGGGCGAAGCTGGTTGCGCATAGCGTCATGATCATAGGGCGCGTCGGAGGGCGCAAATTGCGTCGGCGGCCGGGGTCAGGTTGCGCACAATGTCCAGTCCGACACCGTCGGTGCCGATGTAATCATTGGTGAGATTGGCTGCAAGTCCCCACGACGCGAGAGCTGGACCGCTCCCGGAAGCGGACGACACGAGGCTGCGCGCTGGGGCGATCGCGCGCGCCGAAGCGCTTGCGGTTGAGATCCAGGATGGGGCACAGGTAACGGCGGGGGAGATCGCGGACTTCGTTCACGAAGCCGATCACCGCGGATGGCCCGAGGTCGCCCGAACTGGCCTGTTGCTCGAGGTCATCAGGTCAGAACGGGACCCGAATGAGGTCCACATCGCCGCGATCGAGCGCCTGCTGGATCGGGCGACCGACGATGGCGACGCGGCCGCCGCAGCGAATGCGCTGGCCAGACGCTCCGAGGCCCAGACGAAGGCAGGCGACCCCGCGCTGCTGGTGGCAGCAAACGCGGACTTGGCGCGCGCCACGGTACTGCTCGAGGGGACCGCCGGAAGCGCGCGCATGCGAGCGCGGGCGCACATCAGTTGCGGAGTTGCGTATGGCCAGCGCCATCTGTGGGAGCTCGAGGATGAGCACTACCTTGCTGCGGAAGCGGACATCGCCGCCGACCCAGCAGCGTCGGGAATCAGACTGGTGATCCTTTACAACCGGGCTGAGGTGCAGCTCGAGTGGGCCTGCGCGCTCAGAGAGCTCGCCAGGACCGAGGAGGCCGAGGAACGAGTGCAGGTCGCGATTCAGGCGTTGCGCGCCGCTGACATCGAGGCCATGCCCGACAGCTGGAAGCAGGAGCTGCGGATCATGGCCCGACTGCTCAGTGCGATAGCGCCGAGCGCGGGACAACCGATTTCCGCGCACGTCACCGCCGAGGGCCACGACGCCGGCCTCTTGCACTTAGCAGAAGCCCTAGCTGCGAGCGATCCGAGTCGCGCGCGCACCGAGGTCGAGATGGCGCTTGAGCTGCTCGATCGCACCGAGAGCCGGCACCTCCACAATCTCGCACTCAGCGTCGCCGCAGAGATCGAGTCGGCGATCGCCGGGACGGAGACGGCCGGACTTCGCTACGCCAGGCAGTTGGCAAACCTGCGGTGGGATGCCCGCCGATCTTCGCTGGCCGCGATGCAGTCGCTCCTACAGGTCGAACGGCTGCGCTCCGAACACGACCTCCTCTCCCAGCACGCGTATCTGGACGATCTGACGCGACTCGGGAACCGCAGGGCCCTGTACCGGCATGTCGATGGCCTCGTCGCGCGAGGAGTGAGGTCAGTGGCAGTCGTGGTGGTGGACATCGACAACTTCAAGGCGGTCAACGACACCTACGGGCATGCCGCCGGCGACGAGACGCTCTCGCGGCTGGCGGGGCTGCTGCGGACGGCTGTACGGGTCAACGATCTTGCGGTTCGCATCGGAGGAGACGAGTTCATGCTCGTTCTCCCGGGCACCGGGCCGGCCGCCGCGCGGCGGCGCACCGAGACGATCCTGCAGGCAATCGACGCTTCACCGTGGGAGGAGATCAACCCAGGCTTGAGCGTGACAGCAAGCGCCGGGCTGGCCTGCGGCGATCCGCACCAGCTCACGACGATCATTCTTGCGGCAGACGGAGCGCTGTACCGCTCGAAGGCGGCGGGAGGAAACGTCCTCACCGAGGGGTAGGCATCCGACGGGCGGCGTATGGTCATCCGGTGCACCTCCTGGTCGCTCGATGCTCCGTCGCCTATACCGGCCGCCTCTCCACCACGCTCCCCGAAGCGGTCCGCCTGCTGATGACGAAAGCCGACGGCACCTTCATGGTCTGGGCTGACGGCGGCGGCCAAAGTGTCAAGCCACTGAACTGGATGACTCCCCCGACCGTGATCGAGGAGTCACCGGGCAAGCTTGTGGTCCGTAAGCGGGCCAGTGCCGTCGAGGAGCGGCTGGAGGTGTCGATCTCGGAGATCCTCTCCGATGTGACTCACGAGATGGGCTCGCCGGATGAGCGTCAGGCTTTGGCCAAGGACGGAGTCGAGGTTCACCTGCAGGAGCTGCTTGCGGAGCGGCCCGAGTGCTGTGGCGAGGGGTTCCGGCTCGTACGGCGCGAGTGGCCGACCGACATCGGACCAGTCGATCTGATGTGTCGTGACGGCGAGGAGCGGTGGGTGGCGGTCGAGATCAAGCGGGTCGCAGGGCTCGAGGCGGTCGAGCAGCTCGGCCGTTACCTGGAGCGGATCCGTCTGGATCCGGCGTTTGAATCGTGCCGCGGGGTACTTGCGGCGCAGTCGTTCAAGGCACAGGCACGAGTCCTGGCCGGTGCTCGGGGGATCGACTGTGTCGAGGTCGACCTTGCGGTACTCCGCGGCGATCGCGTGCCGGAGCTGAAGCTGTTCGCCGCTTGAGCGACGCCGCCGAACGAGCGCGGACACTCCCGGAGAGCACCACTTGATAAGGGAAGGCGCGCTACAGCCGTGACCACTTCGCAGCCGATACGTAGATCAGAGAATGCGTCGTTGGCTTCCACTGCTCGCCGCGATCCCGCTGACGCTTAACGCGTGCGGCGCGCCAAGTGCTCCGCCGCCCACCGGCGTGGTTCGCGCGTCGGACCCTCGCGCTCCGGTGGGAGTGCCGCCTGCGGACGCACGAACGCTGGCGAACAGCAACGCTGAATTCGCCGGGCGCCTGCTTGCGCTGCTCGCGCAGTCGGAGCCGACAGTCGCCCTTTCGCCGTACAGCATCTCGGACACGCTGGCGATGACGTACGCGGGGGCCCGTGGAAGCACCGCTGCGCAGATCGCGCGAGCGCTGCACTTCATGCTGCCTCCGGACCGCCTACACGCCGCGTTCAGCGCACTCAACCAATCACTTGCGGCGCTGAACGCGGGCACCACCAAGCTGCGAAGCGCGGGCGCGCTCTTCGGCCAGCACGGGACAGCCTTCAGGCAGGCGTTCCTCAGCATTCTCGCTCGTCACTACGGCACCGGCATCCGGACCGTCGACTTTGGCGCCTCCCCGGACGCCGCGCGCGCGGCGATCAATGGGTGGGTCTCGCAGGAGACCGACAAGAAGATCGCTCAGTTGCTCTCACCTGCGGACGTGACGCCCCTAACGAGGCTCGTGCTCACCAATGCGGTCTACCTGAACGCCCGCTGGGCCTCGCCGTTCACCGCCCAGGACACCTCGCCGGCCCCCTTTCACGCCCCCAGCGGGACCGTGCAAGTCCCCACCATGCACCAGACCGCGGGCTTCCTCTACGCATCGCACCGCGGCTATCGGGTCCTTGAGCTTCCCTATCGCGATAACCGGCTCGCGTTCGACATCCTGCTTCCGGGCGCAGGCGGGCTGAAGCCGCTGCTCAACCACCTTTCGCATTCGGGGCCGCTCCCGCTCCTCGCCGGGCTCGAGCGCCAGCAGGTCCAGTTGTCACTGCCAAGGCTTCTGCTGCGGACGCGCTTCGAGCTGGCCGAAGCGCTCGGGGCGCTCGGGATGCCACTGGCCTTCGTTCCGGGCCAAGCCGACCTCTCGGGGATCGCGGAACCGCCCGGCAAGCTCTCCCTGCAGCATGTGGTCCACGAGGCCTACGTCAGGGTTGATGAGGCGGGCACCGAAGCGGCGGCGGCCACAGCCGCTGTAGCAATCGCCACCGCGGTTCCGCCGCAGCCTGCCATCGCGTTCGACGTCGATCGCCCGTTCGTGTTCGTTCTGCGCGACACACTGACGCAGGCGATCCTGTTCCTTGGCGTCGTCTCGCAGCCCTAAGAGCCCCAAGCGCTCGCCATGAGCGACCGAGCGCCGCCGTGATCGCGATGCTCGCACAGGTAGATCCCCTGCCAGGTGCCGAGCGCAAGCCGGCCCCGCGACACCGGCAACGTCAGCGATGGCCCCAGCAATGCTGCCTTGACGTGGGCCGGCATGTCGTCAGGGCCCTCCACGGTGTGAGTCCAGTAGCGAGCACCCTCAGGGACCGCCTGGTTGAACCAGCTCTCGAGGTCGCGCCGCACGTCGGGAGATGCATTCTCGTTCAACGCAAGCGAAGCTGAGGTGTGCTGGATCAGGAGGTGAAGCATGCCCGTGCTGATCTCCGCAAGCTCGGGGAGAGAGTCGACGACCTCCCGCGTAACGAGGTGAAACCCCCGCGGCCTTGGCTCGAGGCGAATCTGGCGCTGAACGAAGTGCATCGACTAGTCCGGCAGGTGGGCGACCCGCATGTCCACCTTGGCTCCCCGGAACGGAACGCCCTCGGCTTCGAGCAACCTCCGCTGGTCTGCGCCCTTTGCCAGCGAGCCGTCCGCGCGGACGATGCGGTGCCACGGGACCGAAGCGTCCGCGCAGTCATGGAGCACGGCCCCCGCGATCCGTGGAGCTCCCGGTGCGATGTCGCCGTAGGTGCGAACGAACCCAGGGGGCGTCGAGCGCACACGCGCTAGAACCCGGGCGGCAACGTTCGAAGTCGTCATCTGCGCCAGTCCATCGTCGTACATCGACGAGCGCGTTGGCAAGTCGGCGGGCTCGTCGAAGCGGCTGAAGTGATCCCAGAGGAACACTCCGTCCCATCCCCTCGCCTCGGCGCGTACGGCCAGGTCGACGAGGACCGTGGGATCACCGAATGGTCCGGACGGCGGAAGGTAGACCCAGTAGCTGAGGTTGCGTTCGGTCACCGCTCGATCGGCCCTGGCGCCCGTCATCTCGCGGTCACTGAAGTTGTCCTCACAGCGCCGAGCGCGACGGCATGACCATCGATACTGATAGCCTCAGCGGCGCCGAATTCCCTGCTCAGCGTGGGGAAGCGGGGGACCCAAGGTCTCTCCGGGGCGAATCGCCGCCTGATGGCCGCGTAGCGCACACAGCGCGAGCCCGACAGCTAACTCCGTAGGCACCGAGATCATGAGCTCACGATGGTGCATCGTCCCTGCCCGCTTGGCCGCCGTCGCGCTGCTCGCGGTCGCCACGCTCGCCGTCCAAGCCGTGCTCCCTCGCGGCTCGCGGGCCGATACGCCGAGCCTCGGCCAGCTCAACCAGCAGCTCGGCCAGGCCCAGGCCCGCCAGCAATCACTTTCCGGAAGCATCGGCGGCCTGTCGCAATCGATCGCTGCGTTGGACGGACAGATCGCGCTGGTGCAATCTCGAGAGGCGGCCGTCCGCGCCGAGCTTGTGCGAGACCGGGCGCGGCTTCACGCGGCTGGAATTGCCCTGCACCGAGAGAAACGACGCCTGGCGATACTTGTCGCCCGGCTGGCGCGGGCGCGAATGGTGCTCTCACGCCAGCTCGTCTCGAGCTACGAAGGTGACCATCCGGACTTGGTCTCGGTGGTGCTTGAGGCCCACGGCTTCTCGGCGCTCCTCGATGGGCTCAAGTACCTCGGCGACGCGGAGCATCAGCAGCAGTCGCTGATCGTCGAGACCCGTATCGCGAAGGCTCAGGCCGTCGCCGCCGAGCGAAAGCTGGTCCGGTTGCGGGCCAATGACCAGGCGATCACTGCGGCCACCGTCGTGCGCGCCCGGGCTCTTGCTGGGATGAATCTGCTGCTGAGCTCAAAGCAGGCGGCGATTGCGCGGGCACGCGCGGCGCAGCAGGCCGCGCTTGCTGCAAGCCAGACGAGCGTCGGCCACATCCGCTCTCAGATCGCTCGGGTCCAGGCCCAGCAGGCGGCCGCGGCGGCCGCAGCAGCGGCGACCAGCCCCGCGCCGGTCTCCACCGGGGCGCCGGTCGCCAATGGCCCGACGTTCGGACCGAACGGCGGCTGGGCGATCCCTTACGCGATCGTGCTGTGCGAGTCCGGTGGACAGAACCTGACGCCCAACAGCGCCGGTGCCTCCGGCTACTACCAGATCATCCCCAGCACCTGGAGGGGGTACGGCGGCACCGGGCCCGCCGCGTACCTGGCGAGCAAGGCGGAGCAGGACGCCGTCGCCAGCCGCATCTGGGCAGGCGGTAGGGGAGCCTCGGCGTGGGTGTGCGCCGGGATCGTCGGGATCCACTGATCCGCCTGGCCAAGCAGCACGAAGCCCGCAATCTGGCCGACCTCGTCGAGCGCGCGTACACGGTCTATGTCGAGCGGATCGGACGGCGGCCAGCACCGATGGACGACAACTACGAAGCCCGGATTCGCGACGGGGAGGTCTTCGTAGCCGAAGAGAGCGGCGACGCCGTCGGGCTGATCGTGCTCGCCCACCGTTCCAGCCACCTCCTGATCGAGAACGTTGCCGTCGACCCAGTCCGCCAGGGTGCTGGAATTGGCCGGGCGCTGCTGCAGTACGCCGAGCGTCATGCCCGCGATCTCGGGCTCGCCGAGGTACGCCTCTACACAAATGCGGCGATGACCGAGAATCTCGAGCTCTATCCCCATCTCGGATACACGGAGAGCGATCGCCGGCTCGATCACGGATTTCAGCGTGTGTTCTTTTGCAAGCACTTGTCGGCGAGCGAAACCTCCCGGCCTCACTGCCGTTCCAGGGAGGATGAGAAGCTGTAACTAGCCGATGCGACGGGACCGCGCGCTAAAGATCCTAACTGTCGTCGCGCTGCTCGGGGCTGCGCTCGCCATCAGACTCAACCACATCCAGCACACCGCGTACCGGGTCAAGAATGATGCGGGCTCGTATCTGACACTCGCCAGCGAAATCGCCCATACGGGCGACTACTCGAACAAGCACACGCCTGGATCGGGCGCTGGCGGCACAAGGGGCCCGAGCGCTTACTTCGCCCCGGGATACCCCTACTTCCTGGGGGCCGTCGATCTACTGAGTGGGCATACCGAGCGGCGGGGAGGAGCCGTGCAGCCCGCGCGAGTGTCCGGAGCGGTGCTCGGCACGGTCACGGTCGGTTTGATCGGACTCGTTGCCTGGGAGGTTTTCGGGGAGCTCGTCGCGTTCGTGGCACTCGCGCTCGCAGCCGTGTATCCGGTCTTTGTAGAGCTTTCCGGAACGCTCGTAGCGGAGAATTTGCTGACCCCCCTCGTCCTCGCCGCGGTCGCGGCGGCGCTACGCATCCGTAACTCGCCTCGCCCCTACCTATGGGCGCTGATCGCGGGAGTGCTGAGCGGCCTATCAGCGCTCACCCACGAGAACGGGGTGCTGATTCTGATCCCACTCGTGTTCGCGGCGGCGGGCGCCCTCAGCCGTCGAGCGCCTGGAACGCGGCGGCGCCGGCTGCTCGAGCCCGCGATCCTGGTGGCGGCGGCCCTTCTGACGATCGTTCCCTGGACGATCCGCAACGCCCAGGACCTTCACAGGTTCATCCCGATCTCCGACCAGACGGGAATAACGCTCGTCGGCACCTATAACCCGGCCTCCGCCGCGAACCCCCTCGTCCCCTACAAGTGGCGGCTCTACTACGGGATTCCGGGCGAGCACGCCCTGATCCGGCAGGCAGGTCATCTCACCGAGCCCCAGATCGGCGGCCGCCTGCAGAGTCAGGCGTTCAGCTACATCGCCCACCACCCGTTCGCGCCGCTCGCTGTCGCATTCCACAACACGCTGCGACTGTTCGAGCTCGAGGGCACCTATGCCTGGCACGCCTCGGCGAAGGCGATGTCGCTTCCGATCGACAGCGCGCGAGTCGGCGTCACCTCGCTTTGGATCCTCTGCGGTCTGGCGATCGCCGGTGCTCTAACGCGCGCAGCCCGTCGGGGGCCGCTGTGGCTCTGGGCGGTCCCACTGCTGCTGGCGCTAAGCGTGGTGCTCGTGAACGTCGAGACCCCCCGCTTCAGAGAGCCGGTCGATCCGTTCCTAGTCCTGCTCGCGGCGTGCGCCGTCGCGACCCCCGTCGAGAAGCTCGCCGGCAGGCGGGCGCGACGCTCAGTGGAGCGACCTCGCGAGCCCTCCGACGGCACCCTCTCCTCAACGCCGGGCTAGCCCCTCCGGACACACCACGTATCTGATCAAGAGGGCAGAGAAGATCCTCGCCCACAGGCTGGTCTAGCCCTCCCCCTCAGCCGGGTCCGAGCCGCCGCAGCTAACTCCCCACGGGTTTGATACCTGCCCAATGCTCACGGTGTTGCCGTCTGGATCAAGGATGGTCGTCTTGCGAACGCCGCCGGCCAGGTCCTCCGTCTCTCCAGGCGAAATTCCGGCGTTGTCCAGTCGAGTGATCCACGCGTCGAGGTCCGCGACGATCAGCGTGACCAGCGCATTGCCCGCGCGCCCCGCATCGGCCACAAGGTAGAGCAGACCACCATCGGCGAGCTGCCAGACGGCTTCGAGTTCGTGCGGAAACCGGTCGGGGGGCCGATCCAGGAACAGCTCGTACCAGGAGACCGCCGGCTCAAAGTCGGCCGTCGGAACGCCAGCGAACAGATGTGTGATGCGCGCCGCTTGGCCTGTTGGCACCATCGCGCGAATACGTTACGTTGAGGAAGCCCGGGTCCGGCCTGAGCTCAGGCTGTCCGCCAGTCAGACGCGATCGAGGAGCGGCTGTGCCGCCCGATCGAGCTCAGCTTGTCAAGGTGCTCGAGCGCCCGGCCTGACCCAATCGCGACGCAAGTCAGGGGCGATTCGGCGGAGAACACCGGCATCCCGGTCTCCTGCGCGACGAGATCGGCGAAACCTCGGATCAGCGTCCCCCCGCCCGCAAGCAGGATCCCATCACGTGCGATGTCGCTTGCGAGCTCGGGCGGGGTGTCCTCGAGCGTGTCGCGGATCGCCTGCAGGATCTCCCTGACCGGGGCTGAGACCGCCGCGCGTACCTCCGCGGTGTTCAGCTCGACGGCCGTCGGCAATCCGGTTATCAGGTGCCGGCCGCGAACCGGCATCGAAACCTCGTCCTGGAGGGGGATCACCGAGCCGATCGCGATCTTGATCTTCTCGGCGGTCTGGGAGCCGACCGCAAGATGGTGAACCGTCCGCAGGTAGTGCGTTATCGCATCGTCCATCTCGTACCCACCGACGCGGACCGATCTCGAGACGACGATCCCGCCAAGCGAGATCACTGCCATCTCGCTGGTCCCGCCACCGACGTCTACAACCATCCGCCCGACCGGCTCCTCGATCGCGATCCCGGCGCCGATCGCAGCGGCGATTGGCTCCTCGATCAGGTGCACTCGCCTCGCCCCGGCAGCCAGCGACGCCTCCTCGACAGCCCGCTTCTCCACCTCGGTGACGCCCGATGGCGCGCAAACGATCATCCGCGGATGCGCGACCCGCCGGTCGATCACCTTCCGCATGAAGTAGCGGAGCATCTCCTCGGTGACATCGAAGTCGGCGATCACACCGTGGCGCAGCGGTCGAGTCGCGGCGATCGAGGCCGGCGTGCGGCCGATCATCCGCTCGGCGTCGGCGCCCACCGCGTGGACCAGGCCGGTATCGAGATCCGAGGCCACGACCGACGGCTCGGAGACGACGATGCCGCGGCCCCCGACATACACCAGCGTGTTCGCGGTGCCGAGATCGATCGCCATGTCGTGCACGCCGAAGCTCGGCGTTAGATGGCGACGTGAATTGTCCCTGCGTGAGCCGTCTCTACGAAAGCGGATACCGACAGGTTGTCAAACGCCGACCGCCAGCGTGCGCATGCGGCGCGGGCCGGGCCATTCCGACCCGTGCGCGCGGGCCGCGCGCCCGGTCATTCCGACCAGGGCGCGCGCCACCGCCGCGCCCTTGCTATCCGAGTGCCGCCAGCACCTGATTTGCCATGTTCTGCTCCCCAGCCTGATTGGGGTGCAGCGGGTACGCAAGCGAGTTCGGGACGACCCCGTTGACCCACGCGGTCCCCGAGGGCTTGCAGGCGTCGTGGCCGATGCTCGAACTGAACGTGTCGACATAGGTCGCGCCATTGCTCGCCGCGTCTGACGCCAGCACCGAGTTCAACTGCTCCTCGAGCGAGTTGAAGTACTTGGTGTCCCCGCCCGAGATCGGCACCAGCGGCCAGCAGTTGGAGCCGTTGACGGGCAGACCGTCCGGATAGCCGACCACAAGCACACGCGCCCCTGGAGCCCGCTGATGGATTCCCTGGATCACCGCCGCGACCTTCGGGCCCGTGGCGTTGATCGCCGCGACGTTCGGGTCGCTGCCGCCCGACCGATAGTGGCTCTTGCAGCGCGCGCCGAACGGATCGAACAGATCGAGCGTCGCGCACTCCTCTGCGACCCCGATCAGGCCGGCGTCGTTGCCGCCGATCCCGACCGTGACGATCGCGTCAGAACCCGAGAGGGCGTTGAACTGCGGCGGGTTGGTGCCGCCGAACGGAACCGACTGCGGCTGGGTCATGTTGACGGTCGTGGCGCTCCCGCAGCTGACATCCGTGAAGGAGCTTGGAGCGATCGCCCGGGCCACAACGTGTGGATAGTTGCTCGTCGAGCGACCACACCCGATCGGGTTGCCCGTGGGCAACGGGACGAGTGGCGCCGACGTGTACGAATCGCCCAGCGATACATATGGGCCGGTGGCCGCGGCGGCGAGCGCCGGGACTGCCATCAGGACGAGGGCACTGAGAACTACCGCCGTGCCAACGCGAGCACGGAAATGGTCTGCGCGGCGCACGCGCAGGCGGGCATCTGGCACCGAAAAACCTCCGATCGACGCGTGTGAGAACTCCCTCCAACCGCCGCCGCCAGCCCGACGGCGCGGCGTACGCTAACTCGATCCCGCCGGTCTTTGTAAAAACGTTTGGGGACACTGGAGGAATGGCGTGTTGGTAGCGTATAGGCCCACCAAAGCGCCATCGTTCATACAGCGCGCGCCGCAGCAGCCGCGCCGCGGAGGCGGCTAGCGCTCGCCGGGAGCCTGGCGCGGATACAGCGACACCGGCTGGCCGATGTCGAGCGCGGTGCTGACGATCCGATCCTGCTCGACCGCGTGCGCAACCGGATAGCCCTCGCCCGAGGCCGCCCGCTCGGGCCTGCCGATGTAGCCGAACCGCAGCGTCTCGGGGAGGATCTGCATCAGGCGGGGTGACATGTGGGCACGGGCGCCCATGTTGCGAGGCTCCTCCTGGACCCACACCACCTCACGCAAGCGTGGGTACCGGGACACAAGCTCGAGGATCTCGGCCTGGGGGAACGGGTACAGCAGCTCAATCCGCCCAATCGCGATGTCCGGCCGCGTCTCGCCGTCTAGTCGCCCGATCAGGTCGTAGTAGATCTTGCCGCTGCACAAGATCAGCCTGGTCACCCGTGTGGGGTCCGCATCCTCCTCCCCCAGCACGGGCTGGAAGCGGCCGGTTGAAAGGTCGTCGATGTGGCTCGTCGCCAGCGTCAGTCGCAGCAGGCTCTTCGGGGTCATGATCACAAGCGGACGCTGCTTGGCGATCCGCGCCTGGCGGCGCAGCAAGTGGTAGTACTGCGCGGGAGTCGTGCAGTCGGCGATGCGGATGTTGCCCTCGGCCGCCACCTGCAGGAACCGCTCGAGCCGCGCCGATGAGTGCTCCGGGCCGGACCCCTCATAGCCGTGCGGCAAGAGCAGCGTAAGCCGCGACGTCTGACCCCACTTCGCCAGGCCCGAGACGATGAACTGATCGATTATCACCTGGGCGACGTTGACGAAGTCCCCGAACTGTGCCTCCCAGAGGACCAGCGTCTCGGGTCCTTCCTGCGAGTAGCCGTACTCGAAGCCCAAGCAAGCCACTTCGGACAGGGGAGAGTTGTGTAGCTCCATCGGCGCGAGCGCGCCGGGGAGATGTCCGATCGCGCAGTGCTCGCGGCCGGTGTGGGGGTCGTGCAGGACGAGATGGCGCTGGCTGAAAGTCCCCCGCTCGGTGTCCTGGCCGGTAAGCCGGATCGGGATCCCCTCGGTCAGCAGCGAGGCGAACGCAAGTGCCTCCGCGTGCGCCCACACGATCCCACCGCCGGGTCCGAGCGCCTCGCGGCGCTGCTCGAGCTGTCTGATGAGCTTCGGATGGACGGTGAAGCCGTCGGGCACCGACAGCAACTCCTCGTTCAGGACCCGGAGCCGTTCGGCCGAGACGGCGGTCTTGACCTCCGGCGAAGGGGTGCGGTCGAGCTGGTACTCGCCGGTTGCGTGCTCGATCTCCGCAGCAGAGGCGATCCGTTCCATCAGCCGCTGGTGCTCGTCGGTCAGGACAGCCCAGACCTCGTCGGTCATCTCGGTTGACTCCTGCTCTGTGACCACCCCTGCCTCGATCAGCTGCCTGGCGAACAGCTCCCGCACTGGCGGATGCTTCTTGATGACCTGGTACATCTCGGGCTGGGTGTAGGCCGGCTCATCGGCCTCGTTATGGCCGAAGCGCCGGTAGCCGATCAGGTCGATCAGCACGTCATGGCCGAACTCCTGGCGGAACGCGAACGCCAGGCGGACCGCCGTGATGCACGCAGCCACATCGTCGGCGTTGACGTGGATGATCGGCACGTCATAGCCCTTGGCCAAATCGGAGGCCCAGCGCGTCGATCGGGCGCCGTCGGGGTCTGTGGTGAAGCCGACCTGGTTGTTCTGGATGAGGTGGATTGTGCCGCCGACCGTGTAGCCGTCGAGCGCCTGGAGGTTGAGCGTCTCGGCAACCACGCCCTGGCCCGGGAAGGCGGCGTCGCCGTGCAGGATGATCGGAATCGCGGCGTTCGTATCGCGCTGGGCGTGAGGCCCCTGGCGGGTGGTCTGCGCGGCGCGGGTCGCCCCAGCCGCGACCGGGGCGACGAACTCCAGATGGCTGGGGTTCGACTCAAGCCGGACGATCACCGATTCTCCGCCGGAAAGCTGATAGGACCCCGAGGCGCCGTGGTGATACTTGACGTCCCCGGTTCCGCCCTGCGGAATCGTGGTGATCGGCTCGAGCGTGGAGGAGCCCTCGAACTCGGCGAAGATCGTTCCGTAGGGACGGCCCAGGTTGTGTGCCAGCACGTTGAGGCGTCCCCTGTGCGCCATCCCGACGACGATCTCGCGGGCCCCGCGAGTGGCCGCGAGCTCGATCAGCTCATCGATCATCGGCACGGTCATGTCGAGCCCTTCGATCGAGAACTGCTTCTGGCCGAGATACGCCTTGTGCATGAACCGCTCGAGCGCGTCGACCTCGGTCAGGCGCTTGAGCAGGCCCTGCTGCTCGTCGGCGGACAGTGGGGCGCGGAACCTGCCCGACTCGATCGCTTCGCGAAGCCATAGCCGCTGTCGGTGCGAGGCGATGTGCTCGATCTCGTACGCGATCGGCCCCGTGTAGATCTCGTGAAGCTTCGGCAGCGCGTCCGCAAGGGTCTCGCCGCCGAGGTACATCCGCAAGATCCGGGCTGGGATCTTGGCCATCAGCTCAGGGGTCAGGCCGAGCGGCTCGGGGTCGAGCGCAGGGTCGCCCTCCGGCTCGCGCCCGAGCGGGTCGAGCCTCGCCGCAAGGTGCCCGTGCGTCCGATGCGCCTTCACCAGCGAGGTCGCGGCCTGCACCGCCCGCAGCAGCTCCTCGTCGGGCGCTGCGGGCACAGGCGCCGGCGCCGCAGGCGGCGGTGCGATCGGCGCCTCCGGCAACGGAAGGAGACCAACGCCCAGATCACCGAAGACCCGCTCGTAGAACCCTTCCTCGCCATCGAGATACGCCGCGATCCGCGCTACGAACCGGCCCGACTCGGCACCCTGGATGATCCGGTGGTCGTAGGTGGAGGTGATTGTCATCACCTTTTCGACCCCGATCGCCTGAGCGACCCGCTCGACCCCGACCGGGTACCCGATCGAGCCTGTCGCGACGATCGTCCCCTGGCCGGCCATAAGCCGCGGGACTGAGGCGATCGTTCCGATCCCTCCCGGGTTGGTGAGGGTCAGGTTCGCGCCCGTCAGGTCATCGGCGCCAAGCGTGTTGGTGCGTGCCTTCTCGACGACGACGTTGTAGGCGTCGAGAAACTCGTTGAAGCGCAGGCGGCCCGCATCGCGGATCACCGGCACCATCAGCGTCCGCGTCCCATCCTTCTTCTCGACGTCGACCGCCAGTCCGAGGTGACAGGCGCCGTCGTCGACCCGGTGCGGCTTGCCGTCGAGCTCGGCGAAGTGGTGTGCCATCACCGGCATCTCCTCGGTGGCCACGCGCGCGATCGCCCACGCGATCAGGTGGGTGTAGGAGACTCGGTGTCCGGCCTCCTTCAGCTGCGCGCGGCGCCGTTCGAGTGCCGTGACGGTGAGCGTGCGCAGCGTCGTGGCCGTGGGGATCGAAAGGCTCTGGTCCATGTAGCGGGCCAGTGCCGCGGCGCCGCCCCTGAGCTCCTGGGTGGTGCCGGCTGGAGGTGCCTTGGGGGCAGCCCCTGTTGGCGTCGCCTGGGCAGCCCCGGCGCCGTTGCCCTTCGCCGCAAGCACATCCGCTTTGGTCACCCGCCCCCCCCGGGCGGAGCCGCGCAGGGCCGAGAGGTCGATCCCTTCGCGCGAGGCGACGCGGCGGGCCACGGGCGAGGCATTCGCGTCGTCGAGCGCTCCGGCAGCGGGACCAGCTTCATCTATCGCACCGTTTTCCGGTTCGCGATCGGAGGGAGGCCCTGGCGCTGTCACGCCGGGTGCCGGCCCCACCACGCCGGCGGTCATCCGCGCGATCACCTGCCCGACCGAGACGGTCTCTCCGTCGGCGGCCAAGATCTCAGTGATCGTCCCCGAGGCGGGCGCGGGGATCTCCATATCGACCTTGTCGGTCGAGATCTCAACGACGGTCTGACCATTCTTGACCGCATCGCCGACCTTCACCGCCCACTCGATGAGCGTGCCCTCGGTGACCGACTCTCCACCGGTCGGCGTGTAGATCTCGATCGTCTCTCCTGCAGCCGCGGCACGAGCGGCGGCCCCCTCGGCCTCGACCATCGCCCCGGCGACGGCCTCTTCCACACTGGCGGGAGGGGACTCTGCTGACACGGGCAGCGGCGATGCAGCTGCCGAGCGCTCAGACGGTTTGCGCGCGCCATCT
This sequence comes from Actinomycetota bacterium, assembly GCA_030948665.1. Classification (GTDB taxonomy): domain Bacteria; phylum Actinomycetota; class Thermoleophilia; order Solirubrobacterales; family Solirubrobacteraceae; genus Palsa-465. The sequence goes on along the minus strand of JALYZY010000234.1, from coordinate 16,599 downwards.
TCGCCCCCGTTGGTAGAGATCTCAGCCAGCAGCGCCCCGACGGCGACGGTGTCGCCCGTGGTCGCATAGATCTTCGTCAGGCGCCCGGCTGCCGGGGACGGAACTTCGGCGTCGACCTTGTCGGTCGAGATCTCGACGATCGACTCATCGGCCTCGACGCGGTCGCCCTCCCCCTTGCGCCATTCGAGCACCGTGCCCTCGGTCACCGAGTCGCCCATAGCTGGCATCACGACTTGAACGGTGTCCGTATTCATTTACTAGAGATCAACTGTAACGCGTGCCAGGTGCTCCGGAATCTTCCTCGGTGGCTCGGCGGCGGCGATCGGCCACGACAAATCCGATCGTGCCGGCGAACGGGCCGAGGCCGCCCAGTATCACGACCGTCACCGCGAGCCAATACGGGATGATCCGCTCCCGCGCAGCCACGATGCACACAAGCGACATCGCGATCCAGATCACACCGTGGGCCGTGCCGAGGATGAACGTCTCCGGCTCGGGGTTGCCGAGAGCGATAGCGCAAACCAGCAGCGCCAGGTAGATCGTCGAGTGGGTGAACGAGGCCGCCTCGAGCCGTCTGAACGTGACCGCCCTCACGACATCGACAGCAGCGTCGCGACGCGGCGCAGCGGCTCGTGCGCCTCGGCTGGCCAATCGCTGATCTCCGCCGGCCACCAGGCGTAGTCGTCATGCTCGTGGTCGGGCTGCACTTCCGCTCCTTCCGGCAGCCAAGCCAACCCGACGAGCAGCACCACCTCGCTCTCGAGCTGCACCAGCGCCTCGATGCTCAGCCTCTGAGCCTCGACTGACCACTCCTCGCGCAACTCTCGGGCCATCGTCCCCGCCGGGTGCTCGTCGACCTCGACCGACCCGCCCGCTCCGAGCGCCCAGCGGCCGGCCCACGATGCGAGCCACTGCGCGCGGCGTCCTGCCAGCCAGCGTCCATCAGCTGCTCGTACCACGCATAGGACCGACAGGCTCCTCGCCGCGTCACTCGAGACCAGCCGCAGCGCCCAGCGTGCGGGCTGGAGCTCGAGCTTCAGCTTTCCATCCGCGGCTTCGAAGGCCGCGAGTCTCGCGGCGAAGCCGTCATGGCTTGGCGATCCCCGCGCGCGAAGGGCCTCCAGCGCCGCGTCTGCGGCATCGGTCACGCTCTGCGCGGGCGAGAATGGCTCATTGCGCCACCGGACCTCGAGCTGGCCCGGCTCCCATGGGCCGCGCGCAAGGATCCCGGGCGCCGCTGGCACGCGCCACACGGTATCGGGGTAGGCTCGGCGCTCGGTGCGAAGGCGGCGCAGCCATTGGGGATGGGGATACGAGGACGAGCGGCCCTCCGGCGACGAGCTCCGTAGCACCGCCACCTTCCTTGCCGGTCATCTCGGGTTCGGATCCCCCGACCCGGAGACACCTGTCTCGCTGTCGGACGTGGTGATGCCCTCGCCACGTCTGAGCCCTCCGGACGCACTCGCCGCATTCTGCTCGACCGACCGATACGAGCGGGCAGCCCACTGCTACGGCCGCTCCTACCGAGACCTGGTGCGCGGCTTCCGGGGCCAGTTCGACAACCCGCCTGACGTGGTCGCTCGCCCACACGACGAGAAGCAGCTCCGCGAGGTGCTCGATTGGGCGCTCGGAGAAAAGGCGGCGGTGATCCCGTTCGGCGGCGGGACGAGCGTGGTCGGCGGCGTCGAGGCGCCATCCCGCGGCCCGTTCGCGGGGGCAGTCACGATCGACATGACCTCACTCGATCGGGTCCTCGAGGTCGACCCGGTCTCACTTGCAGCAAGGGTGCAGGCCGGAGCAAGCGGACCCCGGATCGAGCAGCAGCTCGGCGAGCAGGGCCTGACCCTGCGTCATTTCCCCCAGTCGTTTGAGCTCTCAACGCTCGGTGGATGGATCGCCACCCGCGCGGGAGGGCACTTCGCGACCCTCTATACGCACATCGACGACCTCGTCGAGTCCGTGCGCGCGATCACGCCGATCGGCGTGTGGGAGTCGCGACGGCTTCCGGGCTCGGGCGCGGGGATCTCCCCCGACCGCGTCCTGATCGGCTCCGAGGGGATCCTTGGGCTGATCACCGAAGCCTGGGTGCGGGTTCGGGAGCGACCAGTGCACCGGGCGTCGGTTCCGGTCCGCTTCGGGGAGTTCGCCGCCGGCGCGGGAGCTGTGCGCGAACTCTCGCAGTCCGGCCTGTATCCCTCCAACTGCCGTCTGATCGATGCCGCCGAGTGCAAGCTGACGGGCGCCGGCGACGGCTCTAGCGCGCTGCTGGTCCTCGGGTTCGAATCAGCTCACCACCCGGTCGAGCCGTGGATGACGATTGCGCTCGAGTGCTGCGGCGATCACGGCGGTGCTTGGGATCGCCGCGCCGGTCACGGCGACCACGCCGTCGAGAGCTGGCGCGAGGCGTTCCTGCGCGCTCCCTACCTGCGCGATACGTTCGTGGCGATGGGAGTCCTGTCTGAGACGTTCGAGACGGCGATCACCTGGGACCGCTTCGAGGCCTTCCACTCCGAGGTTATGGGACGCGCGTCGCAGGCAGTGCAGGAGGTGTGCGGCGAGGGGTCCGTCACCTGCCGGTTCACCCACGTCTACCCAGACGGACCGGCTCCCTACTTCACGATCGTGGCGCCTGTTCGGCGCGGCGCCGAGCTCGAGCAGTGTGCAGCGATCAAGCAGGCCGCCTCAGACGCAGTGATCGCCGGCGGGGGCACCATCACCCACCACCACGCGATCGGACGCGATCACCGCCAGTGGTATGACCGCCAGCGACCGCAGCCATTCGCGCAGGCGCTGCGTGGCGCGAAAGCGGCCGTCGATCCGACCGGCGCACTGAACCCGGGGGTCCTGATCGATGGCTGCCGTTGACAACCCGCAGGTGCGGATCCGCCACTGCCGTACCCGGACGGCGCTTTCGACCTTGTCTTCAATTACAGCTCACCCGCGCTACCGGCCTCCAAGCGGCCGCCCTCGAGGCGCTAGAGCGCCGACTACACGAAGACCACTGACCGGCTGCCTTCGCGTCCGGTCTTGATCGAGCCGAATCGCGAGCCAGCCACGCGAATTACCCGGGCCATGACCCCCCCGCGAGTCGCTACGGACTGATGTTCGGTTGACCGTGTTCCAGCAGCCGCTCGTAGACCCGCCAGCGCTTGATGACCCGCCCGCCCATTGCTTCGAGGCCGCGGTTCATCGCGTGGTTCGTCTCGAGGATCCAGCTCGCCTCACCCTTCTTGGCGCGACTGCGCTCGGCGGCGTCGAAGTGGGCCAGGTACAGCGCGGCCGCAACGCCGGTGTGCTGATACTCGGGAAGCACGCCGAGGAAGCCGACCCGGAGCCGGTCGATGATCCGCTTCCTGTTCAGGTAGTACCACCAGCCGAGCGGTAGCAGGCGGCCGCCCATCTTCTTATAGACCTGATGGATGTCCGGGATCGTGATCGCCATCGCCACCGTCCCCTGATCGTTCTCGGCGATCATGAACCAGTCGCGGTCGTAGACCAGCTGCAGCAGCATCGCCAGCTCGTCGAGGTCCTCCTTGCTGTAAGGGGCGAAGCCCCAGTTACGCGACCAGGCCGCGTTGTAGACCTTGGCGAACTCGTCGAGCTCGCGCCGCAGGTGCAGCCGTGACATCGACCGGATGTGGATGCCGTGCTTGGTCGCGGCGCTCTCGGCGACCTTCGGCAGTACTGGATGCATGCGCTCGCGATCGTTGATGCTCAGATCCCAGCTCAGCAGGTCCATCGCCTTGGTCAGCCCTGCTTCCTCGCAGCGCTGCTGGTAGTACGGGGGCTGCCAGGGCTGGAGGACCAATGGCTCGTGCTCGAACCCCTCGATCAGGATGCCGCTCTCGTTGTTCATCGCGAAGTCCATCGGCCCGACCATCCGCTCGCAGTTCTTCGCCCGAAGCCAGCCGGCGGCAGTCTCGAGCAGCGCTGCAAGCACCTCCGGATCGTCCTCGAACTCCAGGAACCCGAACATCCCCCAGCGGCTGGAATGGAACTCATTGAACGCGTGGTCGATCTGGGCGGTGATCCTGCCGACGGCGCGGCCGTCGCGGGTGGCCAGGAAGTACTCGGCCTCGCCGTGCTTGAAGTAGGCGTTCAGCTTGCGCGTCAGGAACGCGTAGCGCTCGAGCTTGAGCTGCGGGATCCAGGGCGTTCCCGCGTGGAGGCGATACGGGAGCGCAACGAACCTCCGGAGGGCCAGGAAGCCGCGTACGGGTTTGACCTCGACCGGCATTGGGGCGGAACCGTAACCGGTCAGCTCGCTGAGCGGGCTCTCAGCGAATACATCAGCGGGAGGGCCGGCGTGCCCTCCGGCAGGCGGTAGCTGCCGCCCTCGGCGCGCTCGAGCAACGGCCACCTTTCAATCAGGGTGTAGTCGTGCTCATGGAGGAACTCGATTCGCAGCCCCGCGCCGACAATCGCCGACACCACATCGCCCATCGTGTGCTCCCACTCGACTGAGCGGTTGTTCACGGTGGGCGCGCTCAGGTCTGCGTACGTGCCCGGCTCGTCGTAGCGCTTGGGCCCCCGGTCGAAGTACGAGTTGGCAGGCTCAGTTCCTCCTCGCCGAAAACGTCCGTGAACGGGTGGAACTCCGCCAGATGCAGGCACCCTCCGGTCTCGAGCAGCACCGCCATCGTTCTCGCCCAGCGCTCGACATCGGGCAGCCAGTTGGGGGCCCCAGGCCGGTGTAGACGGACATCGAAACGCCGCCCACCCAGGTGAGCCCTGTCAGGGGCGCCCAGCCTCGGTGGGCGCGCCCCCGCCGCAGCAGGCCACCGCTAAAGGTGACCCGTAACAGTGGCGATGACACGCTCAGATGCCTACCTCGAGGAGCCTGCCCGTGCGCCGCACCTTCCTACTTGTCCTGCTCAGCGCTGCTCTCCTGTGTCTGACAGCGCCGATCGCCGCCGCCCGCCCCTGGGTCCGCGTGACGAGCAGCGGGGGAATCACAGACCAAGCCGCGGTGGCCCGCACCGCAGACGGGATCCTGCACGTCGTGTGGGCGCCCCACCCGCCCGGAGGCGGGCTGAATGCGCTGCTGACCGACACCATCTCGCCTCGGGGACACCTGGGACCCAGCACCACCGTGCAGTCGGGCTGGCTGGGCATCGGCAACCCGGAGATCGCGGTCCGCTCCGATGGTTCGCTGGCCGTCGTGGCGGGGGCAACGCGAAGCGGGGATCCGACCGAGACGATCAAGGAGCAGGCTCTCTGGACTTCGCCCGACCGCGGCGCCACGTGGACGCTATTCCCCACCGACATCGCCAACGGGGGCGGTTTCGCAAACTCACTCGGCCTGGCCCTCGGCCCCGACGGCAGCACACCGTTCACGTCGTGGACGACCACGGGCGGGATCTTCGTGCATCCCGGAACCCTTGCCGTCCTACCACCGTCGAACCTCCAGAGTGCCGACGGATGGAGCTGCTGCGGGTATGACCCAGGACTCGCGCTCGACCCGGCCAGCCGCCAGCTGGTGATCGCCTGGTACTCGAATGCCACCAGCCACTACGGGATCTATGCCCAGCGGCTGGATACCACCTCAGCAGCCCCGATCGGGGCGCCGGCGCTGATGCCCGGCAGCCAGACGGCCGGCCAATCGATCCCGCCGGATGAGCGAACCGAGATTGCGGCACGCGCCGGCGGTGGCTTGTACGTCGCGGTCGGGGGCGGCTATCCGGACACCACCCATGCGCTGGTGTGGAAGTTCGGCTCGGGCAGCTCCATGAATGTGGGCTCCGATAGTCACGGACTGGACCGCGTCGGCGTCGCCGGCGACCCTCGAGGTCGGTTGTGGGCCTTCTGGGTGTCCCGCGATCCCGGCGGCGATGTGATCCACGTGCGTCGCTCAAACGCCACCGTGACCCACTGGGGCGCCACCGTGACCATGCGTCCGCCGGCCGGAGAATCCCAGTCCTGGAGCCTCAGCGGCAACGCTCAGGCGGGTCTGCTCGACCTTTTTAGCGCCTTCACAGTGAACGGGTCAACGGCCACCTGGGACGCCGAGATCCTGCCCGGTCTGACGATCAGCGCCAAGGGCCATCGTCATGGCAAGCTGACCGTTACGGTGACCGACGCCGGCAGCCCGGTGAGCGGTGCCCTGGTACGCGTGGGAGGCCGGACGGCTCGTACGAACCACTCGGGCGTCGCACGAGTGAACCCCGGCACCCGCGCGGCAGGCCGGACGCTCCGCGTGACCGCCAGCCACACCGGCTACACGTCAGCGAGCGGACAGGTACGTGTCCCGCGTTAAGCGCTGCGGGCGGGGCGCAGGGCCGAGCTTGACGGCCGCAGCGCCGCGTGGCACGCGTCCCGGGGGTTGCCCAACCCCATCGCTTGACGCAGATCAGTCCCTCGCGCCGGCTCTCGCTGCGCTCATGCGCCCGCCGCCGGCCTTGTGTGCCTCGAGGAATCGCAGCATCGCGGCCGCATCCATCGGCCGCCCCAGCAGGTAGCCCTGACCGGCTCGGCACCCTTCCCTGATCAGCGACCGGCGCTGGCGCTCGTCCTCGATCCCTTCGGCGACCGTATCGATTCCTAGCGACCCGGCGAGCGCCACCACCGTGCGGATTAGCGCCCTGGCCTGCGGGGACCTGGCAATCCCTGAGACGAACGCACGGTCGATCTTCAGCGTGTCAACTGGGAACTGGCGCAGGTACGCCAGCGACGAATAGCCGGTCCCGAAATCGTCGATCGCGATCCTCACGCCAAGGTGCTTGAGCTCCTTCAGCCGTGCGGCTGTGACGTCGGGATCGCGCATCAGCGCGGTCTCGGTGATCTCGAGCGTGAGCGAGCTCGCGGGAAGTCCGCTGGCTCGAAGCCCGTCGCGAACCCTCTGCAGTAACCCCGGATCGTCCAGCTGGCGCGCGGACACGTTGACCGACAGATCCAGCGCGAAGCCTTCGGCGCGCCACCGCGCGGCTTGCGCACAGCCGTGGCTGATGACCCACTCGCCGAGGTCGACGATCAGTCCGCTCTCCTCGGCGATCGAGATGAACTGGCTGGGCTCCAGTGCGCCTCGCGAGGGGTGCCGCCAGCGAAGCAGCGCCTCGATCCCGAGCAGGAGACCACCAGACAGCTCGAAGGTCGGTTGATAGAGCAGCTCGAGTTCGTCCCGGACCAGCGCTCGGCGCAGGTCGTTCTCGAGGGAAACCCGGTCCTGCAGCGCGACGCGCATCTCCGGCGTGAATACGACATACCGGTTCTTGCCGGCGGACTTCGCGCTGTAGAGCGCGATGTCGGCGTCCCGCATCAGGTCCTGACCATCGGGCCGATCCCCGATCGCGACGCCGATGCTCGCTGTGATCGACAGGATCACCCCGTCGGGCGCTCCGAGCTCGATCGGTTCGCGTAGCGCCTCGAGCAAGCGTTGTGCGAGATGCTCGGGATCGCCGTCCGCCCGACCGGCCGCAAGCACGATGAACTCGTCGCCGCCAATCCGCCCGACCGTGTCGCCGCTGCGCAGCGTCGACATGATCCGCTGGGCGGTGGCGCGCAGCAGCTCATCGCCCGCTGGGTGGCCAAAGCTGTCGTTGACTCCCTTGAAGCCGTCAATGTCCATGTACATCGCGGCGACGTGCAAATTCTCGTTCCGGCAGCGCTCCAGCAAGCGCTCCGCCTGCTCCGACATGAGCTGACGGTTCGGCAGACCGGTCAGAGCATCGTGCAGGGCCATGTGGCGAAGCTGCTCGGTTCGCTCCTTCACGGTGCGCAGCGCGCGTGCCCGGCTCGTGGTGAGGGTCTGCACCAGTGCCGCCGCGAGGAGACTCAGGATCAGACCTCCGACGAGGATGATCACGCCCTGCTCCTGTGGGGTCACGAGCGGGTCGGAGTGCGACTCCGAAACGGTCACGATCCAGCGTCCGTCCGCCTGCACGGTGAACCGCTTTCGCAGCGCTCCACCGCCGAGGTCGACTGGCGTCGCGCTGCTGGACGCCGCGCCGACGCGTGCCGTGACCTGCTCGGCGACGCCGCTGACAGGGCCGGAGGCCTGAGTCGCGGCAGGCCTGTCCACCCGGATCTGAAGGTCATCGTGTCCCGCCAGCGCCCGCCCCAGGATCTGCTTCAGATCAAACAATTCGGCGACAACGCCCGTCGCGCTGGACCGGCGGAGCGCGAGCGTCGGTGGGACGGTCCCTCCGCGATAGACCGGCGCGAACAACGCAACGTTGCTAGCGCCGAGCGTGAACGCGACGAACTGACCGGAGTCGCGGGCCTGTGGCAGCGTGACGAACCCTGGGATCGAGCAGTAGTCCAAGCTCGGATCGGTCACGAACCTGTTGAGCGCGGCCGCGACACCAAGCCTGGCCAGGCAATACAGCCGCTGGTGGGTGGCCGGCCCGAATACATTCGGCCCGGAGACATTCGGCGAGCCAGGGATCGGGTCCTGGTGCTGTTGCGATTTGAAGGAGACGAGCTCCGGCGCGGGGACGAACTCGATGTATCCGAGCGACAGGATCCCGGGGTATCGTTCCGCCCCGCCCAACGTGGCGTACCAGCTTGCCAGTCCAGGGTTGGTGAGATTTGGGTAGAAGCTGATCAGCGCCCGTGCTTCGACGGCCAGGTCGTCCATCCGAAGTAGAGAGGTGGTGACCGTGGATCCCACCGCGGCCGCTTCGGCGTCAAACGAGCGGCGCACCTGCTGCTGCGCCTGCGCTTTCCAAGCGAGGGCCGAGATCACCGCGAGCGCCGCTCCCAGGACCAGGACCAGCCAGGCCGCTACGGGCCGCCTGGGCGCACGCCTTCGCGGCTCAGCCGGACCTCGGCCGTGGGTTGAGTCGGGATCCGGGCGGGCAGGCCGCCTGAGCGCCGTCATTCGCCGCTCAGCCGGACCACGTCCGTCCAGTGAGCCGGGATCGGGGCGGGAAGGCACGCGGGCGACAGGCAAGGACATGCACAAGTAATCGGCATAATCGTCGATCGTTACAGCCCTTCGGGACCTCGCGGTCGTCGAGGGGCTCGAGCAGTCAGCCGGCCCGTTGCGCCCTCAGCGGCTTCGGAGCGCCGCGAGAACGGCTGAAGCGGATGGTGCCACGTCCGCCGGAAGCCGACCGAGCAGCTCGCGCCAGCCGGGCTGCTGCTCGATCGCGGCGAGTACGTCAGCGACGCCGGCTTCAATATCACCCGCCTGAGCAGCACCCAGCCCCGCCCAGAAACGGAGCTCGTGATTTTCCGGCGCAAGCTCGCTGGATCGCCGGTAAAGCCTCGCCGCCTCGTCGTGCAGGCCTTCGTTGACGAGCTCATCGGCGTGTCCCGCGATCTCATAGGCATCGTGGAGCGTGAGCAACCGCCGCAGCTCGGCGAGCGGCTCGGGATGATCCTCCACGCGCAGCGAGACCATCGTCCGCCAGGGCTCGCCCTCGGAGGGGACCACCAGGATCGCAGCCGACTGGCGGCCGCGAAGGTCGCCACCGGCCAGCTCGCCGGCATCGAGCGCCGCCATCAGCCGCGTCGCCAGCGCCCCCGACGCCGCATTGAACGCCTCGAGCATCGCCGGCCAGACCCGCTCGCTGGCCATGATGTTCGCCTGGCATGACACGGCATCGCCGGTAGCGTGGCCGGCGAACGGGATGCATGACGCTCCAGTGTGGGTGGCGACGGAGCCGTGAGTATCGACGATCGCGACCTGACGGCCAGCGGCGCCCGAATCGACAGCCAACAGGCGCTCGAGAGTCTCCTGGGCGCCGCGCCCCTGACGAAGCAGCTCCAGGCCCTGAGGGCCGTAGGAGACCTCGGCGTTGGCCTGCGTCGCGACAGCCCCGACCCCGGTCTCGGCCCATGGCACGATCGGACCGACCGAGAACCAGTGCGACTGGACCGCCACGCCGAGCTGACCGCTGCCGGGATCGCGCGCGACTATCGAGTAGGTCATGGTGCGAGTCTGTCACTCTGCGCGCCGTGAGGATTGCCGTGCTCGGACCAGGCGGAGTGGGTGGATTTGTCGCCGCAGCCCTGGCTCGGGACGGCCGGGACGTCGTCGTGGTCGCGCGCGAGCCGACAGCGCAATGGATTGGCGAGCACGGAATCGCCGTGCAGAGCGTTGTGCTCGGCGACTTCGGAGCACGCCCGCGTGGCGCTGCCGAGCTCGACGTGGCCGCTGACGTCCTACTCGTGGCGACGAAGGCGACCGTCCTCGAACAGGCGCTCGAGCGGGTCGCCGTAGCCCCGGAGCTGGTGGTGCCTCTGCTGAACGGCGTCGAGCACATGACGGTGCTTCGCGACCGCTTCGGCGCGGGGCGGGTCGCGGCCGGCGTCATTCGGATCGATTCAGACCGGCCCCAGATCGGGCGAATCGTGCAGAGCAGCCCGACGGTGCGGATCGACCTCGCCGCAGACGACGACGCGCTTTCCGGCCGGCTCAGAGAGTTGGCGAGCGCGCTCGAACACGCTGGTTTGGCCGCCCAGCTCGGTGACAGCGAGGCCCAGATCCTGTGGTCGAAGCTGGTGCGGCTGAATGCGCTTGCGTGCACCACCAGCGCGTCTGGAGAGACGATCGGCTTCATCAGGAGCGATCCCGCCTGGCGGGCGCTGCTCGAGGCGTGCATACGCGAGACGGCGGCGGTCGCCGCCGCTGAAGGCGCGAGCATCGACCCGGCGGCACGGCTGGCCGAGCTCGACCAGGCTCATGCCGAGCTCGGGTCCTCGATGCAGCGAGACATCGCGGCCGGCCGAGTGCCTGAGCTCGACGCAATCGCCGGCGCCGTGATGCGCACGGCTGCGCGCCACGGACTTAGCTGCCCGACGGTGGCGCGCCTCTGCGCTCAGATAGCCGCGCGCGCCGGTATTCCCATGCCAGCGGTGCCTGCTATACGGGCGGTCTGACCGGCAAGGGCGGACCCGGTGCATAGGCAGGCTCGGCGATCTCCTCCGAGGCGATGGCCTCGATGACCTCCTCCACCTCTTGCTCCTCCTCGTGACCGTGCTGTCCATCGCAGAGGATCCGGAACTGCCCGCTCGTGCCCCCGTCGGCTTGGAGGACCAGGCCGGGAAGGATCTCCTCCCCCTCCTCGAGACCGAGCCGCTCGATGTCGAAGTACGCCATCCCGATGCCCCAGGTGTGGTGCCCCGGGTTCTCGCGGTCGTGAGCGGCGACGCCTTGGGTGAGGCGCTCGAGCAGGTAGGGGATCTTGCCCGTCTCCGCCATCGCCCGGCCTAGGGTACCCGTTCCGCTCGGCCGGTCATCCCGTCTCGCTTAGGAAAGCGACTCGTGCGCGTTACCGCTCGATCAGCTCGATCCGATAGCCGTCCGGGTCGCGGACGAAGCACAGTCGGGACCCGCCATCGCGAACCGTGTACGGGGGACGCTCGGGCTCGATTCCCTGCTGTTTCAGCTGCGCAAGCGTCCCGTCCAGGTCCTCTGCGGTGATCGCGATGTGACCGTAGCCCGTGCCGATCTCATACGGCTCGGTGCGCCCGAGGTTATAAGTGAGCTCGAGCTCAGGCCCGTCGTCAGGCATGCCCATGAATATGTTGATCGCCTCGTCTCTGATCGGCAGCCGGCGCCGCTCCTCGAACCCAAGCGCGTTATAGAACGCGACGGAGCGATCGACATCGAGGATCCGGTAGCAGGTGTGGATCAGGCTCATGACCACCGACAGGATAGGCTCTCGGACGTGATTGTCGAGCGCTCGATGGATGACCGGTGGCTGTCCAACACCTACGTCGTCGCCGACGAGCCCGGTGGCCACGCTGTGATGATCGACGCGGGCGGCCCTGTCGATCCGCTGCTCGAGTTTCTGGAGCGTGGCCAGCTCGGGCTGACGCACGTCCTGCTCACACACCATCACCACGATCACGTCGCGGAACTCGATCGTGTGCTCGAGCGCCATCCCGGCACCCCGGTTCTGATCCACCCGCTGGAGCGCGACCTGGTGGCCGCATCGACCGCCACGATGGAACCCGGCCACCGCATCGAGAGTGGTTCGCTCGAGATCGAGCCGCTCCACACTCCCGGTCACACCGCGGGAATGCTGTCGCTGCTCGTCAACGGCACCGAGGTATTCACGGGGGACACACTGTTCAAGGGTTCTGTCGGCGGCGTCCGGGCGCCGGGGCACACGACCTACGCCGACCTGCGTTCCTCGATCATGGACACGCTCCTCACGCTCCCATCGCAAACAAGGATCCACCCCGGCCACACCGAGCCGACGACCGTCGGCGAGGAGTTCGAGCACAACCGGTTTGTGCGCATCTGGCGTGGTGTGGACCCCGAGGGCGATGAGCCGTGCACAGCGCTGGGAGAGCCCGCGACCCTGATCCTGCTGGGCGACGACTACGACGGCGGCCACAAAGCGTGGGTCCGCTGGCCCGACGGAGCGGACGACATCGTGCCCGGCTCGCAGGTCGCTACTAACCTGTCCTAGGAGTGGCTAAAGACAAGATCCCCACCTCGCGCGTGGGGCGTACCGCCAGGATCGGCGGACTGGCTGCGGGGCAGGCGATCCGCCAGGCGGGTACCCATGCGGCAAATGTGACCCGGGATAAGGAAGGGCGTCAGGCGGCGCTCGAGCGCCGCCATATCGAAGCGGCCCAGCAGATCGTCTCGGCGCTCGGAACGATGAAGGGCGCGGCGATGAAGGTCGGTCAGGTGATGTCGTTCCTGGACGTCGGTGTCGTTCCCGAGGAATACCGAGAGGAGTTCCAGCGAAAGCTCGCCGCGCTGCGCGACGCCGCGCCCACGGTCTCCTTCAAGGACATGCGCAAGGTGATCGAAGAAGAGCTGGACGATCGCCTCGCTGACATCTTCGAGGAATTCGAGGAGGAGCCGATCGCGGCCGCATCGATCGGCCAGGTTTACCGCGCAGTGCTCCCGGACGGCCGGCGCGTCGCGGTCAAGGTGCAGTACCCCGGGGTTGCCGCGGCCGTCCGCGCGGACATGCAGAACCTAGGCCTGATCCTGCGCCTGGCGAAGCGGATAGCCCCCGGGTTGGACCCGAAGGCGATGGGCCAGGAGATCCGCAACCGCATCGAGGAGGAGCTCGACTACGAGCTCGAGGCGCAGAACCAGCGCACACTCGCGCGCATCTTCCGCGGTCACCCGTTCGTCGTCGTCCCGCCGGTAGTCACATCGCTCTCTCGCGAGCGGGTGTTGGTGACGGAGTACGTCGAAGGCACCGGCTTCGAAGACCTCAAGGCCTATCCGCAGGAGCAGCGCGACCGGATCGGCGAGATTCTGTTCCGTTTCTACTTCGGCTGCCTGTACCGCCATCACCAGTTCTCGGGCGATCCGCACCCGGGGAACTCGATGTTGCTGGCCGACGGCAGGATGGCATTCATCGACTTCGGGCTGTTCAAGCGGATGCCCCCAGGGACCGTCGAGCTCGAGATCGCAGTGGCCCGGGCGATCATTGAGGGCGACGCCGAGACGATCATGCGACTGGGCACGGAAGTCGGCTTCTTCCCGGAGCCCGAGAAGTTCGACCAGCAGAGAGTGCTCGCCCACTTCCGGGCGGCGACCTCCTGGTACACGGTTGATCAGGAGATGCAGCTCACACCCGACTACGCGACCCAGGTCCTGATCGACATGAGCGACCCCCGCTCGGAGTACTTCGGTCAGCTGCGCCACGAGTCCGCGCCCCCCGATCACATCTTCGGCCGCCGGATGGAGGTGCTGACGCTGGCGGTCATCTCACAGCTACACGCGCGCGGGAACTTTCATCGCATCGCCCGCGAGTGGTTCTACGGCGATCCGCCAGCAACCGAACTCGGGCGGGAGGAGGCCGACTTCTTCGCGGGCGCCCCGGCCTCGCCTCGATCCACGTGACGCAAGTTGCGATATGCGCACCATTCGTAAGGCGCGTCCCTGAAGCTGGCGACTCAGGCGAGTCGGGGCTACCTCGCGCAACTCAGGCGGTGCTCAGACGCGCTGGATCTGCATCAGGCTGGTGGTACCGGGGCGCCCGCTCGGCAGCCCCGCGGTGATCGCGACGCGCTCGCCCGACTTGACCCAGCCCAGCTCGACCACGCGGCGTGCTGCATCCGCGATCAGCGCCTCGGTCACTTCGTGGCGGCGCATCGAAGCAGCCTGAACTCCCCACATCAGGCCGCAGCGGCGAACGGTCTCCCTACCTGGCGAGAGCGCGTAGATCGGCACCTGGGGGCGGTGAGCCGAGATCAGCCGCGCCGAACGTCCTGACAGCGTGGGGATCACGAGCGCTGCAAGGTGCAGGTCCCGCGCTGCGGCGCACGCGCTGTAAGCAACCGTGTAGGCGGGATCGCGGGAATCGCGCCTGACGCGCTCCTCGTTCCAGCGCAGATATGGCAGCGAGTGCTCGGTGTGCTCTGCGATCGCGGCCATCATCTCGACGGCTTCGACGGGGTGGGAGCCGATGGCTGTCTCCTGGGAGAGCATCACGGCGTCCGTGCCATCGAGGATTGCATTCGCCACGTCAGTGACCTCGGCCCGCGTGGGCCGCGAGGAGTTGACCATCGAGTCGAGCATCTGCGTCGCGGTGATCGATGGCCGCGCGAGCCTTCCGGCGGTCCGAAGCAGGTGCTTCTGCGCCATCGGGACCTCGGCGATCGGCAGCTCGATGCCGAGATCGCCCCGCGCGACCATCACGCAGTCGGCAGCGCGAATGATCTCCTCCGCCGCCTCGACCGCCTGCGGTTTCTCGATCTTGGCGATCAGCGGCAGGCGGGTGTGCCGGCGCACGCTCGTGACGTCCTCGGCGGTACGCACAAACGAGAGCGCGACAAGATCGACGCCCATCGACTCCCCGAAGCGGAGCATCTCGAGGTCCTCGTGCGCGACAGCGGCTAGACCGCGGGTGGAACCGGGAATGTTCAGTCCCTGCCGGGAGGCCACGGTGCCGCCGATCTCGACAGCCGTTTCGACCTCGCCCTGAGCCTCCCGCACCGCTTCGACGCGCAGCCTGATGGCCCCGTCGGCGAGATAAATCACGTCATCGGGATCGACGGCGGCCGCGAGCCCAGCCCAGCTGACTGACATCACGCGCTCGTTTCCGACGCCGTCCGACCCGCAGGCGAGCACCAGCTTCTCTCCTGGCTTGAGCTCGGCGATGTCGTCCTGCAGCGCACCGATGCGAATCTTTGGCCCTGGCAGGTCCTGGAGGATCGCCACCTGCCGCCCGACACGGCCGGCCGCTTCGCGCACGCGCTTCGCGTTCTCCGCGTGGATCTCGAGATTTCCGTGCGAGAAGTTGAGGCGGGCCACGTCGAGCCCGGCCTGCACCATCCGCGTCAGCGTCTCCGGCTCGCGCGAGGCCGGCCCGATGGTGGCGACGATCTTCGTCCGGCGCATTGGTGCAGAGAAGCTACTCCAAGACCCAGGGATCCTGGTTACTCCCCGGTGATGTCGAGCGGCTCGCCATCAACCGTGACCGACCCGCCCTCGCGAAGATCGCAGATCAGATCCCAATGAAGCGATGAGGCGTTGGTCCCGCCCGTCTCGGGGTACGACCGGCCGAGCGCAAGGTGCACCGTGCCCGCCATCTTCTCGTCGAGCAGGATCGAGCCCGTGGGGCGGTCGATTCCAGCGTTCGTCCCGATCCCGAGCTCGCCCAGCCTGCGGGCGCCGGAGTCGGTGGCCAGCGCGGCTTGCAGATAGTCCCCTCCGCGGTCAGCCCGAGCGTCCACTACCTCGCCATCGGCGAACGTCAGCTCGACACCGGTCACCTCCACCCCGCTCGGGCTCGACGACACCGTGAACCGAACGTGACCGGTCGCCGAGCTCTCGAGTGGGCCGGTGAAATACTTCGCCACTTGGCATGTTGCGCCTGCCGTCCGAGTTGATCCAGGTCCGCCCATCGACGCGCAGGCGCAGATCGGTGTCGGGAGCCTGCAAGCGAACCTCGCGCGCGCTGGAGAGCCTGGCGACTAGCTTGGCCTGGCGCTGGCTGAGTTCACGCCAGGCGGCGATCGGGTCGGGTTGGTCGAGAAACAGCGCCCGGGTTATGAACGCCGAGTAGTCACGCTCGCTCATCGCAGCCTGCTGTGCCAGCGCGGCAGTCGGCCAAACTGTCCCGCACCAGCGCATTCCGGGCGCAGCAGAACTTCCCTGATCGGTCCCCGCGCCCGCGCGGACCGGGCGATCAGCGCCGGGTCCACTGCCGCCAGCGCGCGGGTGTTGGTCGGCGCCTGGATCACCAGCCTGGCATCGAGTGCCTGGGCCTCGACCAGCTCGAGCGGAGCGAATGAGTCCAGATGCATCTCGCGCGCATGTAGATAGAAGTCCTCGGCGAGCTCGCTCGGGGTCAGGCGGATCATCGGCCACGCACCGCGCTCGAGCAATGCCCCGTGAACCGCCACCACCAGTGGCATCGACTGCGGGGTCGACCCACCAGCACCTGGTCACCTTCGCGCACCTGGAGACACCACCCGCACAGCAGCTCTGCGAACCGCTCGGGGTCCGGGCCGACGGTCACGGTGCCTGGAGCTCGGGGAAGTGCTGGGCGATGTGCTCGCGGAGCGAGTCGCGAACGAACAGGCGCTCGGCCTCCGAGGCCATACGGTAGCGCCCGAGCAGCTCCCGCTGCTCGGTGAGCTCGAGGCCGGCAATCGTCCATGAGACCGCCAGGCGCTCGAACGCGAGCTCTATCGCCCGCTGCCACGCGTCTTCGCGCTCGAGCCCGCCAG
>JALYZY010000226.1 GCA_030948665.1 Actinomycetota bacterium | reverse complement strand
TCGGTGACCGCCCGCTGGCCGGTGGGACCGAGCGCTGCCACCTTGCCGGCAAGCACTGCGAGTCGGGCGATGTGATTGCGCGCGACCTGACCCTGGCGGACCCGGTGCCGGGGGACGTGATCGTCGTTCCTACCACCGGCGCCTACGGCCATTCACTGGCCAACAGCTATAACGGCGCCCTGCGACCGCCCGTGATCTTCTGCCGCGACGGCACCGCGCGCGTGGTCGTTCGCCGCGAGACCTGCGATGACCTGGTGACCCGTGACGCCGGCTGAGCGCAGCTATCGCGTCGGACTTCTGGGCCGCGGAACTGTTGGCGCCGCTTTCGAATCGCAGCTTGGGCTGCAGGCGGAGCGGATCCAGCGGATCACCGGACTCCGTCCGGTCCTCTCGGGCGTGCTGACCCGAAGCCAGGGGTCCTACGAGAAGCTCCTCGAGGAATCGGACCTGATCGTCGAGCTGATCGGCGGGATCGAGCCCGCTCGCACCTACCTGCTGCAAGCGCTGCGCTCCGGACGGCACGTCGTAACAGCCAACAAGCAGCTGCTCTCGCGTCACGGGGAGGAGCTCTGGGAGGCGGCCCGAGAGCACGGCGTGCAGCTGCGCTTCGAAGGCGCGGTAGCGGGTGTCGTGCCGGTCGTCCGCGTCCTCCAGGAGTCGCTGGCGGGCGCAACGATCGACCGTGTTCACGGGATCGTCAACGGCACCACGAACTTCGTGCTGACCGAGATGGCACGCACCGGCATGACCTTCGAGCAGGCACTCGTGGAGGCCCAGCGGCTCGGCTATGCGGAATCCGACCCCTCGGAGGACATCGACGGCCGCGACGCTGCGGCGAAGATGGCGATCCTGGCGCGGCTTGCATTCGACACCCCGGTGCGGCTGGACCAGGTGACCTACGAGGGGATCGAGCACATCCAGCCCGACGACCTCGAGTACGCGCACGAGCTGGGGCTCGAGCTAAAGCTGCTTGGCACCGCCGAGCGGATCGGGGAGGGGCTCTCGGTCCGGGTGCACCCGGCGTTCCTCTACCCAGGCCATCCACTCGCGTCGGTGAGCGGACCGTTCAATGCGGTCACCGTTGAATCTGATGCGATCACCGAGATCACGATGTCGGGTCCCGGGGCGGGGGGTTCGCAGACGGCTACCGCCGTCCTTGGAGATGTGATCAGCGCGATGATCCCGCCGGCCTCGACGCCGCCGACGAGTCAGGTGCTCGAGATCGTCGCTGACGTGGTGTCCTCGTTCTACCTGCATCTGGAAGTCGCCGATGAGCCGGGGGTGCTTGCGGCTGTTGCGCAGGCGCTCGCGGAGCACCGGGTGTCTGTCAAGTCCGTCGTGCAGAAGGGGCTGGGGGAGCAGGCGCGTCTGGTGATGGTGCTCCATCCCGTGCTCGAGTCGCAGTTCTTCGCCGCCAGGCAGACGATCTCGGATCTTGACGTGCTGCGTGCGCCCCCGCGGGCGATCCGGGTGATCGAGGAAGAGTTCGGGTAGCGAGGCGCGCCGTGATCGTGTGGATATCGCGTCATTCGGCGTAGCCGGTGACGCGATTGACGCATTGCCCACACCAGGGGAGGATGGTTTGACGCGCATCACCCCGGTCGCGGCGAGTGACGCACTACCCACCCTGAATCCGCTCCGAAAACGTCAACCTCGGACAAATCATCTAGGGTCCGGGCGCGTGCGGGCGATACAGATCGTCGACCTCAGCGGCCCCGAGACAGCTCTGAAGCTAGCGGAGCTTCCCGAGCCCGGGGCCTCCCACATGCTGACCCCTGGGCGGGGGGTGATCGTCGACGTGCACGCCGCCGGGGTGTCGTTTCCGGAGGTCCTCCAGACGCGCGGCCAGTATCAGCTCAAGCCGCCGCTGCCCTTCACTCCCGGCTCGGAGGTCGGCGGAACCGTTCGCTCCGCGCCCGACGGAGCGGCCCTGACGGCGGGGAATCGGGTGGCGGCATTCTGCGTACTTGGTGGGTTCGCCGAGGTCGCCGTCGTCCCCGAGCACCTGTGCTTCCGGATCCCCGATGAGCTCGATTTCGCCCAAGCCGCAGGGCTCGTGCTGAACTACCACACCGCCTACTTCGCACTGAAGCTGCGTGGTCGCCTCCGCGAGGGCGAGACAGTGCTCGTCCACGGCGCGGCCGGCGGCGTCGGTACCGCCACGCTCCAGGTTGCCAAGGGCCTCGGCGCGAGGACGATCGCGGTCGTCTCGAGCGATGAGAAGGAGCGGGTGGCGCGCGACGCGGGTGCCGATCAGGTTCTGCGGGCCGACGGATCGTGGAAGGACCAGGCGCGGGAGCTCTCATCGGGTGGCGTCGACGTGGTGCTCGACCCCGTCGGTGGGGATCGCTTCACCGACAGCCTGCGCTCGCTCCGCGAGGGAGGCCGCGTGGTGGTCGTCGGGTTCACGGGCGGCTCGATCCCCGAGGTCAAGGTCAACCGGCTGCTGCTTGGAAACACCGAGGTGGTCGGCGCCGCGTGGGGGGCCTCAGCGGTGGCCAGACCCGAGATCTCGCACGAGATCGGCGAAGCGATCACAGGACTGATCGACGGTGGGTTCATCAGGCCGATCGTCGGCGCGCGGTTCCCGCTCGAGCAGGCCGCCCAGGCACTCGAGCTGATCGACGGTCGCGGCGCGACCGGCAAGGTGGTGCTCGACGTCGCCCGCTGAGGCATCGTGACCGGAATCATCGAGCGCTATCGCGACCGCCTGCCGTTCGCGACCGGCGATCCCATCGTGTCGCTCGGCGAAGGGAACACGCCGCTGGTGCTCGCGCCGCGCCTCTCCGAGCGCGTTGGCGCCGAGGTGTGGCTCAAGCTCGAGGGCTCCAACCCGACCGGATCGTTCAAGGACCGCGGGATGACCGCCGCCGTCTCGGCGGCTGTGCGGGAGGGGGCCCAGGCGGTGCTGTGCGCCTCGACCGGAAACACGGCCGCATCCGCCGCTGCATATGCGGCTCGTGCCGGACTGCGCTGCGCGGTGGTCGTCCCCGAGGGCAACATCGCGACCGGCAAGCTTGCGCAGGCCTTGGTCCATGGCGCCCACGTGATCGCCCTCAAGGACAACTTCGACGCCGCTCTGCGCCTCGTCCGCGAGCTCGTCGAGCGCCAGCCGATCTCGCTCGTGAATTCGGTCAATGACTTTCGCATCGAGGGGCAGAAGACCGCGGCCTACGAAATCGTCGAAGCGCTCGGCAGCGAGCTCGACGCCCTGTGCATCCCGGTGGGCAACGCCGGCAACATCACTGCCTACTGGCGCGGCTTCAAGGACACGGACAGCCGGCCGCGGATGCTCGGATTCCAAGCCGAGGGCGCCGCGCCGCTGGTGCGTGGCTATCCCGTCGAGCATCCGGAGACCGTCGCCAGCGCGATCCGGATCGGTAATCCCGCGCGCTGGGAAGAAGCGATGGACGCAATGAGCTCCTCCGGCGGCATGGTGGCGGCGGTGAGCGACGCCCAGATCCTCGAGGCCCACAAATTCCTTGCCGGGTCCGAGGGGATCTTCTGCGAGCCGGCGTCCGCGGCGAGCGTCGCCGGATTGATCGCGCATGGCGCGCCCGACGCGCGGCGGATCGTGTGCGTGCTCACGGGCCACGGGCTGAAGGATCCCGAGACGGCGGTGCGAGAAGGGGGCCAGGTGATCGCCTGCGAGCCGGATAGCTCGGCGCTCGAGCGGGCGGTTCTGTCTTGACGCTGGCCCGGCGGCGGGTCGTCAGAGTCCCGGCGTCCTCGGCCAACCTCGGTCCGGGATTCGACGTGCTCGCCGCGGCGCTATCGCTGCATCTCGAGCTCGAGGTGCTCGAGGCTGGCACGTTCTCGGTCCACACCGACCTCGACATTCCCCGCGACCGCACGAACCTGGTGGTCCGGGGATTCGAGGCGCTCGCGCCCGCGGATCGTTTTCAGTTCACGATCTCTTCGAGCATTCCGCTGACCGGCGGTCTCGGCGCAAGCGCGGCGGCGGTGCTCGCGGGTCTGCTGGCTGCCGACCATCTGTTCGAGCTCGACGCCGACGTGCTGGCCCTGGCGGCTGAGCTGGAGGGTCATGCCGACAACGCCGCGGCGGCGGTGAAAGGCGGATTCGTTCTTTGGGACGGGATGCGAGCGCATCGATTCGAGCCTCCCGCGGGCCTCGAGGCCGTGCTCGTGGTGCCGGAGGAGGCTGTGCGCACAGCCCAAGCTCGGGCCGCTCTACCGGCCAGCATCGCGCTTGCCGACGCTGTCTTCAACGTCGCGCATGCCTCGATGCTGACCCTCGGGCTGGCAAGCGCCGACTGGGATCTGATCGCGGCGGGACTTCGTGATCGCATGCACCAGCCCCATCGAGCCCACCTGTATCCGCGGTCGGCTGAGCTGCTGGAGCGCGCGCCGGCGCTGGGCGCGCTCGGCGCGACGATCTCGGGCGCGGGACCCGCCGTGCTGGTGTGGTCGCACTACGAGCAGACCAGCCGCCTCGTCGAAACGCTCGGACGCGAGACCC
The DNA here is from genome assembly GCA_030948665.1 of Actinomycetota bacterium. Lineage (GTDB taxonomy): Bacteria > Actinomycetota > Thermoleophilia > Solirubrobacterales > Solirubrobacteraceae > Palsa-465. The sequence goes on along the minus strand of JALYZY010000226.1, from coordinate 1,274 downwards.
TCGGCTGGGCGAAGGTCATCCGGGTCCCGTTCGAGTCTCAGGGAGCGGACGTCACGGAGATGTAGGGCCCCACTGGTTCTCTCGCAAGCGCTTCCGCAGCCACGCGGCATGCCGCTCCTGCACTTCGCGGGTGAGCTGCGCGAGCTGAATGAAAAGGGCTAGCTGCTCGTCGCTGTAGCGCTCGACCAGGCGCTCCCCCTCTTCTGGGGGCCGGCTCATTAGCGCCCAGGCGCGCTACCCCGAGGACCTCGCAAACCATGTCATCGACGTCGTTTGCGCGCTGACCGGCGCGCATCTCGTCGCCCAGCCGGGGGACAGTCGCGTCACGCTCCGGCTTCCTCGTGGCTCTGGCCGGAGCCTGCATGGCGTTCGCGACCCACGCGTTCAGGGCTTATCAGAAGTCGGTCTGAGGCACGCGGCGTCAGGAGCTGACTGCCGCCGGAAAGCGCCCCGCCAGTCCTTCCAGGCGCTGGCGGGGCGCCTGCATTCCGAGCCTCCGGAGCATCTCGTCGGCCACCGCCAGATAGTCGACCGCTAGATCGGGGCGATGGTCCAGGATCGTCACCGCTCGCTCCGCCGATTCGGCGTAGGCGATCGAGGCACGGATCGGCGTATCGAATAGCTTCTCACCGAAGTGCTCGCGCAGCGAACCGAGGACCTCGCGCGAGTGGCGGGTGCGCATGTCGGCAATGTTCAGGAGAACTCCGAGCCACTCAAGTTCGGGGTTCAGGCTCTCGCGGGCCAGCTCGATCATCTGGAGCGCCTGCTCGACCCCGTGCAGGGCAAAGTACTGCGCCTCGGCCGACATCAGGGCGTAGTCGGCCGCGACCAGCGCGTTGACGGTCAGCAAGCCGAGCGATGGTGGACAGTCGATCAAGATCAGGTCGTACTTGGGCCGTAGCGAGGCGAGCGCCTTCTTGAGCGTGAGCTCCCTGCCCATCCGCCCTCCGAGCATCAGCTCGGCCTCGGCCAGGCCGAGGTTCGCGGGGATGATTCCGTCGTGGATCGCGGCCTGGGAGTCGGCGCGTCCGGCCAGCACGTCCCCGATCGTCGGTGAGATCTCGGGGTCGACGTCGAAGTAATCCGACAGATTCCCCTGCGGATCCAGATCGACCGCCAGCACCGAGACGCCGACTCGGCGAAAGACGTCGGTCAGCGTCCGAACCACGGTCGTCTTGCCGGTGCCGCCCTTCTGCGAGAGAACCGCGATCGTGCTCGCCGCCATCGCGGCTGATCATAGTCCCGGCCCGGCGGTGGCCCCCCGCGAAACGCGG
>JALYZY010000218.1 GCA_030948665.1 Actinomycetota bacterium | reverse complement strand
CGGTCGGACGCATAGCCGACGACCGCAGCGGCGATCTCCTCCGGAGTCAAAGGCTCTCAGCGCTCCGGTACAGGCGATGGGTCTCGATATACCGCGACACGGCGTCAGGCACCAGATATTTGATCGGCTGGCCAGTGCGCACCCGCCTGCGGATCATCGTCGAGGAGACGCCGACGGTTGGCATCGTGAAGAATCGCGCGCGCTGCCCGGCTTTCAGTCCGGCAAGGGTCTCGTTCACAGCGCTCCTCGAGGTGCCCGGCCGTCCGGTTACCGCGATCGTCGCCAGCGACAGAACACGCTCGGGCTCGCGCCACCCGGCGAGCCCCGCTGCGACGTCACCGCCGAGGATCAGGTAAAGCTCCGTGTCTGGGAATCGGGTGTGCAGCTCCTCAAGCGTATCGACCGTGTAAGACGTGCCGGACCGCTCTGCCTCGAGTGGCGAGACTTCGAGCCTGTGGGGATCGTCCCTTACGGCGCACTCGCATAGCTCCAGACGGTGCTCGATTCCCGGGTCCTCGGGGACGGCCTTGTGGGGAGGGATTCGTGCCGGTACCAGAATCACTCGGGATAGCTCGAGCTGGACGTACGCCTCCTGGGCACAAATGAGGTGACCGAGATGTGGCGGGTTGAAGGTCCCGCCGAGAATGCCGATCCGCACCGCGACCGTCAGCGATCCGGCCGGCTCACCCGCGGACGTGCCCTGAGCCGTCGACGAGGTACTTGTAGCTGCACAGCTCCCGCAGGCCGATTGGTCCGCGGGCGTGGAGCTTCTGGGTCGAGTTGCCGATCTCGGCCCCCATTCCGAACTCGCCCCCGTCGGTGAACCGGGTGGAGGCATTCACGTACACGCAGGCGGAGTCGACGCCCAGCTGGAAGGCTCGCGCCGCGTCGGTGTCCCGGGTGACGATCGCGTCCGAATGCCCCGAGCCATATCGATTGATGTGCTCGATCGCCTCGGTGGTCCCGTCGACCACGCCGACGGCAAGTATCAGCGCGTGGTACTCGGTGCCCCAGTCATCATCGCTCGCGGCGGCGATCGCGAGATCGCTTCCGATCTCCCGGACCTGCTCGTCGCCGCGGAGCTCCACGCCGGCATCTGCGAGCGCGCGAAGCGCCCCCGGCAGGAACTCCCGAGCAACGGCGCTGTCGACCAGAAGTGTCTCGGCGGCGTTACACACGCTGGGACGCTGAACCTTGGCATTCAGGGCGATAGCGAGCGCGGCATCCTGATCGGCGGACCGCTCCACGTATACGTGACAGTTGCCCGAGGCGGCGTAGAGCACAGGCACTGTCGCGACCGCAGCGAGCGCGGCCTTCAGGCCCTCGCCCCCGCGCGGAATGATCAAGTCGACGAGCCCAGTCTGCGTCGCGAGCTGCGCGAGCTCCTCACGGCCGCCACCCGCGACGAGCGCGATCGACCCGTCGGGAAGCCCAGCTTCCAACAGCGCGTCCGTAGCTACCGTTGCCAGCACCGTGTTTGAGCGCATCGCCATCGAGGACCCTCGCAGCAGGACGGCATTGCCTGCCTTCAGGCACAGGGCAGCTGCGTCGATCGTGACGTTCGGCCGGGCTTCATAGACGACTGCGATCACCCCGAGCGGCACGCGGACCTTGCTCACCTCGAGGCCGTTCGCGAGACGGCGTCCTTCGATCACCTCGCCAACTGGATCGGGTAGCGAAGCGATGTCCCTGACCTGGCGGGCGATTCCCGCGACTCGGAGCTCGTCGAGCGCGAGGCGGTCTAGCAGCGCCGAGGTGAGCTGAGCCTCGCGACCAGCCGCCAGATCCCGCGAGTTCGCATCGAGGATCTCCGGGATGCGCCGCTCGAGCGAGTCCGCCATCGCGTGCAACGCGGCGTTCTTGGTCCCGTAATCAAGCGCCGCCAGTGCCCGCGACGCCTGTTTGGCGGCGGCGCATGTATCGGCGACCGATGTAAGGGTGACGGCCATTCCTAGAGATTACGCGAGGACGAAGTAGTCGCGATGAACCGCCTCATCACTCGCGCGTGGCAGCAGTTCTCGCACGTCACTTGACTTCAGGCCACGCACATTGCGCAGCTCCTGGGCGGTGTAGTTGCAGATGCCCTTACCCACGAGCTCGCCGTCATGTGTGACCTCGACCGCGTCACCAGCATCGAAATCGCCGGTGACGTCAATGATCCCCACCGGGAGCAGGCTGGTCCCGCCCTCCCGTAAGGCGCGTGCGGCGCCCGAGTCGACGAGAACCTGTCCGCGAGTGGGCTTCGCGTACCTGAGCCACAGTTTAAAGCTCGAGTAACGACCCTCCCGGGCGGCGAACCGAGTCCCGACCGGCTCGCCGTCCGCGGACGCAAGGATCGTTCCCGCCGCGAGGCCACTCGCGACAACCGCGGGAATTCCAGCCGCAGTTGCCATCTCGGCCGCTACGACCTTCGAGCGCATCCCGCCCGACCCCAGCGGCGATGTGGCATGGCCGATCTGGAGGCCTTCGAGCTCCTCGAATTCCTTGACCTCGCCGATCAGCCGAGCATCCGGGTCCAGGCGAGGATCGGCGGTATAGAGGCCGTCGGCGTCCGTGAGGAGCACCAGCAGCTCGGCGCCCATCAGGATCGCTACCTGAGCAGCCAAGAAGTCGTTGTCGCCGAACGAGATCTCGTCGGTGGTGGTCGTGTCGTTCTCGTTGATCACCGGAACCACCCGCCAGTCGAGCAGCTTGCGGAGCGTCTGGCGGGCGTTCAGATAGTGGGTGCGCGCGCTGATGTCGAAGAACGTCAACAACACCTGCGCGCTGCGCACCCCCCGCTCTGAGAGCAACTCGTCGTAGACGCGGTACAGCTTCCCCTGGCCGACTGCGCTGGCGGCCTGGAGCTCGTCCATCGCCCGCGGGCGCAGTGCAAGCGACATCACCCCCATCCCGCGCGCGATCGCCCCGCTCGTTACGACGATCGGGGAGCGCCCGGCGCGGTGAAGCTCGCCGATCTGATCGCAGATTCCGCCCAGCACGTCGGCGCGCACCGAGCCGCTGGTGTCCGCGACGATGCTCGATCCAAGCTTGACGACGATCGGAGCCACGAACGACAGGTTAGGCGCCCGTCCATCGTGCGGGCGGGCGTCGTCGTCGCTCAGCTCAGCGTGTCAGTGGCGTCCGTTCTTCGTGCACCATGGGTTCGAGGGCACGCCCAGGCAGGGGTTGGGCATGGTCTTCAGGTTCTTGGGCAGTCGGTGCATGATCGGCGCCCCGAGACGGGGATAGTGGTCGCCCGGGTGGCAGCCGAACGGGCTGATCGCGACTCCCGAGTCGCACAGGATCTCGTTGAGGAAGGGGGCGTTGAAATTCAGCGCGGGGCTTCCCGCGCAGCTCGAGTAGCTCTTCTCGAGCGCCGCCGAGACCGCGGTCAGGCCCGCGGGGTCTTGGTTGCCTTTGAAGCAATCGCTCGGGTGGCTCTCGAAGTTCAGCTGTTCGAAGTCGCCGTTTGTCGGGTTGCCGAAGCCCCCGTTGTGGATGAAGGTGTTGTTGATCACCGCGACACCCCACTCGTCGAACTCGCAGCCTCCCTGGCCGCCCGCAAATATGGAGTTCACGGTGCCGCCGGTGCACGGCGGACCGCTATCGATGTACGGGACGACGACGATCCCCCACGCCTTGTTGTTCGAGAAGCGGTTGTTCATGATCGTGTCGTTGCGGACGCCCGAGACCGACATCCCGGTGCCCAGCGGTCCCGCCGCCGAGGTGCCGGCCGCGGGGATATTCGGGTCGTTGTTGTCGTGAACGTAGTTGTGCATGAACACCCAGCAGGAGTGGGTGTGCGTGATCGGGCTGATCCCATTGTTCGGACAGGAGCCATCCTGTGGGGGCGGGTTGTCGCCGTTCTGGCTGTTTGTGTCGAAGCCGTCCTTGTTGTGATCGAACTCCGAGTTCTCGATTAGCATGCGGCCGCCTGAGTTCGATCCCGAGTAGCCGAGCGCGCTGTACTGCGACCAACCATGGTTCAGCGTCTGGTTGCACTGCTGCTGGCAGGCGCCGATGTAGAAGCCCGAGTCCTGGAAGTTGCTGGCGTAGATCTGGTCCCAAGTGCCGCCGCTCCAGTTGCTCGAAAAGATTCCGTACTGGGCGGCGGTCCGCGCGGACTTGAAAAAGGTGCTGGTGGCCGAAAGATACGAGCCGAGGTAGCCATAGCCGCCGACCTTCGCACTGTTGTCCCCGCCGTTCCACCAGATCTCGTTACCCGAGGGGGCGCTGCCGCCGAGGAAGTTGCAGGCGGTGAGGTTCTGAACTCTGACGTTGGCGGCCTTCCAGACCATGATCCCGTTGAGCCCGAGCGCACCGCTTGCGCTACGGGGCCCGAAGTTCTGAGCGGAGGGCTTGCGGCTACAGATCGCGGAGCCCGGCATGGTGCCGTCGATGACCACGCTGCTGCGATTCATCCCTCGCAGGTGCAGTCCCGGCTTGGTGATCAGCACCGCCGCGGGCCTGCCCTGGATCAAGTGGGCCGTCTTCGTCTTGTAGTCGCCGGGGCCGATCAGGATCCAGTCGCCCGGATGAGCCGCGTTGACCGCAGCCTGCACCGACTTGAAGTGGCCGGCGATGCCATGGTAGGTGCCGACGAGCAGCACTCGCGCGCTCGCGGCGGACGCGAGTGCGAGACAGCCACACATCATCAGGACTACCGCGACAGAACGACGCATTCCTCTCCCCTGTGGTGGACCCGGCGCGGCGCGATCCTACATGTTCGGGTCGAGATCGAACGCCACGCCCGCGATCTCGACCTCGTCCCCCGCTTCGAAGCCCTCCGCCTCCAGAGCGCCGATCACCCCGATCCCACGCAGCCGCCGCTCGAGGTGGGCGAGGGCGTCCTCGTTATCGAGGTCGTAGCGGGCGAGTAGGCGCTCGACACCCCGTCCGCTCACGCGGAAGCTGCCATCGCCGATTCGCTCGACGCTATACCCGCGATCGGCCGCGGGCCGGAACACACGGTGCTCGGCGAGGGTCTCTGGTAGCTCGACGTTGGCCTCTGCATCCCCTTCCGCCGCCGTTGGAGGCACCGCCCGCAAGAGCTCTACGGTCAGCTCGGGGAGACCGCGGCCCGTTACCGCGGACGTGACGATCACGGGCGTGTCCGGGCCCAGTCGTGCCTGCCAGAAGTCGCGGGCCTGGTTTCGGACGTCCTCGTCGACCAGATCAGCCTTCGAGAGCGCAAGCACGCGGGGCAGCGTCGCTAGCCTCGCGTCGTGCTGGGCCAGCTCGCGCTCGACCGTGGCGTGATTTATCTCCGGGTCCGATCCGTCGAGGGGCTTCAGGTCGAGCACGTGCACGAGCAGGCGAGTTCGCTCCACGTGAGCCAGGAACTCATGACCCAGCCCCGCTCCTGCACTCGCGCCCTCGATCAGCCCAGGGATGTCCGCGATCACCAGCTGGCGGTCGTCGCGATCGAGCGTCCCGAGCACGGGTTCGAGCGTGGTGAACGGATAGTCGGCGACCTTCGGATGCGCCCTCGTTAGGCGTGAGATCAAGGAGGATTTACCCGCGTTCGGAAGTCCGACCAGCCCAACGTCCGCAAGCAGCTTCAGCTGCAGCACGATCCAGTCGTCATCTCCGGACAGCCCGCGTTCGGCGAACCTCGGAGTCTGGTGCGTCGGGCCGGCGAAGCGTTTGTTCCCTCGGCCTCCAGGGCCGCCACGAGCGATCAGGATCCGCTGCCCGGGGAGAACGAGATCGAGCCTTGTTCCGTCTGACTCGAGCTCCACCTCCGTGCCGGGGGGAACCGAGATCTCGAGTGACTCGCCGTCCTTGCCATGGCGGAGCGAGCCCTCGCCGTGGCCGCCGCGGCCCGCCTTGAAGTGCGCTCGCCGGCGAAAGCTCTCGAGGTCTCGAAGCGAGTCGTTACAGACGAGCACCACGTCGCCGCCGCGCCCGCCGTCGCCGCCATCGGGTCCGCCGCGGGGGACATGGGCCTCACGGCGAAAGCTGAGGCAACCATCGCCTCCCCCTCCGGCCTGGACGTGTATGCGAGCTCTGTCGTGCATGTGATCCCTGATGTTCCTCAGGAGGTGTGGCTGTTGTCGTGCATGTGATCCCTTATGCGCCTCAGGACGTGCGGCGGTTGGTGTGCATCGTGACTTGGTCGCTCCCCCGGATTGCCCTCCCGGCGGGCGACTTGCGATGATGCTGTCATGCCTGACCCCGTGTTCCTGATCACCGGCGCCTCGAGCGGCATCGGCGCCGCCACCGCCCGGCTCGCGGCGCAGTCCGGCTATCGAGTCGTTCTCGCTGCACGGTCGGTCGACCGACTAGAGGAGCTGGCGTCTTCGCTCGGCGGCGAGGCGCGCGCGGTGGCGGTGCGCTGTGACGTGACCGAGTGGGCGGATCAGGAGGCGATGGTGCAGACAGCTCTCGAGCGATATGGGCGGCTTGATGTGGCCTTCGCAAACGCGGGCTTCGGAGCGACGCGTAGCTTCCTCGGAGATTCGGTAGAGCACTGGCGCTCAATGGTGCTAACGAACGTATACGGCGCAGCGCTCACGATCCGGGCGACGATGCCCTCGCTGAAGGACAGCCACGGCCACCTGCTCCTGACAGGTTCCGTCGCGGGGCGGCGGGCCCTTCCCGGGTCGCTGTACTCGGCGACGAAGTTCGCCGTCACTGCGATGGGTGAGGCGGCACGGTTGGAGCTCGACGGTAGCGGGGTTCGGGTCACGCTGATCGAACCCGGAATGGTCGACACGCCCTTCTTCTCCGAGCGTCCCTCTGACGCGCTTGAGCCGGACGACATCGCCCGGGCGGTGATGTACGCGGTGTCCCAGCCACCGCACGTGGATGTCAACGAGCTCCTGATCCGGCCCAGCGCTCAGTCGAACTAGCTGCCATCGAGCGCCGTGCGCACATCGGCGGCGACGAGCGCTGCCTGCTCGGTGACCTGCCACCGGGAGTAGCGGATCACCCGGTATCCGGACGCCCTCAGGGCGAGTTCGTTGGCCCTGTCACGCGCAACGCGGGCGGGTGTGCCATGCGCCTGCCCGCCATCGACCTCGACCACCAGCCGGCTCGCGGGCCAAAAAGCATCGACGAGGAAGCCCTCGAGCCTGACGTTGATGAGCGGAAGCGGCAGCTCGTAACGCTCACACAGCTCGAAGAACACCACCTCAAGCGTGCTGCGGGTAAGGGCCAGGCGCGGCTGGTGGATCTTGAGGGCCTGCCTGAGTTTGGCGCTGCCTTTGCATCCGCGCCCGCATTTCTGTTCGAGCTCCTCCAGAGTGACCAGTCGCCTGTAGTCAGCTTGTGAGATTGCGCGGCGAAGGCGACGAAAGGGGGCGGTCTCGGCGTAGTCCAGCAGCGTCTGAGACGGATGCGTGACCGGCAGCCCCCGGCGCCAGACCCGATCGCACCCCCGGCGAGCATGCACTCGGACGTTGCCCAGCGACTTACACCGACGGAGAGTGCTCACCTCGATCATCCTCGGCCGCTCGTCGATCAACTCCCACCACCACACACCCGTAGCGTGCGCAAGCATCGCCCCCGGGCCGGCATAGAGGAGCGCCGCCGCCAGGTCCCCCTCAATGCTCGGGGCCAGGTGCCCCACCGCATAGACCCGCGAAGGACCTGATGAAGGTAGCCAGCCTGGGTCCACTCCACAATTGTCTTGCGGTCAAGACCGACTGCTCGCAGCTGAGCCCAGGTGACGCGTCCCCACTGCCTCTGTGCGATCACAGCTACACGAACTTTGGCGCTCCGGTTGGTCTTATCCCAACTGGAACGCCATCGTTCGGACATCCGCCCAGTCTTGCCGTCACACCTGTGACGGAACAAGACATGAATGCTCCAGCTCTGTTACAAGTCGGCCAGGTCGATCGAGCTGCGCTACTAGTCGGCCGGATCGACCGACGTACGAGGCGGCCAGCTCGATCGAGCTGCGCTACGAGGCGGCCAGGTCGATCGAGCTGCGTTACGAGTCGGTTGAGTCGACCGAGATCACGCGTCCACGACGGCCGCGGGCGAACTGCACCGTCCCGGCAGACCGAGCGTAGATCGTGTCGTCCTTGCCAATGCCCACGCCATCGCCGGGCTTGAACCGGGTGCCTCGCTGGCGGACGATGATCTCGCCACCGGTGACCGTCTGGCCGGCGAACACCTTGACGCCGAGGCGCTTGGCGTTCGAGTCGCGGCCATTGCGCGACGAACCGAGTCCTTTCTTATGCGCCATCTCCGCCCTCCTTCGGGGGGTCGCTCACAGGGGTGTCGCTCACAAGGGGGTCGCTCGCGGGTGCGTCGTTCACAGGGGGGTTGCTCGCAGGAGCGCTTGCGGGTGCCTTTGCGCGCGCCCTCGACGCGCGCGCCGGCGGCTTGGTCTCGGCAGCGTCGCTGGCCGGCGCGTCTGCCTTGGCGCGCGCAGGCGCCTTGGCGCGCGCGGGCGCCTTGGTCTCGGCAGCATCGCCGGCGGGCGCGTCTGCCGCCGCCTTCGCGGACGAACGCGCCGCCCGCCCGGAGCCGAGCTTGATCTCAGTGACCTCGAGCCTCGTGAGCTCCTGCCGGTGACCGGTGCGCCGCTTGTAGCCGCGCTTGGGCTTGAACTTGACGACCCGCAGCTTCGGGCCACGCTCGTGTCCGACGATCCGCGCTGAGATCTTCACCTTCGACAGGTCATCGCCGTCCAGCACGTCGGAGCCATCGACGTAAAGCAGCGGCTGCAGCGCCACAGTGTCCCCGTCAGATTCGGGCAGGCGCTCGACGAGCAGGGACTGACCCCGCTCGACGCGGTACTGCTTGCCACCTGTCTTGACGATTGCGTACATGAATTCAAGATGCCGACCGGGCCTGAGCGTCCGAACGGCGCCGTCCGCCTCTGCGGCCGCGGCGCCGAGGCTTCGATTCTAGGGCATCGGTCGCACCATCAGCGGACGCCGAGGCCGTGACGGAACTCGCCGGCACGTCGAGCAGCGACGCAACAGCTGAAGTCCGGCCCGCCTCCTCGATCCGCACGAGGTGCTTCTCCCCAACGTACGGCTCGCCGCCGGTGACCGAGATCAGGTATCCGTCCACCTTCGCCACCGCGTCTCCCGGGCTGTACATGTGCGGCTCGAAGATCTCGACGTGCACCTCCTCGCCCGCCCGGAAGGGCACCGCGCGCTCGAGGATCTCATCCCGATCGCCCTCGAGCAGCACCGCAAAATGATCGACCGGTAGCCCCTCGGAGCCCTCGAAGAAGAACCATTTCCCAGTGTCCTGCTCGATCGCCTTGAGGACCCTGGCGTCGTTGTCGGTGAACTCGGCGCTGACCCGCGGATTCATCTGGATCAGAATCGCCTCCGCCGAGGTCTCCTTGCCGAGATCACGCATCCGCCGCTCGAACTCGATCGCGAACGTCTCCTCGGACTTGATCACCCCCTCCCCGCTGCAGGTTGGGCACGGCCGGGTCATGATCTCCCGCACGCCTTCCGTGACGTTCTGGCGGGTCATCTCAACCAGCCCCAAGGGGGATATCTCGACGACGAAGGTCTTCGTACGGTCTTCGTCGAGAGCCTTGCGCAACGAGCCGAGGACAGCGTCGCGGTTGCGCCCGCGAGCCATGTCGATGAAGTCGATCACGATGATCCCGCCGATGTCCCGCAGACGGAGCTGGCGGACGACCTCATCGGCCGCCTCGAGGTTGGTCTTCGTGATCGTGTCCTCCAGGCGCGCTCCCTTCCCGCGTCCGATGAACGATCCCGAGTTTACGTCGATCACTGTCAGCGCCTCGGCGTAGTCGATGATCAGGTAGCCGCCGCTCGGCAGGTCGACCCTGCGCGAGAGCGTCGAGTCGAGCACCTCCTCGACCCCGAACGCCTCGAACAGGGGCTGATCCTCCTCCCACAGCTCGACATACTCGACGAGCTCAGGCGCGGTCCGGGAGAAGAACGACACGAGCCGGTGATGCTGCTTGGGATCATCGACGATCGCTCGCTCGAACGTCGAGGAGAAGATGTCGCGCACGACGCGGACCGAGAGGTCCGCCTCCTGAAAGACAAGTGCCGGCGCCCGCGATTCGGCCACGCGCTTCTGAAGCACCTCGCCGAGCTTGAAAAGGTAGACGAGCTCGCGCTCGAGGTCGGCGCGGTTGACCCCCTGCGCGGCGGTGCGAATGATCGCTCCCGCGCCTCTAAGGTCGAGTTTCGAGGCTTCCTTTCGCAGACGGTCGCGCTCGGCCTCGTCGAGGCGGCGGGAGACGCCGACGCCCTCTCCGTAGGGCGCGTAGACCATGTAGCGGCCGGCAATCGTCAGGTCCATCGAAAGGCGCGCGCCCTTGGTCTTCAGCGGATCCTTGACGACCTGTACGACGATCTCCTGACCGGGCTTCAGCATGTCGGTTATCTGACGGCTGTCCCGGCCGCCCCCTCGACCGCGGCTTGGCGCGTCGACGCCCGGCAGCACGATCTCGTCGACGTGCAGGAACCCGTTCTTCTCGAGCCCGATGTCGACGAATGCCGCCTCGAGCCCGGCTAGGACGTTGTCGACCCGGCCCTTATAGATATTTCCGACGATCGAGCGGTCGCCCCGCCGCTCCAGATACAGCTCGGCGACGCGAAAGCCGGCGCCGATGTTGGCCGGCTTGCGCCGGCGGGGAGCGGCGCCCTGTGCAGGCTTTCGCGCCGCGACGGTTCCGCTTCCTTCCAGCAGCGCCACGCGAGTCTCTGCGCGGTCGACGCTGACAAGAACTAGCTTCTTCAATTTGGTTCAGTCCTTCCGTGTTGCCCGGCACGCCGGCTGGCGCGGGGCATAGTCTGTTCGTGCCCTGTACGCCGGCTGGCGCTGCGGGGCAGGTTAGGTTGGCGCCCGGCGTAGCCGTCCTGGCCGCCGGGCATAAGCCCTTCGTGTTGCCCTGCGCGCCTGCCGGCGCCGCGGGGCGGGTGTGCTGGGTCCGGCTGCGGAGCCGGATCTTCTCGTTTCTCGTAAGCGTTACATCCATCATGACACCAGCGCGCGGCCTTTCGCCGCAACCGCCATCCGCGCCTGGATATGGATCGACTGCAGCAGGCCCAGGCAGATGAACGTCACGAGGACGGAGGAGCCCCCGTAGCTCATCAGCGGTAGCGGCACACCTGTAATCGGCATGATCCCGATCGTCATTCCGACGTTGACGAAAACCTGGAACATCAGCATCGAAAGGATCCCACCCGCGATCAATGTCCCGTATAAGTTCTTTGACATCGTCAGGATTCGCAGCGCTCGCCAGACCATCAGCGCATACAGCGATAGCACGAGCGCCGCTCCAACGAAGCCGTATGTCTCTCCCACCACCGCGAATACGAAGTCCGTGTCGGGCGCTGGGAGGAATCCGAGTCCCGCCTGCGTCGCGTGCCGAGTCCCCAGGCCGACCTTTCCGCCGGACCCGATCGCGATCGTGGATTCGGTGATCTGGTAGGTCTGTTTCTGAGGGTCGCTGGAGGGGTTCAGGAACCCGGTCAGCCGCTGCACTTGGTAGGGCTTCAGCACGTGATAGCCGAGCGCCGGGGCGCCCGCGAGCACGAGCGCCACGGCCGCCACGAACGCCACGACCAGGGCGGTGAGCTGCTTCCAGGAGGTCCCGGCCACGAACAGGATCATGAACCCGATCGCGACGTAGACCATTCCCGTCCCGAGGTCGGGCTGCGGGATCACGAGCATTGCCGGAACCAGCGTGAGGAGCATTATCCGCGCCGTGGTACGCCGTTCGTGAAGGCGGCGCGCGCGGTCGACGGCGAACGCCGACAGCGTCACGATCAAGAGCACCTTCCCGAACTCCGAGGACTGGAACTGAATCAGCGGCGTCGGGATCCACCGGTGCGAGCCACGAATCGCGGGCATGCCGAACACGATGACGTTCAGGGCGATCATCAGCCCGTAGAGCACGAGCTTATATTCGCGCAGCCTCGAGTAATCGATGCGCGACAGGACCACCGCTGCGATCAGGCCGATGCCCGCGTAGATCCCCTGGCGCTGCACGAGCGCGGGCGCGACCCCGTGAAGGGTGACAAGCGAGCACGCAACCAGCCCGAACGCCGCCAGGATCAGCAGCGGATCGATCAGCGGCAGACCGCGCGGCGCCGTCTCGACCGGCTCTTCGGACTCGCGGATCGGCGTTACGTTGCCAACGATGCTCATAGCGTCTTGGACTGCCCCGCAACGAACGGACCACGCTTGCCGAAGAACCACTGCGAGAGGATCTGGCGCGCGGCGGGCGCTGCGGCCTGGGCACCGAACCCGCCCTGCTCGACAGTGACGACGACAAGGATCGGCTTGGTCGGGGAGGGGACGAAGCACACATACCAAGATTGGTTGGCCTGGAGCCCGCGCTCTGCCGTGCCGGTCTTACCGTAGACCGGCTCGGGGAAGCCGGCGAATACATCTGCGGAGGTGCCGCCCGGCAGCGACGCCGCGTCGCGCAGACCCGTCAGGATTGCCTGTCGGTACTGGGGGTTGATCCTGAATGTCCGCGTAGGGGGCGGGTTGACCCGCTGAAGCAGCGTTCCATCCGCAGCGTCGATCTCGAGGCCGACATGGGGCCGTACCACCGTGCCGTTGTTCTCGAGCGCAGAGTAGGCAACCGCCAGCTGCAGCGGCGAGGCCTCGAGGTCTCCCTGCCCGACGGCGAGGTTCTCGTTATCGCCGACCGACCACAGCCGCCCGTCGGCGATCAGGCAAGTGGCGTGGCGCCCCTTTCCCCTGAACGGTCCGACACCCTGCTCGCACTGGAGCTCGAGCTTGTCCTGATGCGCTCGCCATGCCGGCGTCGGAAGTATCCCGGGCGTCTCGCCCCCCACATCGATTCCCGTCCGCTGACCGATCCCGAACTTACGGGCCCAGTCCTGGAGCGCGCCGCCCTTCGCCTTCGGGTCGTTCATGAGCCTGCCGAGGTTGTAGAAGAAGTCGTCGGACGAGACCTTGATCGCGTCGACGATGCCGAGCACGCCATAGGCGGCCTTGCCGGCGTTGTGCCGGGTGTCGCCAGGTCCGTTGGTGTACAGACCCGTGTCGTCGTACGTGTCGCCGAGACTCCACACGCCGCTCGAGAGCGCCGCGGTCGCGGTGATTCCTTTGAACGTCGATCCGGTGGGGTACGCACTCTGCATCGCGCGGTTGATCAGCGGGAACCCGCTCTGGGCGTTGTTCAGCGCCGCGTACTGGGCGTTGGACAGCGGGCGTGTGAACTCGTTTGGATTGAAGTTGGGCACCGAACCCATCGCATAGACCTGGCCGTTCTGCGGGTCCATCGCCACGAACGCCCCGGCCGTCGACGGCGGGTTGTTGGCGATCGCCTGCGCGAGCGCCGCTTCGCCTGCGCGCTGGAGGTTGATGTCGAGCGCGAGCTTCAGCATGAGGCCCTGACGGGCCGCGACCCCCGGGAGGTTGCCCTGGAAGTGTCCGAGCGCGTCGACCTGCACCCGCTGGAGGCCGTCCTGGCCACGCAGGTACTTGTCGTAGTACCACTCGAGCCCGGACTGCCCGACGACGTCGCTCTGCGAGACGCCTCGGAAGTGCGAGGTGCCAACTTCCTTCGGGCTGAGCCGTCCGACGATCCCGAACAGCTGAGCGGCGAGCCTCTGCACCGGATACTTGCGCAGCCATACCTGCTGGACCTCGATGCCGGGGAACGCGCCCTGGCGCTCCTGGAGGTAGTACTGGACACTCTGCGCGACGTCGGTCTTGATCGTGACCGTCGAGTAGGGCAGCAGCGCGTACTCCTGACTGACGGCACACGCGATCGGCGAGAGGAGCGGCTTCACGTCTTGCTGGACGGTCGGGTCGAAGTACTTACAGGGCGTCGACCGGCGGGACATGCCGAGCACACCCGCCAGCCGGTCATAAACCGCCTGATCGGCGCTCGGCGGAGCCGCGAGTACCGCGTCGGTGATCGGAACGGGCAGGTCGGGCGGCGAGATCAGCACGGCCGGGACCGCCTGTGACTGCACGAGCACCGTGCCACTGCGGTCGACGACATTGCCGCGGGGAGCCGCCGTAGAGACATCGCGGACGCGGTTGACGCTCGCGGCGTGCGCGTACTGAGCTCCCGAGAGCACCTGCAGGAACCACAACCGGAAGAAGATGATCGCGAACATCGCGAGCGCGAAGCTGCCGATCACCGCTACCCGCAGCGCCAGCTGCGGCGTCAACGGTGGACGCCGATCCTCGGGGAGCTGGATCATTTCGAGGTCCGGGCCAGCGGGCCGAGCCGCTTGGACGGGCTATGGAGCGGGCTGAGGCCGCCGGTGGTGTACGCCCGCCGCCGGCGACGACGGGGATCCTCTGGCAGCGCCGGGGTGATCACGCGCCGGACGAACGCGTAGACCGGCAGCGAGATCAGCGTGTTGACCAGGACCGTGACGAAGGTCTGCTGCACCAGCAGCAGGCTCACGGGCGAGTCGACTCCGAGCAGGAACTGGATGACCGTCATCCCCAGGCCCGCGAATGCGGTCGCAGCGGCCCCGGCCGCAAGCGGCACCAGACCGTGAGCGGGATCGCGGAGCTCCCGAAGCCGTCCGGCCCAGTACCCGATCGCGATGTACAGAAGCGAGCTGATACCGAGCGTCTGCACCAGCACGAGGTCGACGAATAGCCCTGTGCCGAAGCCCATCGCCGCACCGGCGGTCGAGCCGGCCAGCAGCCCGACCGATACCACGACCAGTGGCGTCAGGTCCGCCGTCACTCCGAACACGGAGATCTGGGAGACCGCGGCCTCCTGGATCACAACGGTCAGGAAGCCGATCGCGACGAGCCGCAGGGCGAGCTTTACCTGACGGTTCACACTGCGTCCCGCCATGCAGCGATTGGACGGCGCATCATCCGGCCGGCACCTTGGCCTGTGCGTTTCCGCCGTGCGGAGTCGTCAGGATCTGCACGAGGTCGAGGTGGCGAAGATCGACGACCGGGTTGACCTGAACCTGGCCGCCGCCCGCGAGCCCGTCCTGTGGAGTGCCCGAGACCGTCCCGATCGGGATCCCAGCCGGATATAGATCCTCGAGGGGGCCGTCCTTGAAGCCGATCGTGAACACCTCCTGACCGACCTGCACCTGGGTCTGGGCGGGAAGATCCTGAAGCAACAGCTGATCGGGATTGCCCAACGCAGGAACGAGCACGCCGGTACTGCGGCCAGGCAGCCCGGCGGCGACCGCCATGGTGTGGTCGGTGATCAGCGTTACGACCGAGACCGACGGCGCGACGAGCGAGACCCGGCCGACGAGCCCTCGGTCGCCGATCACTGGATCGTTGAGCCGCACGCCGTCATCTGACCCTCGGTCGACTTCGACCGTCGCGTACCACAGCGTCGGGTCTCGCACGATCACGCTGGCCGTAACCGGGTGGTAGTTATCGACGCCGATGCTGCTGCCTAGCCCGACAAGATGGCGCAGCTGGCCGTTCTGACTGAGTGCGTACTGATCCTTGGCCAGCTGTGCCTGCAGCGACTGCACCTGTCGCTGGAGCTGGTCGGCGCGGGCCTTGGCATGCAAGGTCGAGGAGACCCAGCCGAACATATCGCGTACCGGCTTGAGCGCCTTACTGGCGCCCTGCTGAAGCGGAGAGAGGACTTGCACGACGCCCCGCTGGATGGTGTGAAGTGGGCTGCCGGGTGACTCACCGAAGTAGGCGGTCAAGAGGATGACCGAGACCGCGATGAGCGCTAGAAGGACCGCCCTTCGCCGCCGTACTTGCTTGTCATGCACCAGATGCCTCTATCGGAGAGCCGACTTCGCGCCGCTGTGGATGAACAAAACTAGTTGATTGATCCCAAATCTCCGCGCGTGTCTGCCCGACTCTCGCGGGATTGGACATCCGAACGCGTCAATTTGCGACCAATCATCTAATACCGGCGGCGCCGGCTGCGTGAATTCTTTCTTGAACGGTGGATCGCTTCGAACTCCTCAAGCGAACGTCCCGACCCAACCGCCACGCAGGTCAGCGGCGACTCGGCCAGGTGCGCCGGCATCTGTGTCTCGTGACGCAGGCGCTCCTCGAGGCCCTGCAGCAGGGAGCCTCCTCCGGCGAGCATGATCCCGCGATCCATTACATCGGAGGCGAGCTCCGGCGGCGTGCGATCAAGCGTCTCCTTGACGGCGTCCATTATCTGCGAGACGGGCTCCTCGAGCGCACCGCGAATCTCCTCGCTGGTGAGAACGACCGTCTTGGGCAGCCCGGAGACCATGTCGCGTCCGCGAATCTCGGCCTGGACCTCCTCGCCGGTCGGGAAGGCCGAACCGATCTCGAGCTTTACCTCCTCGGCCGTCTGCTGGCCGATCAGCAGCTTGTACTCCCGCTTGACGTAGCTGATGATCGCTTCGTCGAGCTCATCTCCTCCCACCCTGATCGACTGCGAGACGACGATCCCGCCGAGCGAGATGACCGCAACCTCGCTGGTGCCGCCGCCGATGTCGACGACCATCGATCCGGTTGGCTCTCCGACCGGCAGTCCCGCGCCGATCGCTGCAGCCATGGGCTCCTCGATCAGGTAGGCCTGCCGTGCGCCTGCTGATAGAGCGGCCTCCTCGACCGCGCGCTTCTCTACCCCGGTGACACCGCTGGGCACACAGATGACCACACGCGGGTGAGCCCACCGGTTCTGGTGGACCTTCTGAATGAAGTGACGGAGCATCTCCTCGGTCACCTCGAAGTCCGCGATCACGCCATCCTTCAGCGGCCGGATCGCCGAGATCGTGCCCGGTGTCCGTCCCAGCATCCGCTTCGCCTCGATTCCGACTGCGTGAACCTCGCCGGTGCGGGAATCGACAGCGACCACGCTCGGCTCTGAGAGCACGATCCCGCGCCCACGCACATAGACGAGCGTGTTGGCGGTCCCCAAATCAACCGCCATGTCGCGGCCGCCGAAACCGGTCAGGTACGTGAAAAAGCCCATGCGAAAGACAAGATAGGGAGAGCAGCCGGACGGGGCGGCGAATCACAGCCGCCACCCAGCAAGCAGCCGAAAGCCGTCCGGCAGTGAGTCTATCGTGTTGTCGCCTTTGCGCGTTTGCAGCCCTTTTGCGGGCCTCGAGCGCTGGAGGTCGCATTAATGCCGAGCCTCGGATCGAGGACACACGACGCCTGCGCCTCAGTCGGCGACCAAGCCCGGCTCGAGCTCCAGCAGGGTGGCGACCGGCAGGCCGACCACGTTCCAGTAGTCGCCCTCGATGCCGGCCACAAGGGCGGCCCCCCGCCCCTGGATGGCGTACGCGCCTGCGCGCTCGCGCCAGTCGCCGCTCGACAGGTACCACTCGATCAGGTGATCGTCGAGCTGGCGGAAATCGACCAGGGTGGTCACGGCGGCAGTTCGTGAGTCGCCGCCCGCGGTCAGGCAGAGTCCGCTTATGACCGAGTGGCGCCGCCCGGACAAAGCGCTGAGTGTCGAGCGCGCCGCCGCCGCATCGCCCGCCTTGCCGTAGATCCGGCCGCCAAAATGCACCACTGTGTCGACTCCCAGAACCATCGCACCTGAGCTCTCGGCCGACACGACCGCGGCCTTTCGATAAGCGTTCTCGAGCGCGACCTCGACGGGGGGTCCCTCCTCGAGCTCTTCCACGTCGGGCGCGGTCACCGAGAACTTGACGCCCAACTGCTCGAGGATCGCCCGCCGCTGAGGCGAGCGCGAGGCCAGGATCAGGTCAGGCAAGGAACTGGCGCTGCGGAACTCCGCAGTTATTCAGCGACGGGGGCTAGATCCGGGAAGAACAGCGCGACCTCCCGGGCGGCGGACTGCTCGGCGTCCGATCCGTGCACCAAGTTCTGTCCAACCACGAGCGCGTAGTCGCCACGGATCGAGCCAGTGTTCGCCTCGAGCGGGTTGGTGGCTCCAATCACCTGACGTGCCGCGCGGACGGCCGACTCGCCCTCGAGCACCATCGCCACAAGCGGACCCGAAGTGATGAACGAGACGAGCTCGTCAAAGAACGGCTTGCCCTCGTGCTCGGCGTAGTGGCGCTCGGCCAGCTCGCGCGACATCGTCATCAACCTCATCGCCACGAGGCTCAGTCCCTTGCGTTCGAAGCGAGCGATGACCTCGCCGGTGAGGCGGCGCGCGAACGCGTCGGGCTTCACCAGGATGAGAGTTCGCTCCACGGGTAGCCTGCCGACTCGACGGTCAGAGATCCGGGCGGCTCGAGCCGCCGTGCTCGGCGGGCGCGGTTCCCGCCACTGTCTGCTCCGAGGTGCTCTCGCGGCGCCGTCGGGCCCGGCGCGGCATCGGCGCCTGGATCGCACCGAGCTCGGTTTCGCAGTACGGACAGATCTTCCAGAGCGGATCGAGCGGCTTACCGCACGTCGGGCAGGGGTCCTTCAGCTTGCGCATGCAGTTGGGGCAGCGCAGGAAGTCCTTCTCCACTTCGCTGTCGCAATGCGGGCAGAGGTGGTACCCAAGCTCCGCCAGCCGCGCCTCGGCGGCCTGCATCTCGAGCTCGCGCTCGCGGACGTCGTCCAGGTACTCCGGCGGTCGGAGGATCATGTAGACGATCGTCCCGACGTATGGGAAAACCGATGCAAGGGTCGCGAACCCCACGATCCACGGGTCGGCGATTCGCCGCCTCGCGTCCATGAAGGTCCAAACGACGAGCGCACAGTAGACGACTACCAGGAACAGCAGAACGAGCAGCACCGCTGTGTTGATCGGGCGGTTGTGGATGCCGAAGATCCCGGGCGCTAGCACCATTGCCGCGGCGAGTGTAGTGGTCGGAGAGGTCGGACGGTTCTGATCAGCCCGGCAGCCGCGCTCGGGCGATCGCCGCGGGCGAGCTCATGCGAGATCCGCATTCTCACAGGAATACGCGCCCCAGGAGGTATCCGATCCCGAAGAAGATGAGAATCACGAGCGCGACGATCAGCGCGACGGCGCCGATCATCCCGAGGAATCCGGGCTGGTCGTCGGCGTCGTTCACAGCATCGAAGCGCGGCCCGATTGCGCGGGTCGCAGCAGGTCGGCGATCAGGTAGATCGAGCCCGTGACGAGCACGGCGCCTCCGGGACCCGCGAGCTCACGGGCACGCTCGAGCGCCGCGCCTGGCTTCGGGACGATTTCCGCGGGGGGCCCTCCAAGCTGGTCCGCCAGCGACTGAAGCGTGGGCGGGGGTAGTGCCCTGGGATTCTGGCTGCTGGTGAGAATCAGGCGGCCGCAGCTGGGCAGCAGCGCGCTGAGCATCCCAGCGGCATCCTTGTCGTCGAGGATCGAGACCACTGCTACGAGACTGTCACGATCCGCGCAGATCTCGGGCAGCGACTCGGCGAGTGCGGCCATCCCCTCGGGATTATGTGCCCCGTCGATCAGCGTCAGGGGGTTCTCCCCAACCAACTGAAGGCGGCCCGGGACGAGGACCTCTGCCGCAGCGCGACCCACGGCCGCGCTGTCGAGCTCGCCCAGGTACGCCTGCGCAGCGGCGATCGCAAGCGAGAAGTTGCGGCGCTGGAACGACCCGAGCGCCGCCAGCGCGACCCCGGGATCGAGGCCAGCGTGAACTATCGTCGCCCCGCGCGCGTTGGCGACCCGCTCGGCGACTGTCAGCGCGTCGGGATGCACGCCCGCTCCCAGCACGAGCGTGCCTGCCGGCCGGACCACGTCGAGCTTCTCGGTAGCGATCGCCTCGATCGTCGGTCCGAGCCAGCGAGTGTGCTCGAGCCCGACACTCGTCAGCACCTGCACGCGGGAGGGGATTACGTTGGTGGCGTCATAGCGCCCGCCGAGCCCCGCCTCGATCACTGCGACCTCGACCTCGCGGCGCGCCAGCTCGTCGTAGGCGGCGGCGGTCAGCGCTTCGAACTGGGTGACGCGATCATCTTGGGTCAGGGAACGGTTGACGAGCTCAGCTGCGCGCGAGGCTCGCTGGACGGCCGCCGCAAAGGCGCCGGGCGCCAGGTCCTCGTCGCCGATCCGGATCCGCTCGCCGAACGACACGAGGTGCGGCGAGAGATACGCGCCACTGCGCAGTCCGTGGTGCGACAGGATCGAGGCGATCATCCGCACGGTCGAGGATTTGCCGTTGGTCCCGACGATGTGAATCGACTCGAAGCGCCGCTCTGGATGTCCAAGCGCGGTCATCAGCCGCCGCATGCGGTCAAGGCCGAACCGCATTCCGAACAGCTCGAGCGAGAGCAGGTAGCGCTCGGCGTCCTCCGGTCTCATGGGCTAGTCCTCTCCCAGAGCCTCGAGCTCGCGGCGCAGTGCCTCGAGCTTTGCCCGCTCGGCCTCGACCACCGCTGGCGGCGCCTTCGCGACGAAGCCCTCGTTCTCGAGCTTTCGAGCCGAGTGCTGGATGGCGGCCTCGAGCTGAGCGCGACGCGCCGCGCGTCGCGCCGCGCGCCGCTCCCTCGCCGCGCTAAGGTCGAGCCGTTCGCTGGGGAGGATCTCGACCGCCCCACCGGGCACGGGGACCGTAGCCACCGGTTCGCCGCCATCGCTCGAGAACGCAAGTCGTGCCATGCGCTCGAGGTGATCGCCCGTCTGCTCGTAGCCGTCGGCGACCAGCCGGGCGGAGACGGTGGCGCCGGCCTTCACACCCGCGGCGTCCCGCCATCCCCGAAGCGCTTGGATCGCCTCGATCACCCGCCCGATCGACTGCTCGGCCTGCTCGTCCACGGGCTCGGACCGCTCACCGGAGCCGATCCCTGCGGCGAGCAGACCCTCGGTGCCCGGGAGGTGCCCGTAGATCTCCTCCGTGACGAACGGGATCATCGGGTGAGCCATCGCCAGCGTCTCCGTGAGGAGGTGCACCAGCGTTCCGGCCAGCTCCGCCTCGCCGGCCCGAAGCCGAGGCTTGACGAGCTCGAGGTACCAGTCGCAGAGCTCGCCGTAGACGAAGTCGTACAGAGCAAGGGCGGCATGTGAGAAATCGAACCGCTCGAGCCGTGAATCGATCTCCAGCTTGGCGCGCTCGAGGCGGGAAAGGATCCAGCGATCCTCGATGGTGGCCGGAGACGCCGACGCACGCGCGTCCGGACCGACTCCGAGGAGGATCAGACGCGAGGCATTCCACAGCTTGTTGGCGAGCTGCTGGCCCTGGGCCACCTTGTCCTCGCTGAAGCGAACGTCCTGGCTTGAGGACATCGCCGCGAGCCCCCACCGCACGGCGTCGGCCCCGTAGGCGGGAAACGCACCGCCCTCCGGAAACACCGGGGGCCTCGGTCCGCCCTCGATCAGGTCCAGAGGATCGACTCCGGTCCCCAGCGATTTGGACATCCGCCGGGCGTCCGGCGCCTGGATGATCGAGTGGATGCAGACGTCGCTGAACGGGATCTGATCTGTGAATTCGAGCCCCATCATCACCATCCGGGCCACCCACAGGAAGATGATGTCGCGGCCGGTCGAGAGCACGTCGGTCGGGTAGAACGCTCCCAGTTCGGCTGTCTGCGCCGGCCATCCGAGCGTCGCGAACGGCCACAGCGCGCTCGAGAACCAGGTGTCGAGGACGTCCGGGTCACGCTCCCATCCTCCGCCCTCGGGCTCCGCGCCTCCGACGTAGGTCTCATCGCCGCGATACCAGACCGGCAGCCGGTGGCCCCACCACAGCTGCCGCGAGATGCACCAGGGACGAATGTTGTGCATCCAGTCGAGATATACGCGCGTGTAGTTGGGCGGGTTGAAGCGAACCCGGCCACTCTCCACGACCTCGATCGCGGGTCCCACAAGCTCCTCCATCCGCATGAACCACTGAAGGGACACCAGCGGCTCAATCCGCTCGTGAGAGCGCTGCGAGAACGGGACCGAGTGGACATAGGGCTCGCTCCGCGCGATCAGACCTTGCTGTGAGAGCTCTGCGACGACCGCCTGCCGGGCCTCCGCGACCGACATGCCCCGGAAGCGCTCCGGCGCGTCGTCGGTGATCCGACCGTCCTCGCCGATCACGCTCAGCTGGGCCAGTCCGTGTCTACGACCGATCTCGAAGTCGTTCGGGTCGTGACCGGGGGTGATCTTGAGCGCGCCTGTCCCGAATTCGGGCTTGACGTACTCGTCGGCGATTATCTTCAGCCGCCTGCCGACCAGCGGGAGGACTGCGCTCTCGCCGACTAGCCGGCGATAGCGCTCGTCCTCGGGATGCACCGCGATCGCGGTGTCCGCGAGCATCGTCTCGGGCCTCACGGTCGCCACAGTGATCGCTCCGGAGCCCGAAGCCAATGGGTAGTCGATGAAATAGAGGGTGTCGTGCACCTCGCGATCCTCGACCTCGAGGTCGGAGATCGCCGAGCCGCTGCCCGGGTCCCAGTTGACCATGTAGCGGTCGCGGTAGATGTACCCCTTGCGGTACAGGGCAACGAACACCTCGACCACTGACCGGGCATACCGATCGTCGAGCGTGAAGCGCTCATCGGAGTAGTCGCACGAGGCCCCGAGCCGCTTGAGCTGCTCGATGATCGTGCCGCCATATTGCTTGCGCCATTGCCACACGCGCCTGACGAACTCATCGCGACCTAGCTCCTCACGGCTGATGCCCTGCTCGGCGAGCATGCGCTCGACCTGGGTCTGCGTCGCGATCCCGGCATGGTCGGTGCCAAGGATCCACTTGGTGCGCCGGCCCCTCATCCGCTGGCGGCGGATCAAGAAGTCCTGCGTCGAGTTGTTCAGCGCATGACCCATGTGCAGGACGCCGGTGACGTTCGGCGGCGGGATCGCGATCGAGTAGTTCGCCTCGGCCGTGCCCTCGGGCTCGGGATGGAACAGGCCCGATTCGAGCCATCTGCGGATGATTCGAGGCTCGACCTCGGATGGGTCGTAGCGGGTCTTGGATTCGAGGTCAGACACGGTGGCGCGTTCGGTCACTGGGCGGGCAAGTGTAGGACGGGTCTGCCCATATCACATCTACGCTATACTAACCAGCGTGGTTTCGGCGTCGGAAACAGTTCGCGGCGCGCGGGTGCGCGCGGGACTCACTCAAGCAGAGCTGGCAACCCGTCTCGGCACTACGCAGTCCGCCGTAGCCCGGTTGGAGGCGCCCGGGTCCAATCCCACGGTGACAACGCTCGAGCGCGCTCTGGAGGCCACCGGTCACAGGCTCGTGCTGGCGGCCACCAACGCTGGATCGGGGGTCGACAGGACTCTGATCGCTGATCGACTCGAGCTCACGCCTGCCGAGCGACTGCGATCCTTCGAGACGTTCAGCGCCGAGACTCGCCAGCTGATGCTCGCGGGCAGGCGCGCGCGTGCCATCTGACTCCAGACCGATTCCGCCGGAGCTACATGCCTCGGTGATCTTGCAGCGACTGACGGCAGGCGCAGTCGACTTTGTCGTGATTGGCGGGCTTGCCGTTGTGCTCCTGGGCTCCCCTCGCTACACGAAGGATCTGGACATCGCCTACGCGACCGACTCACCGAACCTTGATGCGCTCGGGGAGGTGCTGATCGGACTACATGCCCGCTTGCGGGGGATCAACGAGGAGGTGCCGTTCGTGCCGGACGGGCGCACCCTCAGACGAGCCAGATTGCTCACGCTCGCGACCGACGCAGGATGGCTCGACCTTCTGGCCGATCCTCCCGGGGCGCCGCGTTACGCGGAGATCCGCGCGAACGCTACCCAGGTCGATGTCGGAGGCTTCAGCGTCCGTGTCGCCGCCATCGACGACATGATCGCGATGAAGAAGGCGGCCGGTCGGCTCCAGGACCTGGCAGACATCGAGGAGCTCGAGGCGATCAAAGAGCTCCAGACCGAGCCCTGACCGGTGAGAGGCTAGGCGGCCTCTTCCTCCGGCGCCGCGACCGTCACGAGCGTCGGCGAGACGTTCTTATCGATTGTGTCCCGGGTGACGACGCACTTGCGCACGTCGCGACGGGAGGGCAGCTCGAACTGCACCTCGAGCAGGACCTCCTCGATGATCGAGCGCAGGCCGCGGGCGCCGGTCTCGCGCTCGAGCGCCTTGTCGGCGACCGACGAGAGCGCGTCGTCGGCGAACACAAGCTCGATTCCGTCGAACTGGAAGAACCGCTGGAACTGCTTGACGAGCGCGTTACGGGGCTCAGTCAAGATCTCCATCAGCTCATCCCGTGAGAGCTGGTGGATCGCCGACATCACGGGGAGCCGGCCGATGAACTCGGGGATCAGCCCGTACATGATCAGATCCTCCGGCAGGCAATGCTCGAAGATCTCGCCGGTGTCGCGCTGGTCTTTGGACTGGATCGCGGCGCTGAAGCCGACGCCCTGGTGCCCGATGCGACGCTCGATCACCCGGTCGAGATTGGCGAACGCCCCTCCGCAGATGAACAGCACGTTGGTCGTGTCGATCGACAGGAACTCCTGGTGGGGATGCTTGCGGCCACCCTGAGGCGGGACGCTTGCGGTAGTTCCCTCGAGAATCTTCAGCAGGGCCTGCTGGACGCCCTCGCCCGACACGTCTCGGGTGATCGAGGGGTTGTCGGCCTTGCGCGCGATCTTGTCGACCTCGTCGATGTAGATGATCCCGGTCTCTGCCTTCTTGACGTCGTAGTCAGCCGCCTGGATCAGCTTCAGCAGGATGTTCTCGACGTCCTCACCGACATAACCGGCCTCGGTCAGGGCGGTGGCGTCGGCGATCGCAAACGGGACGTTCAGGATCTTCGCGAGCGTCTGCGCAAGCAGCGTCTTGCCACAGCCGGTCGGCCCGAGGAGCAGAATGTTGGACTTCTGCAGCTCGATGTCGTTGTCCTCGGACTGCATCATCTGGACGCGCTTGTAGTGGTTATAGACCGCCACCGACAGCGTCCGCTTGGCCTGCTCCTGGCCCACCACGTACTCGTTCAGGACGTCGTAGATCTCCCGCGGCTTCGGGAGGCTCTCGATATCAAAGCTCGGCGGAGCGGTGAGCTCCTCGTCGATGATCTCGTTACAGAGATCGATGCACTCGTCGCAGATGTAGACGCCCGGACCGGCGATCAGCTTCTTGACCTGTCGCTGCGACTTTCCGCAGAAGCTGCAGAGAAGCTGTTCGTTGGAGTCCGTTGGACGTGCCATCTAATGCCCTCTCCCGAATCTCGCCTCGAGACGCGCTCTCGAACAGTAAGGGTAGCCCCTTAGTGCTGCGAGATGACGCGGTCGATGATTCCGTACTCCTTCGCTTCCTCTGAGCTCATGAAGTAGTCACGTTCGGTATCCGAGCGGACCTTCTCAAGATCTTGGCCCGTGTGATGGGCGATGATCTCATCGAGGCGGCGGCGAACGTCGATGATCTCCTTCGCGTGGATCTCGATGTCGGTGGCCTGACCTTGGAAGCTCGATGACACCTGGTGGATCAGGATCTTGGCGTTCGGGAGGGCCATCCGCTTGCCGTGGGCGCCCCCAGCTAGCAGCAGCGCGCCCATCGACATCGCGATCCCGACGCAGATCGTCTGCACATCAGGCTTGATGAACTGCATCGTGTCGTAGATCGCCAGCCCCGCGTACACCGATCCGCCCGGGGAGTTGACGTAAATCGAGATGTCCTTGTCGGCGTCCTCGGACTCGAGATGCAGGAGCTGTGCCACGACCAGGTTGGCTATCTGATCGTCCACGGGCGTGCCGAGGAAGATGATCCGCTCGTTGAGCAGACGGCTGTAGATGTCGAATGCTCGCTCCCCCCGGGAGGTTTGCTCGACGACCATCGGTACGAGTGGGCTCATCGTCCTTCCATCTTTCGCCTCCTGGAGCGGATTCCTGCCGAATGTAGCAACACGCCTCTGAGCCACCTCCCCGGCGCCCGACACGACGCGACGCGACGCGTCGGTCACCTCTCGGGAGTCCAGAGCTGACCAGATCCCTTCTCGGCTCCGGGCTTCTCCGGCGTCCAGAGCTTGTCTCGCGCCTTTGCTTGGTCGACCCCGATTGGATGCGCCTCGCGGACAAGCAGCTCGCGGGCCTGGCGCGCCGCCACATCCTCGCGCAGCCGTTCGAGCCTGCCAGCCGAGCGAAGACGCTCCAGGAGCTTCTCAGGAGTGGTCTGGTCGCGCTCGGCACTTGGGCGCAGCGCCGCTAGCAGGTCCTCATCCGAGGGCTCGATCTGTTCCGCCGCGACGACCGCGGCGAGAACCGCCTCGCGCCGGAGCGCCTTCTCGGCCTCGGGCTCGGCTTCATGCGCGAGGGTCTCTTCGTCCTTGCCCGAGATTCGCAGGTAGGCCTCCTTCGAGATCCCGCCGCGCTCGAGCGCGGTGAGCGTGTCGTGCAGCAGCTCGTGGGCGCGAGCATGGATCAGCTTCCCTGGGATCTCGACTTTCGCCTGGTCCACCGCAGCGTCGAGCACGGCGTCCTCGAATTCGCGGTCGATTGTCGCCTCCTCCCGCTCCTTTAGGCGAGTGGCGATGTCCTCGCGCAGCTCGGCAAGCGTGTCGAGCCCACCGGCGTCGGAGGCGAACTCGTCGTCGAGCTCGGGAAGGCGCTTGGCCTTCACTTCGCCCACCGAGACTTCGAACGTCGCCTGGCGGCCGCCGAGCTCCCCGGAGTAGTCCTCGGGGAACGTAACCTCGACCTCCCGGCGCTCTCCGGCGCTGGCATCGATCAGCTGCTCCTCGAACCCCGGGATCAGACGCCCAGACCCGAGCTCTAGGAGCTGGTCGCGCCCTTCGCCTCCTTCGAATGGCTCGCCGTCGACCCTGCCGACATAGTCCATCACGACGTAGTCACCCTTCTCGGCCGGACGGTCAACCGTCTCGAGCCTGGCGAAACGGTCGCGGAGCTGCTCGAGCTGCTCGTCGATCGCGGAGTCCTCGACGCCCGGCTCCCGCCTGCCCGCCTCAAGCCCCTTGTAGCTGCCAAGCTCAGCCACTGGGCGAACGCCGATCTCGATCGAGAATGACAGAGGCTCGCCCCGCGCGGGGAGCTCACCCATGTCGAGCTCCGGGTCACCCACGGGCGCGATACCAGCCTCATCGATCGCGTCCACATACCACGCTCCAAGTGAGCTTCGGAGCGCCTCGTCAAGGACCGCCTGGCGCCCGAGCTGACGGATCACCATCGGCGCCGGGACTTTGCCCTTCCGGAAACCCGGGATGCGCATCTCGCGGCCGAGCTGCCTGGCGGTCTCCTGCAGGCGCCGTTCGACCTCCTCAGCCGGCACCTCCGCCTGAACTCGAACCCGCGACTCAGGAAGCTCGGTGACGCTGGTCTTGACAGATGTCATGGATCGCACGATAGCTTGAGGCAGTGCTGCGCACAGTCGCCGGGCGCCTGGTGACCGGTCGGGGAGGGTTCGTCCTCGCCGGGCTGCTCGATCTGCTCGCGTTCGCGATCGCCGCCGCTCGCGCGGCGCACCGCCGCCGATCGCGCTACTAGCTGAGCACGGGCTCGGGACTCGCCGGCCTGCGCACGTCGGCGCCGGCTCGGATCAGGTTGCGCACCTCCCGCAGGGCGACCGGAACCGTGGTGGTGTCATAGACCCGTGCCGCCTTGATGTCGGCGAGCACGCTCAGGCAGCGCCGGACAGCCTCGGAGTTTCGCTCCCACCACGCCTCGATCGCGGCCTCGCTGCCGGCCGGCGCTCCGGTCTCGAGCACCTCCTCGGTGAGCCTCCGATGCAGTCCGGTCAGCTCCTCGCGGAGCGCGGCCCTCGCCAGCTCCTGCCAGCGAGTCGAGCGCGGCAGCTCGGTGATCCGGTCGTGTAGATGGTCGAGCTCGAGCTTCGAGCCCAGCAGGAAGTAGACCTCCATCACGACCCTTGGCTCGCGACCGGTCCGCTCCGCCGCCCGCACGATGTCGAACACCGCATCCATCCACGAAATGCCGGCGACCCGCTCTGCCAGCTCCGTCGGCACGCCGGCTTCGCGCAGACGGTCGGCCGGCTCATCAAATAGCTCGCGCTCCTCGTCGTCGAGTATCTCCGGAAGCGCGTCAGCAAGCATCTTCGCAACCGCTTGGAAGTGCGCGATGCTGTCGGAGATGTCGATCTGGTGAGGATTCGCCGCGACCAGCCACCGTGTGGCGCGCTCCACCAGCCGCCGGCCCTCGATCAGCATGAAAAGCTGAACGCCTGCATCGACCTGGTTATCGAGCGCCTCGATCGCCGCCCAGAACGAATGCATGTCGAACACCCCGCGGGCGACCGCGTAACCGCGCGCGAGCAACGACGGTGACGCCCCGGTCTCCTCCCCCAGACGGAAGAAGAACGTCGTTCCTGCTCGATCGACCATCTCGTTTGCATACAACGTCGCGATGATCTCCCGGCGCAGGCGATGTCCCTGCATCTGGGGGCCGTAGCGCTCGGGCAGCGGCGAGGGGAAATAGCGCTCGAGGTCGTCCGCCGCGTAGGGATCGTCAGGCAGGTCGGAGTCGAGCAACTGCGAGAACAGGTAGATCTTGCAGTAGGCCATCACGATTGCCAGCTCGGGAGCCACCAGTCCCTGCCCGGCGGCCTTGCGGTCGACGATCGTGTCCTCATCGGGAAGGAA
Organism: Actinomycetota bacterium; assembly: GCA_030948665.1. Lineage (GTDB taxonomy): Bacteria > Actinomycetota > Thermoleophilia > Solirubrobacterales > Solirubrobacteraceae > Palsa-465. Next base: position 645 of record JALYZY010000218.1, on the reverse strand, counting down.
CTCGAGCCTTCGCTTCAGGCCGGCGACCTCTTCCAGGTACCGGATCAGACGCCCGTGGACGTCGACCATCGGCGCGGCCTGGGCGAGCGCCAGGCTGAGCGCCTGGCTCTGGGTGTAGCTCCCGTACAGCACCTGCTCGCCAACCGCGTCGGTCATCTCGACGAGCAGGTCGTTGCGCCGGTCGGCGGAGATCGTGCCGTCGCGGACCAGGGCGTCGAGCAGGATCTTGATGTTGACCTCGTGGTCGGAGCAGTCCACCCCGGCGGAGTTGTCCAGGGCGTCGGTGTTGACCTTGCCCCCGGCCCGGTCGAACTCGATGCGTCCGCGCTGGGTGAGCCCGAGGTTGCCGCCCTCGCCCACCACCCGCACGCGCAGGTCCCGACCGTCGACGCGGACCGCGTCGTTGGCCTTGTCCCCCACCTCAGCGCTGCTCTCGCCCGCTGCCTTGACGTAGGTGCCGATACCGCCGTTCCACAGCAGGTCCGCTGGTGCGAGCAGGATCGCCCGGACCAGCTGCGGCGGGGTGAGGGAGGTGACGTCGTCCTCGAGGCCCAGCGCGGTGCGGGCCTGCGGCGAGACCGGCACCGACTTGGCGGTGCGCGGCCACACCCCGCCGCCCTCGCTGATGACCGACGTGTCGTAGTC
>JALYZY010000202.1 GCA_030948665.1 Actinomycetota bacterium | reverse complement strand
GTCACGGCCGCCCCCGGCACCGTCGGCGAAGGCAGCCAGTTCACCGTCTCGACGCCCGACGCAGCCTCGATCACCAAGGTAGCGCTCGTCAAGCTGGGAGCTGTCACCCACTCGAACAACATGGATCAGCGGTACGTTCCGCTCTCGTTCACTGTCGGCAACGGCACGCTCACGGTGACCGCCCCGGCGAACATCAATATCGCGCCGCCGGGTCCCTACATGCTGTTCATCGTCAACTCCGCCGGCGTCCCGTCCGTGGCGCCGATCCTGAGCGTCACGCCCCCCGTGCCGTCGGCGGCATTTAGTGTGATGACCGCGAATCCCGTTATTGGTTCGCCTGTCGCGTTCGACGGATCGGCGTCGTCCGAGCCAGGCGGGTCAATCTCGGCGTACAGCTGGAGCTTCGGCGACGGTGCCCCGGTGGCCACAGGCCAAACCGCGAGCCACGTATATGCAGCGCCGGGTACCTACACCGTGACCCTAACCGTCGCCGATAGCCGTGGCCAGATCGCGTCGGTGTCGCACTCCGTCACGATCTCTGGCGGCGGGATCGGCGGCACGGGCGGGACCGGCGGCGGGATCTTCCATGGGCCGCTACAGGGGCCCGTCGTGAGCAGAATTAGTGTGTCTCCAACGGTGCTTATGGCGGCGACGAGGGGTCCCAGCGCGACCGTCCTCGGACGGAACCGAAGCCGACATAAAGGTATTGGCGCAAAGGTCAGCTACTCGCTGAGTCTCCCCGCAACCGTGCGATTTACCGTAAGAAAGCGTGTGTTGGGGCGCGTGCGTGGCCGCGGCAGGGCAGCTCGGTGCGTAGCTCAAACCAGCAGGAACCGCAAGGCCCCTTCATGCACGCTAACCGTAACGCTGCGCGGATCCTTCACGGAGACCGGCAGCCGCGGCACCAACAGCTTCCAGTTCACCGGCCGTCTGCACGGTCAGAAGCTCAAGCCGGGCACCTACACACTCGTAGCTACCCCCATCACGGGCGGCGAGACTGGGCGTGCTGTCGCGGTGACCTTCCGGATCATCAGTTAGACCGCTGACGAGGCCATGGCTTTGGCGCGGTGAGGTTGTGCTGGTGTCATTTGCCCCTCTGCATGCGATTGCGGGGCGGTCCGTGCCGCCCGCTAAGCAGGTCATCTGACGTGGCGTGCGCCGGCAGTCGGCCGTCCGGGTGGGCGGCGCGTTTGAGAGGCTTGAGCTCCGGATCTGCTACCGGTGCGCGCGGACGATCGTGAACCTGATCCGGATCGTGCGCGAGCGGCGCCCGACGTGGTCGGTTGCGTAGATGAACGCCGTGTAGCGGCCGGCCGCGAGGTGGCGGAGCGACAGCTTGAACGCCTTCCGGCCCGCTCGAGCGTGGAGGTGGAGCCGCACGAGAGTCGCCCGCACCGGGCAGGACTTGCCTCTGTGCACGTGTGATGAGCAGCGGTGACCCACCACGTGGCCGTTGCGCAGCTTGGTGATGGCGACAGTGAGCTTCGCGGCCTCGCTCAGGGTCAGTCGCAGCGTGGCGGCGCGCGTGGCCGTGAAGCGGCGTGGAGAAATCGAAGCGTGGGAGAGGACAGGGGAGTGCGGACCGCCGCTTGGTGTCGTGTTCGGACTCGAGACCGGCGGCTGGGCGATCGTATATGCAGTCACCTGGTCGCCACTCGCGACGAACAGCCGCCCGCCGCCGGCGCTCGGGCTGGCGAAGTGGTTGACGTTGGACCCGTTCTCCGGTATCGGGAACTGACTTCTCGTCGTGCCGGAGGTCGGATCGAGCCCGTAGAGGGTGCCGCTCGAGTAATTCGTCACCCATACAAGCCCCCCCGCGATCATTGGTGGTCCGGTTGCCCTCGAGGGCGCCGAGAAGCCGGCCTTGGCCGCGAGCGACGGTGGCGATCCCGGGCCGAGCGACAGGGCCCTCAGGCCACCAGTGCACGCGGCATAGACGGTCGAGTTCGCGGGGTCATATACAGACCCGCCGAAGCTCCCGCCCGAGCAGAACCCGGACGCCTCGGCGGGTGCCGAGCTGACATGGCCGAGGCCAGCGCCATTCAGCAGGTAGCCATTGCCGTCCTTGCCGGACTGAAACAGGAAGCCGCCGGGCAGCAGGCTCGGCATACTCGAGCCGAGATCGGCGTCGGAGGAGTCCAGCGACTGCCAATTGGGGGGCGCCCACCAATCGAGTGGGGAGGCTGAAGCGTTCAGCTTCACCACCGAGTCGCCGTACTCGGGGTTGGAGGTCGAGTTGCCGTTGCCGTTCCCGGTGGCGACGAACACATTGCCGGCGGCGTCGACGGCGGGAGCGTTGCCCGCGGCCCAGATCGCGCCTGCGGTGTGGCTGGGATCGACCTGGAAGGAGCTGAGCCCCGTCGTGCCGTCCATCGGGGCCGACACGAGCCAGCCCCAGTACGTGCTGCAGTCGCCGTCGTTGCCGCCGTAGCCGATCAGGATCCGCCCGCCGTCGAGCGCGAGTCCCGCACGCTGGAGCTGGTTCACCGCGGCGCCACCGCTCGGGTAGAGCGGGTCAACCATGATCGGGAAGCCCGCGATCAGCTGCCCCGAGCTCAGGTCGACCGCGAACAGCTCATGATGGACGACCCCCGAGGCCAAGACCGCCCCGACGACATAGATGCGACCAGTGGCGGGATCGATTACCGGCGTGCTCGTGACGCCGATCGAGGGGGAGATGTCGCCGCACGGTGCCAACGACGCGGGCTCCGGCGTCGCGAGGTGCTCCGACCACACCACCGCACCGGTCGCCGCGTCGAGCTCATAGACGGAGTCGTTCTCGGTCACAACGTAGACGTGCGAGCCGTAAACGAGCGGCTGCCCGTACACCTCACCATCGAGCGCCGGTGTCTGCCACGCCTGCGATGGCGTCACCGGGCTCGTGCTGTCAGGGTCCATCCCGCTGCGGGCCGCGTCGTGGCGGTACGTCGTCCACGCCGGGATCGCGGCGGCTGCGTACGCCCCGAGCACCGCGTGAACCGTGAGCGCCACAGCCATGACCAGGGGCAGGAGGAATCGCCAGCGCATGAGCGCCACAAGACTACGCCGTCCGGCGGACGGGTCCGGCGCGGCTCCCCCGACGGTTCAGCACCGACGCCGAGCGGTGCCAGCGCCTCGGGCCCCCCCGCGCCGAAACGCCTAGCCGCTCGATCGAACGCTCCGCTCCAAGCAGCACTCCCACCCTGCGGCGATCCCGGCCAGAAGCACCTCGGCTGCCAGCACGGAGCGACACCACCAGCGCCGTCGACGAGACCTCCCCGCAACTGCTGCGAAGATCCAGCGTCGCGGGTGGAGACGGGGCTGCGCGACGTCCCCGCTTAGCTCATGGGTCTGGTCGAATACGCGCGTCCGCGACTCGACAGGGGAGCTGTTCGGCAAGGTCGACTATCTCGGGGTCGCCAGTGATCAGGATGGCGCCATTCGCGGCAGCGGTCGCGATCGCGAAGCAGTCCGCGAGGGCAATCGGATGATCGGCCTTCAATGCGGCGACCGCGCGCATCCGCACGACGCCGGGGAGCTCCTCGCTCACCAGCTCTCTGATGCGTGACAGCGTCGTCTCGGCCTCCGAGGGCCCGTGTTGCCGGCGAAGCAGGTGCTCGACCTCCACCAGGTTGATCCAGCTCATCGCAGGTCGTTCGCGGTCGAGCGACGAGACAGGCTTGCGGCAGCACGACCAGACCACCGACGAACGTCGGGCCGCGAGCACCAGTGCCCGGACTTGCCGAGCTCAGGTGCGACGAATAGGCACGACCGCGGTAGTCACGACCTTGGTCTTGACCGCATGGTCGGAGGGGACCGAGGCGACGATCACCGATCCGGAGGCCACTTGCACGCCTGCGCCAAGCATCACCTTCGGCTCGACGAAGATGCCCGTCCCGAGCCGGCAGCGGTCGCCGATCTGAACCAAGCCCGAGGTCATGCATCCGGGGCCGGTCGAGATGTCGGAACCGAGCACGCTGTGGTGATCGAACGAGTTGTAGGCGGAGATGAAGTTGTTGTCGCCGACGACGGTGCCGGCGCCAAAGTGACAGTTGGCGCAGATGACGTTGCCTACACCGAGGCGGACGTCGGTGGCGATCCGGGCCGTCGGGTCGATCGCGTTGGCGAGCGGAAGACCCGCGTGCTCGCAACGCTCGCGCAGACGCGTACGGGCCGGCACCGATGTCGAGATCGAGATCACCGCGGCGTCGAGCGCGTGCTGCGCGAACAGCTCCAAGGCCCGGTCCAGGCCGCCCAGCACCGGAACGCCGTCGACGCGCTCGCCAAGCCGCGCCATGTCGTCGTCGACCACCGCGACGGCCCGCTGCTCTGGGTCGTGGCGGAGAATGTCGAGGACCTGCGTTGCGCCGAGGCCGGCGCCGATGATCACCAGCCGGCGCACGCCCCCCGGCGCCTCGAGCGGACTGGGCAAGCCGCCCCAGTCCGGAGTGCTCTGCGCGGCAGCGGCCTCGACGCGCTTGGTAGTGATCAGCTGATCGGTGCTCCGCGCGAGCGCGTCGACGTCCACCCCTAGCTCGGCGGCGCGACGCCGAGC
>JALYZY010000198.1 GCA_030948665.1 Actinomycetota bacterium | reverse complement strand
CTTCGCCACCGAGGCCCTAGGCTCGCCAGATGACGTCGACGGTCGGCGTCGCTCTCTGATCGCGGGCATCTTGATGGGCATCGGCGTCGCGGGCTTCGTCGACGAAACGGTTTTCCATCAGATCCTGCACACTCCTGTTCATCGCGCTCGGCGGGCATCAGGCCTTGGCCAAGACCATGTACGCCGGCTACTCCAGTGTGACCGGCGTAGCAGCCGACCAGCTTCATCTCGGAGCCGGGATCATGTACTACGGAGGCGACCTGGTCGATGCGGCAATCGGGTTCGCGTTCTGCCACCGATGGTACGTGCAAAGAGGGCGACAGCTACACCGCCAACAGCGCCTCCGACCACGCGCCGATCCGTGGGTAGCCCAGCTCCTCGAGGCTCACCTGAGGCCAGGCCGGCCGGCTGCTCAAGCCTTCGGGGGCTGCTCGCGGAGGCGATCGGGCCGCTAGGTCGGTGTAGCGTCGAGTGAGCGCCACAAGTACAGGCAGGCGAGCGTCCGGTAGGGCCGCCAAGGCTCGCCGATCTGCTGGACCTCCGCCGGCGAAGGCATCGCCGGCAAGCCGTACCGGAGCATGACTGCTCGGCGGATGCCGAGGTCGCCGACCGCGAGAACGTCGGGGCGCCCCAGCTGGAACATCATGAACATATGGGCGCTCCACTCGCCGATACCGCGCACCGCGACCAGCTCGGCGATCACCTGATCGTCGGGGAGCTCGTCGAGCCGATCGAGCTCGAGCGATCCGTCGAGCGCGTGCTCGGCAAGCGAGCGCAGGAACTGAACCTTCGCCCGGCTGAGCCCGGCTGCCGCACGAAGCTCCTCGGGATCATCGGCCAGGACCTCATCAGGCGTTGGCGTCGTGCCGCCGTAGCGGTCGGTCAGGCGGGTGAAGATTGCGCGGGCGGCCTTGGTGGAGAGTTGCTGCCCGACGATCGAGCGGACCAACGCGCCGTAGTGCTCGCTCGGGTGCCCGGCCAGCCGATCGAACAGCCCGTCGTACCCCACTTCATCGATCACGTTGCGAAGTACCGGATCGGAAGCTCGAAGCGCCGCCACCGCGGTGGCGTCGAACCCCGGCCCGTCAGGGTTGACCGGCAACGGCCCCGGGCACGCCGGTGTTGGTCGAATATTTCGGCTGAAGCTTGACCTCTGGCCGGATCTCGTGCACAGCCTGGGCGACTGCGATCGCGGACTCGGCAAAGCCGGTGGCGATCAGCTTGAGCTTGCCCTCGAACGTTGTGATGTCGCCGCAGGCCCAGACTCGGTCGAGCGAGGTCTTCATCACCTGGTCGACGACGATCGCGCCTTTGGTGACCTCGAAGCCCCAGTCCTTCAGCGGTCCAAGCGCTGTCTTGAAGCCGAGCTGGAGCAGGATTGCGTCGACCTCGATCTCGACCTCGTGGGCCTCGTCCTCGGAGTTGAACAGGCGCACGCGCTCGATCTCGCCGTCGCCATGGATCTCCTTGATCTGGAACGGCACGTGCAGCGCGACGTCGCCGCGCTCGGCCGCCTCGAGCACCTGGCCCACGGTCAGCTCGTGCGCGCGAAAGCCCTCCCGCCGGTGCACGAGGCTGATCTCGCTCGCCGTGTCGAGAAGGTTGATGACCCAGTCACACGCCGAGTCCCCGCCCCCGATGATCATCACGCGCTTTCCCTCGAACACGGACTTCTCGCCGACGATGTAGTGCGCGCCGCGTCCCTCCCATGGCGTCATGTCGAAACCGGGAAGCCGCTTGGGCTCAAACGCCCCGTGCCCACCGGCGACGACCACGGACCGGGAGCGCAGCTCGCCACGGTCGGTATGCAGCACGACCACCCGGTCCTCGCCTGCGCCCTCCCAGGAGATCGTCTGCGCCGTCGTGCTCAGGTGGACAGGGACATCGAACTGCTCGAGCGATTGCACCCTCAGCATCTCCACCAGGTCCCGCGCGAGAACTTGCGGATGACCGGGGACGTCGAAGATCCATTTCTCCGGATAGAGGGTCGTCAGCTGGCCGCCCAGCTCGGGCAGCGAGTCGATGATCCGGCTCGTGGCCTCGCGCATTCCGGCCCAGAAGGAAGTGCACATCCCGACCGGCCCGGCGCCGATCACGGTGATGTCCCGGACCTCGTCGAGATCCTGGGTCAGCGTTACCGGGTCGGTGCTCATACCGGCTCGGTCACCGTCAGGCCGGCGCCGTCGAGGGCGCCAAGCGCGCGCTCCACCGAGCAGGAGATGCACGTGAACGTCGGCGTGTCACGCAATGTGAAGGAGCTCGACTCGGTGGTCCTGAGTCGCTGCACGAGGTCGAGAAAGTCTGCGGGGTCATCCGTCTCGAACGCGACCACGAACTCCTGGTCGTCGAGCCCGAACGAATAGCTCGTGTTCAGGTCGACTGACGGGAATTCACGGCCGACCTTGATGTGCTCTTGCATGATCCGCCAGCGCTCGTCAGCGGGCAGGGCGTACCAGCCACGCGTCTTGACGAACGGGTAGACGAACAGGTATCTGCCGTGGGCAGGGCGAACTTCCAGGCGGGACTCGTTCGAGTACTCCGAGGGCTTGGTCATCGCCAGCAACGAATATGGGATCGAGCACCACTTCATCAGCCCGCTCTGCGCGAGCACCACGTGGAATTCGTGGATCCGCTCGAGGTTCTGCGCCTGGCTCAGCAGCATCAGGTCGGCGTCACCGCGGGTGCCGACGAGCGAAAACGACCTGAGCAGGTGCCCGTCGGCGAAATCTTCACACGCGGCGATGAACTCGCGTTTGTCCGCCGCACGACGCTCGTCGTCGAGCCGGCGCCAGGCGGCGTCGACCTTCAGGAACGTGTACTTGACGAAGTGCCTAACGGGCATCTTGGCCTGATGATACGCGGCCTCCTCGGGCTGAAACCGGACCGTCCGCGCGGGTTAGGAGTCCTCAACATGCCTGAAAGGACCGGACGAAGAAGCCTTCGGGAGCCGGCCGCGGCTCCCGTCGGAACCAATGTGGGCGCTAGGATCGATTGGTGCGGATAGCGCTGGTTTCCCCATATTCGTGGACGTATCCCGGGGGAGTGACCAGGCACATCGAGGCGCTCGCCGAGCAGTTCCTCGCGCAGGGGCACGACGTTCGCGTGCTGGCGCCCTACGACCCGCCTGATCGGTTCGCGTCGGTACTCCACCGCGGCGCTCGGCCCCAGCAGCTCGAGGCTCCGGACTACCTGGTTTCCCTCGGTCGCACCGTCGGGTTCAAGGCGAACGGAGCGGTTTCGAACCTTTCGATCACGCCGTACGGCGTCGCGACGATGCACAAGGAGCTGCGAACGGGAGGCTATGACGTCGCCCACATCCACGAGCCGATTGCTCCGCTCACCGGGTGGGTCGCCGCCGATCACACGCGCCTGCCGCTGGTCGGCACGTTCCACACCTATAACGAGAACCGCTTCTCAAACGGCATTGCGGTGCTGATGGGAGCCCGCCGAGTCCTCAACCGTCTCCATGTTCGAGTTGCAGTGTCCGAAGCGGCGGCGTGGACGGGCCGCCGGTTCCTCGGCGGCCATTACAGGGTGATCCCAAATGGCGTGCACTTCGATCCCGTCCGCGCTCACCTTGTGGCCGGCCGTCCCTCTGGAGATCGCCTCCGGATCGCGTTCGTGGGGCAGGCCGTCGAACGCAAGGGGCTGCCGGTGCTGCTGCGAGCCTTCGAGGCGCTCCGCGAGCATATTCCCACCGAGCTGACCGTAATCGGCCCGACGGCCGAGGAGCTCTTGCCGATGCTGCTCGACCCCAGCGATGTGCGCGTGCTCGGCAAGGTCAGCGACGAGGTAAAGCAGCACGAGCTCGAACAGGCCGACGTCCTGTGCGCTCCCTCCCTTCGCGGCGAGAGCTTCGGAATGGTCCTCACCGAAGCATTCGCCGCCGGAACGCCGGTCGTGGCCTCCGATATCGCCGGTTATCGCGACGTGGTCCGCAGCGGCGTCGACGGCGTGCTCGTGAAGCCCGGCGACGCCCAGGGCCTGGCCGAGGCACTGCGCGACATGTGGGAGGAGGCCGAGCTCCGGGCCGCGATGGCCCGCGCAGCTGCCAGGGACGTTCAGCGGTTCGCTTGGCCACAGGTCGCCGCGGAGGTGATGGAAGCCTACGAGGATGCGGTTGCCGTACCCGCGCCGGCCACGGCGCTGCAACGCTCCGCTGTGCGCATTGGCGTCCGCGCCGCTGATCTCAAGCCGCACGCGCCTGCCCGCCGTCTGGAGAGCCTCGAGCCGCAGCTCGAGACGAGCGGTAGCCGTGCGTTGGCGTTAGCGAGACGGGCCGCAGTTGGGGCAGCGGCGCTCGGCGGCACGATCCTGGCGGTCCTCGCTCTCCGGCGGATCGGTCTTGGGCACATCGCGGCGGCTCTGGTCAGCTCGAGCCCGTCACTCGTGCTGGCGGGACTGGCCATCATGTGCGCGGCGATGGCGGCGCGGGCCTTCTCGTGGCACGCGATCCTCCGCGCGGCGCTTCCGCGGGCCCGGATCACCCTGAAAGACGTGATGCAGGGCACGTTCATCGGCGTGCTCATGTCCTCGACACTGCCGGCCCGGCTCGGTGAGCCTTCCCGCGCGCTTGTGATCGCCAGGCGGACCGGCCGGCCGCGCGAGCATCTTCCGGTGGTGCTCGGGACCGTCGTGTCCCAGACACTTTTGAACATCGTGGCGCTCGCGGTGCTCGGGGCTGTGATGTTCTCGTCCGTCAATCTGTTCAGCGGGCATCAGGATGCCCTGCTGATCGCGGCGATCGTTCCACTGGCGATGTTGCTGCTTGTGCTGCTGATGCCGGTTCTGCTTCACCCGCGAGCCGCCGGCCGATGGCGGAGGGTGCAAGCAGTCGTCGAGCACATTCGTGGCAGCATGATGCGCGTACGTGCCGGGCTCGCGGTCTTCCGGATGCCGCGCCTAGGGTTGCTGGCGGCTGTGTTCCAGCTTGGAGCCTGGGCACTTCAGTGGCTCTCCTGCTACCTGCTGCTGCTCGCCCTCGGACTCGAACACCAAGCCGGCATCGCCGCGGCGGCCGCGGTCCTGTTCGCCGTCAACATCACCGCCGTCCTGCCGGCCACTCCGGCGAACCTCGGGATCTTCCAGGCCGCCTGCGCGGCGGTGCTGCACACGGGATGGCACGTCGGCTACCCGACCGGGATTGCGTACGGCGTGATCCTCCAGGCGGTGGAGGTCAGCACGGCGATCATGATGGGCATGCCAGCGCTTCTGAAGGAGGGCATGTCCTGGCGCGAGATCCGAATGCGCGCGCTGCACACCGCCCCGGTGCGGCTGCCGGTGCGCCCTAGCTCGCGCCAGCCCAGAGCGGCGGTCAAAGAGGGCGCATAGGGGCGAACCCAACCGATCGGACCTGCTCAAATACAAGCGGGCCCCATCGGTTGAACTCGCCTCTTCCTAAGCCCAAGGCCCGGATTTCACACCCGGTGCGGCAGGCCCGGCCAGCCACGGGGCATGGCCTGGGGCGGGGTCTCCGTTAGGTAGCCTGACGGCGCGCCGAGCCACACGAGGAGGCCGTTGAAATTGCGCCCCTCGATCGACGACCAGCCGCCCGGATCGATGCAGGCGCACTGGTGGTTACGCGCGACCGCAAGCGTCTCGGCGTGGCGGCCAGCCGCCCAGCCGATCTCCAGGTTCGGAGATCCCGGGTGCAGCACCGCAATCGTCTGACCCGGTCTCACGATTTGCCCGGCCTTCACCCTGAGGGTGATGTTCTCGACGGCGTAGATGTATCTGCCCACGAAAGGCCCGTCTAACAGCCGATAGAGGACCCAGCCTCCCGGCGCCGGGGCGCAGGTCCTCCCCCAACAGCTCTCCGGGCCCGGGATGTAGCTGGCAGTGACCACTTTCGCTTTGCCGATGGCCAGGACTGGACCTGACCCCGAGTAGTCGACGCCCATGTCGATGCGGCTCGGCCGTAGCCCCGCGAGCGCCCGGAGTGGGTTGACGTATGCCCAGACTCCATAGCGGACTGTCTTCGTGACCGAGTTACCACTCGTGTCCGTTGCGATGACGGTGAAGCGCTTGGTGCCGAGCGACCTGGTGCTGACGGCGTGGCCGCCCGGAACCGTTCCCCCGCAGCTGACGATAGGGCCGGTGATGAGGCCTTCACTGCAGCGAAACCGCGCCACGATCCGCGAGCCGCGTTGGTAAGACGCGCCGTTTCGGGGTGAGAGGATCGCGATCCTGAGGGTCGGCACGGCGGTCACGGTTGACTTGGGAGTCGCACCGGCCGCGGGGGTGACTCCACCGAGCACCGCCCCGGCAACCGCGGCGGCTTCCCTCAGGCGGAGCATCAAGCACCGCCTCGCCTGGATGGCCTGATCGCGAGCGGTTCGTGTCGTTCCTTCCAGGTCCTCCATGCTCGCATGGACCGAGCCCTCATCCGTGCCGACCTAGAACCGCGGGCATCAGCAGCCGGTCACGGGGGCAAAGGTCGCCGATTGGCCACACCTGTATTTGTGTCGTTCTTTTGAAGCTATCCGCTGCTCGCGGAGGTACACCCGCGGTGGTTCACGTCCGGGGGGCACGGAGCCCGGCGATGCGAACCAGGCGCGTTGAGGGTAGCGGGCGACGGGGGACCTCCTGTGGCCCAGCGCGGCTTGCCCGTGCCGTCCGCACCTCGGAGCGCAGGGCTGCCTCGAAGTTGGCGGTGTCGAACCGGGACGCGTTGCGCACGCACTCGCGAGGGTCGATCGCCTCATCGTCGAACTGGAGGACGGCCTTGGCAAGCTCGGCCGGGCCCCCAGCCCAGAAGCATCCGGTGACGCCGTCGATGACCGTCTCGAGCGCCCCGCCACCCTGGCGAGCGATCACCGGCCGGCCGGCGGCCTGCGCCTCGACCGAGACGATCCCGAACTCCTCGACCGCAGTCACGATCAGCGCCCTGGCAGTCCGGATGATCTCCGCGACGGCCGCGTCGGGTAAGCGCCCGGTGAACTGGATGGTGGGCCCTGCCAGAGCTCGTAGGCGCCCTCCGAGCGGCCCATCGCCCACCACCATCAGTGGCAGGCGCAGCCGGTTGAAGGCGGCGATCGCGACGTCGATCTGCTTGTGGGGCATCAGCTCGGAGACCACCGCGTAGTGGTCATCGACGCGCCCGGGCGAGAACCGCCGCGTCTCTACCGGCGGATAGACGATGTTCGACTCGCGGCCGAAGTACGCGCGAATTCGATCCTGGGTCGTCCGCGAGTTCGCGACATAGCGGTCGGTCTGCTGCGCGGCGACCCAGTCCCAGCGCCGCCAGCGGGCGAACGCGGCGCCGAGCAACGCGCGCGTGATCGGATCGCGCCGCCTGGCCAGCGTCTGCTCGCGATCGTTCCAGGCGTAGCGGAACGGGTTATGGCAGTAGCTCACGTGCACGGTCGACGGACCACACATCACGCCGTGAGCCCACGCCGAGGAGCTCGAGACCACGAGGTCGTATCGCGAGAGATCCAGTGACTCGATCGCGGCCGGGTACAGCGGCAGCAGCGCCCTGAAGTTTCTAGCCGACGGCCGCAACCGTTGCAGAAAAGACGTCTCGATCCGCCGTCCTAGGAAGCGTCCCTCGGTCCCCTCCTCATCGTAGACGGCCGTGTAGATGTCCGCAGCGGGCCACATACGACAGAGCGCTGAGAAGACGCGCTCGCCGCCCCGGAGGTCGAGTAGGAAGTCGTGGACCAACGCGACGCCTCCCGAGCTGGCTGGACCGACCGGCACGCCATTCAGTCTACGACCGGGCACCCCGCTCCGCCAAGTGGCAACCAGTCGATCGGCTAGTCGATCGAAAGGGTTCGAACTGCCCTCCGGAACCCCAGCGGCATCGGTCGGGGAAACAGGGCGGCCTGCAGAGCGAAAAGCGTCCTCGTGCCGTGAACGTTCAGGGGGGCGCGTCGGCGGGCTCTGTCCGCATCGATATGCACCGAAATCCGGGCGTTCCTGCCCACGGGGGATCGCGAGCGGGCGCGTTGGGACATGCTGGTGCTCACCGGCAGGCGTTGGTACAGTTCCGCCGCCGCTTATTGGTCAATGCAAGGCATGACCAGCGTTAGGGAGGCGTTTGCGAGCGACCATGTCTCACTGCTTTAACCAGCCGACCGCCCATCGTCAGCCGCCATGTCCCGGGTAGGGTCGGGAACGAAAGTCGCATCAAGAATGGGCTCGGTGGTGCCGATTCCCGGGCGCGGACACGCTTCCACACCTGGCGAGCGGGGCGTCCGCGTGGGGTCGAGCGGCTCGGAGGGTCAGCGCTCACCGATCCAGCCGTTGCATGTCCTTCAGATCTTTCAGCCCGAAACGGGCGGCGTTCCGAGGTACGTGGAGAGCCTGGCACGGGGCTTGCTCTCAGGCGGGTGGCCGGTCACCGTCGCAGGTCCCGTGCATGCCCTCGCCGGTTCCGGGCTGGCTGAGCTCGGAGCGGATCTGCTGCCGCTCGTCGTGCGACGCTCGCCGCACGCGCTAGAGGACGGCGCCGCCGTCCGGAGGCTCGCGAGCTGGTGTCGCGACCGCGACGTAGCGGTGATCCACGGCCACAGCACGAAAGCAAGCATGCTCGCCGCGCTCAGTGGGCGCATCGCCGGGGTGCCGTCGGTGTATACCCCGCACGCGTGGGCTTTCGAGCGGCTCGTGCCCACGCCGCTACGAGCGTCTTATGCGCTCTACGAGCGGGAGCTGGCGCATCGCTATCACGCGGCGATCGTGACCGTGTCGGCGTCCGAGCGACGTTCTGCGGAACGCTGGCGAGTGACTCCCCGCGGTCGGATACGGGTCATCCGCACGGGGTTATCGCTGTCGCCTTCGCCGGGCGGTGCGGCCGCGCGGAAGCGGATCGGCCTGCGCCTGGATGAGTTCGCGGCGGTCTGGGTCGGCCGCGTCGGCGCCCAGAAACGCCCGCACGACCTCGTGCCGATCGCGCGTCGCCTCCAAGGCGTGGCGACGGTTATCGCGCTTTGCGATGGCCTTGCCCACACCGATCTTGCCGATGAGCTTCGAGCCGCGGGCGTCGTTGTGCTTGGGAAAGACGCTGACCCCGCCATTGCTTACGCCGCAGCCGACGTTCTGCTTCATACCTCCGCCTGGGAGGCCTGCCCGCTGGTGGTGCTCGAGGCGATGTCCGCTGGTCTTCCGGTCGTTGCCTATGACGTGGGCGGCCTGTCCGAGCAGGTTCAGGCGGGTAGGAGCGGCTACCTGGTCGCCCCACGCGACGTCGAGATGATGTGCGAGTGCGTCACGGCGCTCGCCAGCCGCCCAGAGCTCCGGGAGACGATGGGCGCGGCGGGGTGTCAGCGAGTCGCGGCCCTATTCGACTACTCCGCGATGCTCGACGGCCTTCGCGGTGTCTACAGCGCAATCGTCGATGGCCGGCCGGTGGTCGAGCCCGAGCCGGCGAGCACTCACCTGACCCGCGTTCCCCCATCGGTCGCCGAGATCGCCGACGCGGTTCGGTGATGACGTGCGCCGGGAAACAGGCATGACGCCGGACCGGCACGCCGGTCCCCTGGCGGGCAACGGCGCGGCGGGGATAAAGGACGGCGCGGCGGGGATCAAGGACGGCTCCCCCACGCGGCGATGGCGGTCATCTCCCGCCGACCGTGAGAGGGTCGTCTCAGCGCCGGAGCGAACCGTCCCCCCGACGACGGCTCGTGGGAGCATCGAGGTGGCGCTTGTCGCCGCCTGGGATCTCGCTACCGTGATGGCCGCGCTCTCGATCACGGGGGCTCTCGGCGGGAGCACCCGGGGCTGGATCGCCCGCGGACTGCTGGCGCTGCTGTCGGTCTGCGCGATCAGCGCCGTCGATGGCTACCGGAGAACCTCATGGCTTCGCCAGCACCCTGTCCAGATCGTCGGTCGGCTGATGCTCGCGTCCACGTTCGTGGCCTGGGGGGCGGTCCTGGCAGCCCAGGCGCTCGGGCTGCCCAATACGCCTGGACGGCTGATCGTGGTGTGGCTGACGGCGCCGGTTGCCTGGGATGCCAGCCGGCAGGCCGCGCGCGTCCTGCGCCGCCGGGCGCTGCCAGAGCGAATCCTGATCGTCGGCGGCGGAGTCGTCGCTGACCGCGTCGTGAAGCTGGCTAGGCGTCCAGCGAGTGCGGCGGTCGTTGTCGGATGCGTGAGCGACGCCACCCAGCCCGCCGCCCCGGGTGGCCCGCCGCTGCTCGGGACGATCGACCAGCTGCCGCACGTTCTCGCGTCTCGGGACATCGACAGGGTGATAGTCGCGTTCAGCGCCGGCCGTGACTCGAGGACCCTCGACGTGCTCCGCAGCTGCAGCGCCTACCGTGGCTCGGTCGACATCGTGCCCAGGTTCTTCGACCTCCTCGGACCGAGGGCGTTGACCTACGACGCCGACGGGTTGGCATTTCTAAGCGTCCCCGGTCGTCACTTCACTCGCGGCAGGGCGCTGCTCAAGCGGGCGATCGACTTCGCGGGAGCAGCAGCGCTGCTGATCGTCCTCTCGCCGATCCTCCTGGGCATATCGGCGGCGATCCTGATTGACAGCGGAAGTCCCGTGCTGTTTCGACAGCGGCGTATCGGCGTGCGTGGGAGGACCTTCTCGATCCTGAAGTTCCGGACATTGAACCCCGACTGCGCCGCCGGCGGCGAGATCGAAGCGCTCGAGCTCACGCCGGGATCGATCGGGGTGCATGTCGAGCAGGCGAAGCAGGACGCTGCCAAGCGCGCGACTCGCGTGGGGGCATTCCTTCGGAAGACCAGCCTCGACGAGCTGCCGCAGCTGTTCAACGTGCTCGTGGGCCAGATGAGCCTGGTGGGCCCGCGACCGCTGTCGCCGCTCGAGGACGCCGTGCTCGACGGCTGGGAGCTGCTGCGCAGAGAGATGCGCCCAGGCATTACGGGGCTCTGGCAGGTCAGCGGCCGCAG
This sequence comes from Actinomycetota bacterium, assembly GCA_030948665.1. GTDB lineage: Bacteria > Actinomycetota > Thermoleophilia > Solirubrobacterales > Solirubrobacteraceae > Palsa-465. Next base: position 17,724 of record JALYZY010000198.1, on the reverse strand, counting down.
CGAGGTCTCCTGGGAGCACCGGATCAATCTCGACTACCGCCAGGTTCGGCACTGGTCGCTGTTGGCCGATGTGCAGGTGATGGCGGATACGGTCCGGGCTGTGTTGCGCCGTCACGGCGCCGAGTGAAGTCGCCCAAACTCAGCCGCGAGATCCCGTCGGGCGCACGAGCTGAATAATGCGCGCTGATGATGGCTGAGACCACCGACCCTGGCAGCTCGTCGGCGCGAGCGAGACGCAGTCTCGTGCCCGGAGCCGTGACCGTGGTGGTGGCGGTCTCGCTGCTGATCGCGGCGATCGCCTACGTGGTCGGCTCAGCGCTCCCAGCCGTGTACCAATCCTCGGGCTTGGTCCGGATCGTTGTGCTCTCGCAGCAGGGCAGGAGTGACGGCGTGGTGACCGCCGAGAACGACACGGCCACCCAGCTCGTCCAGCTCGCCGACTCACAGCCGGTGCTGGACAGCGCTGCCGCGTCGCTCGGTGTGAGCTCCGGTTCTCTCGGCGGAAAGATCACGGCCTCTACGCTGGGCGCTCAGAACCTCGTCCAGGTGCAGGTGACAGGCGACTCGCGAGGGAGCGCCCGTGCGCGGGCAATCGCTGCCACCCAGGCGCTTGCTGCGTACGCCGGCGGGCTGAACGCGCAGGCGGTGAGGCAGTACCTCAACGGTGTCCAGAGCGCCCTGGGCCCGATCTCACAGCAGATCTCCGCGACCTCCGCACGCATCTCGAAGGACTCGGCAGTCCTCCGCGCGGCTGACACGCTGGAGCTCGAGTCGCTGCTGGCCACCCGTTCCCAGGTGGTCGGGCAGGTCGCCCGCGACGCGGCCAGCAATCGGACCAGCCTCCAGGTAGTGAGCTACTCGAGCGCACCGTCGGTGGTGTACCCGAAGCCGGCGCTATACGCGCTGGTGGCTTTCATCGCGGCGCTGATCCTGGTTGGCCGCTTGGGGTTCATGGCGGTGAGCCGTAGGCGTAGCTGACGCCGGTCATGGACTCCGCCCGGACCGCGCCGACCTTCTCCTTACGCCTGGCGCTGGCCGGCGCCGCCGCGCTGATAGCGATTCTCGCCCTGACGGGCGCGTTGGCGTCTGCCGGGTTCACGCACCCCACCACGATCAAGTACCTGGTGACCGTGGCTGGCAGCGCAGGGCTGGTGCTCGTGGCGACGGCGCGCGAGCCGCTGAGGGCGCTGGTCGGGCTCGCCGTCGTCGTCGCACCGTTCAACTTCGTCACGACAGTCGCGGGACTGCACATCACGCCCCTGATCGCGGTCGATGTGCTGGCCGTGCTCGTGTGGGTCCCGCGGTCGGGCGGCAGCGGCTCGAGCGCGCTGAGGTGGATAGTCGTGGCGTTCGCGCTGGCGATGATCCCAGGCATCGTCGTATCGTCGGCGCCCGGAGTCTGGACGCTGTGGCTGGCGGTCACGCTCGCGACGGGCTGCCTGGCGTATGCCGTCGCCCGCAAGCCCGGGGGCGTCGTCTTCGTCGTCCAGATGATCGTGCTGAGCGGGCTCGTCCAGGCCGGGCTTGCGCTTTGGGAGCTCCGCAGCGGTCATCTGCTGAACCTCTATCAGCAGTCCGGAGCCGTCCCTGTGGGGCGCGACTACTTCTTCACCTACGGATTGGCGTTCCGCCCGGCTGGAGCGCTTCCGGATCCGATCGGACTCGGGCAGGTGCTGGCGCTGTGCGTTCCCGTGACCGTCGCCCTCGGCGCCCAGATGCGCCGCTGGCAGGCTTCGGCGGCGGTGCTCGCGCTCGCCGGTCTCGCGGCTACGGCACTGGTGCTTTCGCTGTCGAGAATGAGCATGATCGGAGGCGTTTTCGGCATCGCGGGGGTGGTGGTGCTGCTGCCCCGCCACCGCAAGCTGCGGACTGGCTGGATGCTCGCGGCAATGGTTGCGGCGGTGACCGCTGTCGCGCTCACCACTAACGGCCATGCGGTCAGCCGGCGGGTCTCCTCAATCTTCAATCCGACCTCGGTACATGTCTACACGGCGCCGGGCGACCTGACTCGCGAGCGCATCTGGAGCGCAGCTCTGCAGACCGCCGAGGCGAACGCCGTGAGCGGGGTGGGGTTCGGGGACGTAGCCAGATACCTCCCGAGGTACGGGGTCCCGGTGACCTCCTCATCGCACGCTCACGACACCTATCTGCAGTTCTTCGCCGAGGGCGGGATCCTCGGGCTGCTAGGGCTGCTTGCGGTAATGGGTGCCGCGGGCGCCGATCTCGTCCGCGGCTATGCCGCCAATCGGGTCTGGGTTGCCGGGGCGGCTGGGGCGCTGATCGCGACGCTCGTCTCCTGGGTCACAGACGTCGAGGTCCGGTACATGCAGGTCAGCGCGATGGTGGCGATCCTTCTCGGCCTGATCGCCGCGATGGCTGCGCGCGGTGAGCCAGAAGTCGTCCCTGCGGGCCTGGACCATGAGAGCTCCGCGCGCCGGCGTGCGCAACCGCCCCCCACAGCTATCCGGCCGCTGATCCGAGGAGCAGCCGTGCGGAACGCGGATGACTCCTTCCTGCAGGCGGCGGAACCTCGACCGGAAATCCCCCCGCGGTCGGAAACGCCCCCCCGGTCAGAACCGCGCCAGCGGCACCGTTCGGGGACGCTGGCGATCGTCTTCGTCTCCCATCACGACGGCGGCGCTGAGCGCTACGTCAGGGTCCTCGCCCGAGCGGCGGTCACACGCGGATGGTCTGTGCACGCTGCGTTTCCAGCGCTGCCCGGGATCGCCATGCTGCGGGCGGACCTGACCGCTGGTGGCGTGATCTGCGAGGCGCTGGCGATCCCCACCGACCGGCCCCGCAGTGCCATGCACGCAGGCCGAATCGCCGCCGCGGAGGCACTGTCCACGCTTCGCTGGCTACGGCGTGTGCGCCCGAGCGCCACGCTGACGATGCTTCCTCACCCAGACCAGTCGCCGGGGATCGTGCTCGCGTCTGCGCTCCATCCAGCGCGCTCGGTCGCGATCGCACAACTGGTGCCCCCGAGCCTGAGCTTCGGCGGAGCAAGGCGGGCGCTGTACTCACTCTGCAGGCGGCTCGGCCAGCAGTGGGTCGCGGTGTCGGCTGATAATCGCGATCACCTCGCCGCCGCCCTCGGGTGGAGCACCGACACGATCGATCTGGTCTATAACGGCGTTTCGCCTGCGCTGGGCGCAATCAGCAATGACGAGCGCACCACGGCCCGCCGGCGTGTCCGGGAGGAGCTGGGCCTAGGCCAGCAGTCCCAGCTGCTGGTCACCGTCGGAAGGCTAGACCCGCAGAAGGGATATGACGTGGTAGCGGATGCGATCCCTGCCGTAGTCGCTGAGAACCCGGATGCGCGCTGGCTTTGGGTCGGCGACGGTCCTGGCCGGCCCTCGCTCGTCTCCCGGCTCATGGAGCTCGGCATCAGTGATCGCGTCAGGTTGCTCGGATACCGCAAAGACGTCCCACGGCTGCTCGCCGCCGCAGACCTGTTCGTGCTTGCAAGCCGCTGCGAGGGGGCCCCGTTCGCCGTGCTCGAGGCATTCGCGATGGGTCTGCCCGTGGTCGTCAGCGACGCCGGTCCATTCCGCGAGCTCGTGACTGACGGCGTCGAGGGGCGCATCGTGCCCGCGGGCGATCCCTCCGCGCTTGCGGCCGCCACCAGCTGGATGCTGAGCCACGCGGACGAGTTCGAAACGATGGGCCGGGCCGCGCGGCAGCGGGTGCTGTCCGATTTTTCCGAGCAGCACATGATCGATCAGACGTTGACGCTGCTCACAGCAGTCCCGCACGAGAGGCGGGCCTCGCGCCGTAGGCGGCCAGGCAGCGTTCGGCGACGTGGCGCCACGTGAACCTGTCGCGCACGGTTTCGACGGCGCGTGCTGACATCGCCTGCCACCGGTTCGAGGGCTCGAGCAGCTCGAGAATTCGCTCGCCTAGCTGCTCGGTATCTCCCGGCTCCACGAGGTAGCCGGTCTCTCCGTCCTGCACGATCTCGGGGATGCCGCCAACTCGCGAGGCGACAACGGGCGTTCCGCAAGCCATCGACTCGAGCATCGTCAGCCCGAGCAGCTCGGTCCAGGGGTGAGAGCGTCCATCGATCGACCGGTAGACCGATGGCAGCACCGCCAAGCGCGAGCTGCGGTATGCCTCGGCGATGTCCTGGTCGGATGCCGTCTCGTGGAAAACGACGTCCTTGCCGGCGGCGAGCCGCTGTAGCTGGGCTCGGTACGCCGGGTCATAGGCGCGGCCGAAGATCCGGCAGGGAGTTCGATCGTCGAGCGCCCTGATCAATACGTCGATGCCCTTATGCGGTAACAGCCGACCGACGTACACGACCTGCCGCTCACGGTTGGCCCGGGTGGGGTGAAAGCGCCTGGTGTCGGCCCCGCCGAGGATTGGTTCGGACACGCGGTCACCAAGCTGCGGAAAGAAGCTGGCCGAGAAGCGGCTAACCGGAAGGAAGCCGGTCAGGAAGCGCTCCAATGACAGTCGGTCGGCGTAGTTGTAGGACGCGCCGCCGTAGTCGGTGCAGAAGACCGGTCGCCGGGTGATCTGAGCGCTCAGCAGTCCGACGTTCGTCACGATCGAGTGGTACTGGTGCAGGTGCAGTGTGTGGGTGAGCGCGGCATAGAGCGGCAGCAGCTCCGAGACCGGGTTGACGGGACCTTGCTTGTAAAGCCCTCGGTTGGCCAGCTGGCAGACCTGCAGGCGACCCACTCGATATCGCTTCGAAGTGGGCCCGAACACGACGAGTCGGGTCGGGACGATCCGGCTCATTTCCAGCGCGAGCTCGCGGGGGTAGCGCTCGCCGCCGCCCCACAGACCCTCCGCACCGAATGCCAGCGGCGAGATATGGGTCACCTGTGCTTGCCTCACGGGGCCAAATTAGACAGAATTCCGGCAATGCGGGGCGCGTCGGGAGTTGGTGCAACAATCCAACCAGGTGACGCGCGTCACCAGGCAGTTCCGCGAACGCGCGGACTCGCTCAGGGAAGGCAGGGGATGAGATGGCTCAGCTTGCACGCGGACTAGCTCGAATCGGAGCGCGAACCGCGTGCGCCTCGGTTGCCGCTTTCGTGATCGCTGCCGCAGCCGGCTCCATAGCCTGGGGCTCCACCTCCGACACGGTCCTGTTCCTGGCCAGTAATAAGGGGCAGGACATCACCCCGGGCCAGTGCATCGCCCGCGGAGGTTGCGGCCCGGAGGTCATCGCGCCGGTCGTGCTTACGGCCGGCCGGCCATACCTGATCAGGGTTTCGGGAACGGTCGCGGTGTGGAACATCTGGAACCGCGAGCCGTGTGGGAAGCCCGAGGCACGACCCGAGTTTCCCACCTCGTCACAGACGACGCCCACCAGCGACGACGCCCAATTCCGCTTCGCGCTTCACCGGCTCCACCCAGGCAGCCACTGTCGCTCGCTGCCGTTCAAAATGCCGCTGTTCCAGATCAACCTTGGCAGCCGGTGGTTCCATCCGGTCGCGATTGGGAACCCATCGAAACCGTCCTCAGATCAGGGCCGCGTGCAGCACCCGTACATGTTTCGCGCGACGGGGGGAGGAATTGCGCCGCGCTTCCGTTTCGACGACAACCACCCCAGCGACAACACCGGGGGGTTCAGGATCGTGATCAGCGCGCAGCCCTAGGGCCGGCGCCCTGGTAGGGCGCTCGACCGCTAGAACTCGATCGGTGCAGCCGGAGCGCGCCATCACCGAGCAGGGCGCGGCCCAGGTCTTCCGAGCGGCTGTGGATCTCGTCGGTCGGCTTGGCTTGGTGACCGTGCTGGGTGCGATCGCGACGCTCGCGATCACTCGCCTGCTCGGCCCCACCGGGTATGGCACTTATGCCTCGGCGATCGCCACCGCCGCTCTCCTCGGTGCCGCCGCCGACCTCGGCTTCAGTCTCATGCTCAGCCGCGACGCCGCCGGATCGCCGGCCGCGCATCGCTCGATGCTGCGTGCCGCCTACGAGATCGCGATCGCTTGGGCCGCGGTCCTGACCGTGATCCTCGTCGCCCTCGCGTTTACGGCGGACGTCGCAAGCGACCGCGGCATGGTGCTTCTGGTGCTCGCACCGAGCATGCTGTTCAACGGACTCAACCCGGCTCGGACGTTCATGGTGATCGCCCGGCGAACGCGGCTGTTGGTGCTGATCGACGTATGCGTGATAACCATCCAAGTCGGCGTATCGGTGCTGGTGGCGGCGCAGGGCCTCGGCCCTGTGGCGGTGGCAGTCGCAGTGAGCGCCGGTTCGATCGTCAACAACCTGATCGTCTCTGTGGCCGTGGCGAAGGTGCTCGAGCCAGGCAGCCGCGAGCGCTTCAGTCGTCGCGTGCTGCTGGCCCGCGCGGCGCCGCTGGGCGTTGTCTCGATCCTGACGCGCGTGTACCTGACGATCGACCTCGTATTGCTCGGCTGGCTTATCACTGGGCCGCGGCTGGGGCAATATGCCGCCGCGGCGAAGGTCGTCACTGTCCTGAGCGCGGTCTCCGGCGCTGTGATGAGTGGAGCGCTTCCGGCGATGGCGGTGAGAGTCTCGGACCGACGTGAGCTCGAGCGGCTGATAGTTCGCGTCTGGCACTGGCTTGTAGTCGTGCCGCTGCCCGTGTTCGTCGGTCTGCTGCTATTCGCCGGTCCGGCCGTCAGGCTCGCTTTCGGAGCGCGCTACGCCCACGCCTCGGCGCTGCTCGGGATCCTCGCGGGGGCGGGTGTGGTGAGCGTGCTCAGCAATCTGGTCGGCAACCTGATGGTGGTGTTCGAACGCAACCGAGCGCTCGTCATCCAGAACAGCATCGCGATCGTGTTCAACGTCGCCGGTAATCTGATCCTGGTCCCGCAGATCGGGGTCGTGGCCGCGGCATGGATGACGCTCGCGACCGAAGTCCTCGTTTGCACGTCGGCGATCGTCCGTTTGCGAGGCGATCTCAGTCTGGCGCGCTTGGTAACGGTCAGCCGCCGCCCGGTTCTTGCGCTGGTCGTGGCGAGCGCCGTCGCGTTGGTCCTGCTGGACACCCCGGTGGTCGCAGTGTGCGCCTCCGCGCTCAGCTTCCTCGCGGTACTCAGCGCGCTTGGCGCCTGGCCGGCCGAGTTCCGTCTTCCTCGGTGGGCCTCCTCTGGCGCTTAGTGCACCGTCCGGTGCACTAGTGCTCGAACCGCGCCGCCACGCTGTGATAGGTCGAGAGCAGCGGCAGCGGCACAGATCCGGTGGTCGGGGCCCATTGGATCAGGCCCGCGTACTGGAATGTCGGCGGGATCCCGAACAGTGCTTTGTCCTGGTAGGTCGTCCCCCACGTGTACCAGAAGGCGCGCTGGATGCCGTATGGGCGCTGGGCTGCGACCTCGGTGTAGTACGCCGTTAGGCGCGCTGCCTGGCCTTTCGCAGTCGTCTCGAAGCCGGCGTACTGAGAAGGCGGGATCCTGCCCTTGGCGGCTGTCCACGTCACCTCCGTCACCCAGATCGGCTTGCGGGCATCGCCGTGGGCGCGCATCACCTGACGGACCAAACGGACAATCTGCAGCGAGCGCTTGACGCTGGCGGAAACACTCGGCGCGTTGGTGAACGCATTGACCGCAAGGACGTCGAAGTACCGCTTGGCGCCCACGGCGTACAGGTCTCGCGCCTCTGCCCACGGCGTGAGCGTGGTGGTGTTCAGGCCGACCAGCGCACCGGAGACCACGCTCGCGCCGCGGTCGGCCTTATGAATCGCGATGTACGCCGCACGAAGGAGCGCCTTATACGTCGATGGCCAGGGCCGGGAGCGCCAGTCGTACTTGGTCCCCTCCGGTTCGTTCCAGATCTGCCAGGCCCGGATCGGGTCGGCGAGCAGCGCCGGATTGGCTGTCCAGAACGTTCCGCCAGGGCCGTAGCGGTCGACGAGCGCCGTCACAAAGGCCGCATATGTGCGTACCTTCGCGGGCGCGTATTCATCCCAGGCGCGGCTGGGGTGGCTGGAGGCCCATCTGGGCGTGAACTCCACGATCGGCAGCAGCTGCAGATGGCTTCGGGCGGCTGCCGTGACGATGTTGTCAAGCGGCCCCCAGATGTACTGGCCAGCGCGCGGCTCCGTCGTCTCCCAGTCGAAGTCTGTCCGCACGGACTGGACGCCCGACTGCGCCATCAGGGCCATCTGCTGATCGATCGCCGCGGGTGTGCTGCCGGCGGCCAGCTGCGGGTCGAGCACTACCCCGAAGAAGCCCGACGGGGTCCTGGCCGAGGCCCCTGGAGCGCTCAGCGCGAGCAGGAGCAGGAAGGTCAGAGGAGCGCTGAGGAGCCGCTTTAGCACGAGTTAGAAAGCTGGTGTCCGGGGGCTGGATGCGAGCGCAGGCACGCGGAAGGCCACCTCCCGCTGGGTGCCCGCCCGGCGTGTGAGGATATCAGCGAGCGGGCGCCGAGGCAGCCAGAAATCTCACCAGCGCTTGCCGCGCCTGTGCCGCCGGTGCCTACGGTGCGTGTGCCACTTCCCGTGCGTGAGCGGTGGGGCGGCGTGGGCCGCCCGGCCGTCCGGCTGGCTCGGAGCGCCGGGACCTTCCGCGGCGAGAGCGATCACCGACACGTCGCTGCCCAGCGCGCGTCGATACACCTCGCCATAGTCGTTTATCGGATCGGCATAGGTCCGCTGCAGCGCGGCAAGCGCGGGGAGGATCAGCGGCACGAGATCGGCCCGGCCGCCGTGTAGCCCGAGCACCGCGAAGGCCGAAGTGATCAGCGGCACCTCACGCCTGGCCTCGGTGTGCCGAGTGCCGCCGCCGGTATTCAGCATGAAGCTCGAGCTGATCCGCGGCAGGAGCATGTTCACGAGGAGGTTCGAGAGGCGCAGGACCTGTGGATCGCCTGAGAGCAGATACAGACGGCTTGCGACATCCAGCTGGAGCTGGGTGTACTCGGCGTCGTAACCGGTGCCGCCGGCGCCGGTCTCAGTCAGATATCCCGTTCCGTCGGACCCGTCGGCGCGTGTCGGCTGCCTGACGATCACGAGTCCGCGGCCGGACCACCTGCGCTGCGGTGGGCTGATCGCGAAGCTCAACGCCTGCCGATACGCGCGGACGAAAGCAGCACTGCCGGTCGCCTTCCCCGCGAGATAGAACAGCTCTGCGTTGCCCAGGTTGATGTTCCCGCTGGTGTACCAAGTGAGGTTTCCGTGACCGATCAGGTACGACGCCGCGGCTGCGATCGAAGCCTGCCAGCGCGCGCGCCGCACCCGGTCGAGGACCGGCGAGAGCTCCAGATAGATGTTGCCCTCCTCGACGCCAAAGAACATCGTCGCGACCTCCGGCGACTGAGGGTCTCCAGGGGGGCCGGCGAATGCACCATCTGGCCGCTGGTGAGTCGCGATCGCACTGTCAACCGTCCCCTCCGCCTCGCGCAGGAGGTTCGGCTGCGTTTTTCCGGTGAGCATGTAGAGGGTCGCGGCTGCCGTGGCCGGACCACCCTGGTTGCAGGCCCAGCAGAGAGTGTTCGAGGTCGTCCAGGTGCCGTCCTTGTAGGGGCCGAGCGCGCCCGCGTAGGCACTGACTTGACTTGTGAGCAGCGCCAGCGACTGTGGGGCCGCGGGCAGTGTCGCTGCCCCGCCGGAGCCCGCCTTGGTGGCGCCGAGCACCAGCATTACGAGTACGAGTAGCAACGACATCCGTGCCAAGCGCCCCCTCGTTCTGCCGTTGGGCAGTACGTCCCTCGCCAGAACCATGCGACCTGACTCGACGGATCTACCGGGTTCACTGAAGCGGTTCAGGAGCCCATGGACACATTTTCAAGGGCCTGGACATGATCCAGAACCCCGCTGTGTACTCAAGGCGCGAGCAGATTCGCCAGGGTTGTGGCCTGTCCGCCGAGGTCCGCGTAGCGCTCCACGAACCGGCGTCCCCTCTCACCCATCCGCGCTCGGCGCTCCGCGCTCGAGGCGAGCTCGCGGAGCGCCTGCGCCCACTCATCGGGCCCCTCAGCGAGGAAGCCGGCGCCCGAGTCGCGGACCAATTCTCGGTTCACCCCTACGGGGCTAGCGACCACGGGGAGTCCGGCGGCCATGTACTGGAGAAGCTTGAATCCTGCTTTCGCACGTGTATATGGAGTGTCGGGCAAGGGCATGATCCCGATCGCGAAATCGAGAAAGAGGGAGGTCTCGTCGTCGAGTCGCCAGCGGCGGAACGTTGACCATGGTCGCCATGGCTCTGAGGAAATGACCTCGACTTCGATCAGCCGCTCCCGCCGCAGCCTCTCGAGCACCGCTGAGATGGAGTCGAGATACCCCAGGCCGCCGACGGTTCCGGCCCACCCGACGACGACGGGGCGCTCATCGTCATGGCTTGCGATCGGGTATCGCGCTGGATCAGGAACCGTGGGGAGCACTACCGGGGCGCGCGCGCCCGCTGGGAGCATCTCCGCCAAGGCCTGCGTGCTGACGACGATCGCGTCTGCTCGGCGCAGGAGCAGCCGCTGCTGCTGGGGCCCGTAGAGCCAGCGTGCAGCCCTGCCCTTGTGCTCGATCGCCGGCCGCGTCACGAATAACGCGTCATCTAGATCGAACACGACGCGTCCTTCGTAGCGGCGCAGGGTCTGAGCGACCATCGCTGGTCCCAGCGGATAGAGGCCTCGCTGCACCAGCAGAGCGTCGTACGAGCCGACCATCTCCCTGACCGTCAGTCCACGACGGGCATATCGGGCGCCGTGGCCGGCGAAGTATCGAATCTGTCCGATGCGTCCTGGCGGCCGGGCGAGCGAATCGCCGGCAGTCGACACGTCGACGGTGCCGAACACGGACCGTAGCCGGGGAACGTGCTGGAGCGCGCGGTAGCGTGTGGAGGCGCTCCACGAATCCATCTCGGTCAGAAGGGCGATTCTTCGCTCCGTTCGCGAGCGACCAACCGGCGGGAGTTCGGGGTGGAGGTGCGCCATCGCTGCTCCTGGGGAGACTGTAGGCATCCTTAACCCATGCGCGTCGGCGTGATCCACAACCTCCAGCCCGGCGGAGCGCACCGCCGGATGAGCGAACAGATCTCGCGGTTCGGGTCAGAGGTGGTCGAGGTATGCCTGGGGACAGCGACGCCTGTGAGCGGCGATGCGCACGTGGTGAACTACCGGCCACGCGCGCCGAAGGTTGCGCGCGCCGTTCGACCGCCGCTGCGTTATACGGATTTCGTGGCGCTGCTCCGGGTCTGGCGTAAGGCAGCAAACATGCTTCGCGGCCTCGATGTCGACGTCGTGTACGCGAACCCGTGCCGATATCTGCAGTCACCGGCCGCGCTGCTCGAGCGCGTTGCGCCGTCGCTGTACTTCTGCGACGAGCCGCGCCGCGTCGACCACGATCCTGCTGCCAAGGGCTCGCGAAACCCCGCCACGGGACCGGTCTACTGGCCCCTGCACGCCGCTGAACGGCGCCTGGACCGCTGGGGGGTAGCCTGTGCCACCCGACTCGCAACGAACTCATCCTTCACCGCTCGCGAGATCGAGCGGGCGTATGGCCGGGACGCCGAAGTGATCCCGTTGGGAGCGGCTGAGCTGTGGAGCGGCGCGCCCGCCCGCGCACCAGAGCACATCCTGTCGGTGGGCGCCCTAATCCCGAGCAAGGGCCATGACCTCGCGATCTCGGCCGCCGGGCGCGCGGCAGTTAAGTGGCCGGTGCTCGTCGTGGCTCCCACGCCGGCGGCAAGCGAGGCGGAGCGTCTCCGGGCGATCGCAGGCAAGGCCGGAGTCGAGTTGACGATTCGCACCGGCATCTCGGATGCTGAGCTGGCAGGCGCATATGGCGCGGCGCAGGCGACTCTCTACATGGCCGAGCGAGAGCCGTTCGGACTGGCCTCGCTCGAAGCCCAGGCGGCGGGGTCGCCGGTGATCGTGTCGGCGGAGGGGGGTCTGCCGGAGACGATCGAGGAGGGGCGCACGGGTTGGGCGGTCCCCCGAAACGGGGAGGCCGTCAGCTCCAAGCTCGACCAGCTCGAGGTCCCCGGGGTCCGCGACTCATTCGCGGCAGCGGCTCGAGCCCACGCCTCAGCGGCCAGCTGGAGCGCTTCGTCCGCCGCTGTGGAGTCCATCCTTCGAGAGCTTTGCCGCCAGCCACAATCGTGATCTGCTCTAAGAGCCCGTGGCTTCCGAGCCCGCGGAGAGAGCACATGATCTCGCTCAGCGCAGCCGCCGCGGGACACGAGGTGCTGTTTATCGAGAGCCCGTTCGACGTCCGTGCACTAGCAACGCGCGCAGGCCGGCGCACGTGGCTCGACGGGCTGGGGACGCGGACGATCGAGGTACAGCCTCGGATCCGAGTCCGCTCCCAGGCCACGCTCGTGCCTGGCCATCGCTCGGACCTCGCCCAGCGCCTCGACACATGGAGGCTGCGCCGGGGGCTGCGGGCTCCGCCGGGGCCGGGGGACCCCGTGCTGGTCGCGACCCAGCCGTGGCAGTGGCCGGCCGTGAAGGCCGTGCCGGCTCGCAGTCGTGTCTTCGACTGTGCGGACGACTGGCGCGCGCTGATTCCGCGCCGGGCGCACGCGTTCGATGCGATGTACCGCCAGATCGCGCTTGAAGCAGACGCGGTGATCCTCGCCTCGACCTATCTGGCCAGCGCCTTTTCCGGTGCGCCAGTCACGGTCGTCCGCAACGGCGCGAGCGAGGAGCTGTTGCGAGCTCCCGTGACCGAGCGTCCTGCGGAGCTGCGCATGGTTTATGCCGGAACGCTGTCAGAGCGCTTCGACGCGCCATTCATCTCAGCCGTGGTCGGGCACCTGACGGACTGGACGCTCGAGCTCTTCGGCGAATGCCGGTACGCCGGCCGCGGAAGCTCGCCGGATGGCGAGCTCCAGAGGCTGCTCTCGGCGCATCCTGGCCGGGTCACCTGGCACGGACCGGTAGGGCGCGAGCGGCTCTCTGAGGCGCTCGATCGAGGGCGAGTACTGATCGCAGCGCATCGTGCCGCTCAGGTGGTCGGACAGGACTCGATGAAGCTCTACGACTACGTGGCCAGAGATCGCCCAATCGTCTCTACTCCCGGCGCGCTCGGGGAGCGGAGCACTGTCGAGGCGGTAAGCGTGGTCGAGGCCGCCACGCCGGTCGCGTTCGCGGAGGCGGTTGCGCGCGCCGAGCGTCCGGCACCGGGAGTCAGCGCGGACCGGCGCGGCTGGGTGCTCGAGCATCGCTGGGAGGATCGCTGGCCGGAGTGGGCTCGCGCTGCCCTCGGCCGCGAGGAGTCGGGGGGCGTCGGTAGGCGATGAGTGCCTCGGAGCGTCGCGAGCTGATGAGAGTCGTCCTCGTCTCGAACACTGTGATGCCCGACAAGGTGGGTGGCTTGCCGCGGTACGTGCGCGAGCTCGCCGCGGCGCTGGCGCGGACCGGGTGTGAGGTGATCGTTCTGGCCAAGCGAGTAGCGGCCGGGCCACCCGCACGAGAGAACGCGGCAGATGGCGTCACGATCATCCGCCACGCCGTTCCCTCGAAGTCCAATCCACTGTTCGCGGCCTTGTATCCGCTCAGCGCGGCCCGGGGGGTGCTTGCGCCGGTCCACCGGGCCCGCGGTCCGGAGACGATCGTTCACTGCCATTTCGCGCCGACTGCTCTCCCGCTAGCGCTGACCGGGGTGCGGTTCCTTTACACGTTTCACGCGCCGGTGTGGAGAGAGCTGCTCGATGAGCGCCAGGGCACGTACCGCCTTCCCAGCGCCGTCCAGCCGGCGGTAGTGGCAGCAGTGCGAACAAGCGAGCGGCTGGTGGTCAGCCGGTCTCCGCGCCTGTTCGTACTGAGCGAATTCATGCGCGGCCAGCTTGCCGAGCTGAGTCAGGCTGCGGGGGCGCGCGCGGAGGTGCTTGCAGGGGGGATAGACACAGGACGGTTCGCACCTGACGGCGAGACGCCCCGCTCCGACCCCCAGTCGCCCAGGCTGTTCACCGCACGACGCCTCACCCCGCGCACCGGTGTCGACCAGCTGATCTGCGCGATGCCGGAGATCTCGAGGCTCCACCCAAGAGCATCGCTTCAGATCGCCGGGACGGGGGAGCTCGAGGGGGAACTGCGTGCCCTCGCGCGGACTCTCGCAGTCGCAGACAGAGTCAGCTTCCTGGGGCAGATATCCGACTCGGCGCTCGTTGAGGGCTACCGGCGCGCCACCTTGGTGGTGATCCCCACGGTCAAGCTCGAAGGGTTCGGCCTGGCGGCCGGCGAGGCACTCGCCTGTGGGACGCCAGTGGTGGGCACGCCGGTAGGGGCGATCCCGGAGCTGCTGCGCCCGGTGGATGGGCGCCTGGTCGCCCGTGACAGCGGCCCGGCGGCCCTCGCGGCAGCAGTCTGTGGGCTTCTCGACGACCCCGAGGGCCTCAGCGCTATCGCCGCACGCTGCCGTGACGCCGTGGAGCCTGCTCTCGGCTGGGACGCGGTCGCTGCGCGATACCTCTCGGCTTACCAAGACCAGCTCGACGGGTTGGCGATCGCCGGGCGCTGATCACGCCCGGCGATCCCCGAAACTGCTTTCGGGCCGCTGCTAGGCGACGCGGGGACGTGGCCCGGAGCTCACCGTTGGGCCAGCGCGGGCCACGCCGGTCTTGGCCGCCGACTCGACGGCGGTAAGCGGCTTCGCGATGCTTTCGAGGCCTCTCCGCTCGGCCTTGACACCGAACAGGATCTCCACGATCCCGCCGACGATCATCAGGACTGAGCCGACTATCAAGGCGAAGAAGATGTCCGAGGTCTTCCCGGTCGGTATCAACCGGCCAAACAGCTGTGGCCCGATGATTCCACCGATCCCCGTACCGAGCGCGTAGAAGATGGCAATCGCCAGCGCCCGGGTCTCCATTGGGAAGATCTCGCTGACGGTCAGATACGCCGCACTCACGCCCGCGGAGGCAAAGAAGAAGACGACGGACCAAGCGATCGTCAGCGAAGCGGCGGTCAGCTGGTGCTGGTCGAACAGGTAGCCGGTGATCAGGAGAAGCACACCCGAGAGGATGTAGGTCCCGGAGATCATGATCTTCCGGCCCACCGTGTCGAACAGCGGCCCGAGGATGATAGGCCCGAGCAGGTTCCCGACGGCGAACGCAACCAGGTAGTACGGCGCGTTCGAGGTGGCTACTCCGAAGAACTTGCTGAGGAGCGTCGCGTAGCCGAACAGGATCGCGTTGTAGAGGAACGCCTGGCCGATGAACAGCGCCATCCCGAGGACAAAGCGCTTCGGGTAATTTCGGACGATCGCGACGAGAATCTCCCACAGGCCGATCGACTTGCGCTGTTTGATCGTGATCGTGTCCTCAGGCTCCTCGAGCGTGTCGCCGGTGCTCTCCATGACCTGTCGTTCGATATCGCGCGTGACTTCCTCAGCCTCGTCCTCGCGTCCGTGGATGAACAGCCAACGAGGACTCTCAGGCACGTTCCGGCGGACAAACAGGATCGCCAAGCCGAGCACGAAGCCGAGCCCGAAGCAGACCCGCCAGCTGAGGAGCGGTGAGAAGACGTGCAGCGCCACGACCGACAGCAGCGCCCCGGCAGCGGCGCCGGCCCAGTAGGTGCCGTTGATCAGGATGTCGATCCGGCCGCGATGCTTGGCTGGGATGAGCTCGTCGATCGCGGAGTTGATCGCGCTGTACTCGCCGCCGATGCCCATACCGGTCACGAACCGGCAGAGGAAGAAGAACCACGGCGTCCAGGCGAACGCGGTGGCGACGGTCGCGGCGAGATAGACACCAAGGGTGATCATGAACAGCTTCTTGCGGCCGAAGAGGTCCGTGAGGCGTCCGAACACCAACGCTCCCACGCACGCGCCCGCCACGTACAGCGACGCTGCCCAGCCGGCGATGTCCCCGGACGCGATGTTGATCCCGCTGCCCTTAGCGGAAATTGCTCCGGCGATCGACCCGACAATCGTCACCTCGAGGCCGTCGAGGATCCACACGGTTCCGAGCCCGACCAAGATCTTCCAATGCCAGCGCGACCAGGGCAACCTGTCGAGTCGCGCGGGAATGTCGGTCTCAATCGTGCCCAGCTGATCCCCTACGGCAGCCTCAGTCGCCATTCACCGGCCTCCTCGCTCGTCTGTTACCGGACGTAATTCAGCGTTGGGGTACTACCCACGGCCGAGAGCGAGCAAGCCTCGGCGCCGTCATGGGCGCCCGCCAGAGTCGAGACTCAGGTTTTCCGAGTGTCTCGACTACGCGCTCGCGAGGGCTGGCTTGCCCTCGCCGGCTTCGGTCCCGGCCTCGGGTGGCTCTGCATCGGTGAGCTCCGTCAGGCGCGTTGGGTCCTTCTCGCTCCCGGCGATCACTTCGTCCGCGGCTTGCTTGGCGGTCCGGGGGAGGGAGCCCGCCTTCATCCCGAAGTACACGGCCTGCGGATGGTGAGCCACGATCGCGAGCGTCGATTGCTCGGGCTCGATCGCGTAGCCGCCCGACAGCTGCAAGCCAATCCGGGGCGCATCGAGCAGCCGGAATACCTTCTCGTGCTCTGACTGTTCGGGGCACGCCGGATATCCCCACGAGTACCGTCGGCCCTGGGTGGGGCCGATCTCGAGCTGCGAACGGATCCGACCGTGCAGCCACTCGGCAAGCCCTTCGGCCGTCTGCACGCCGAGCCCGTGGACGAACAGCTGCTCGGCGAACTCGCCATCGGTCTCCAGCGCGGCCATCAGCTCGGTCACCTCATCGCCGGCGGTCACGGCCTGGATCGCGACTACATCTGGCGTTCCGCTTGTGAGCGGGCGGAAGAAGTCCGCCAGGCAGATCCGGTCATGCCTGGGCTGGCGAGGGAATGCAAGCCGTTCGAGCTCGGTCTCACCCGGTGCCTGCGGGTCCCACACGACCAGCTCGTTGCCGTCGGAGTTGCATGGGAAGTACCCCAGCAGGGCTCGTGGATGGAGGTAGGTCTGATCGCGCCACATCCGCTCCAGCCGCGGCTGGAAGTCGTCTTGGACCAAGCGGGCCCAGGCCTCGCCCTTGACCCCGCGCCCGCCCCAGTGCAGCTTGAACAGCACATGGGTGTCGAGATGCCGGTAGAGCTCGTCCATGTCGATCTCGATCTCCCGGACGCCCCAGAATGGGGGCTCTGGAATTGGGTTCTCGGTGCTCGCGGCGCTCCTTACCGAGGAGTCGGTGACCGGGGGCAGGTCCTCCTCGGGCGCTGCGGGCTGCTCGCGCAGCTCGCGAGCGGCCTGACGGGTCTTGCTGGTCAGAGCCTCCCGCGCCTCTGGGTCGACCAGCTGGTCCATCTTGGCCAAACCCTCGAACGCATCCTTGCAATAGAAGACGCCCGGCTCGTAGACGTCCCCGGAGTCGAGACCGCCCGGGTAGAGGATCCGCAGGCCGAACTTGCGGTTGATCGCGGCGCCGCCTATCAGCACGGGGAACTCGAGTCCACGAGCATGCAGCTCCTGGATGCAGGCGGGCATCTGCTTCGAAGTCGAGACGAGCAGCGCGCTGAGGCCGATGGCCGTCGCGTCGTGCTCGATCGCCGCATCGACGATCGTCGAGATCGGGACCTGCTTGCCGAGGTCGATCACCGTGTAGCCGTTGTTGGTAAGGATCGTGTTGACGAGCGACTTGCCGATGTCGTGCACATCGCCGAACACCGTCGCCACCACCACCGTGCCCTTGGTGTAGCCCTCGAGCTTGTCGAGGTAGCGCTCGAGCCTCGCGACCGCGCGCTTCATCACCTCGGCTGACTGGAGCACGAACGGCAGGATCAGCTCGCCGGCGCCGAACTTGTCGCCGACCTCCTTCATGGCGGGGAGCAGGACCTGGTTGAGTGTGGGTACGGCTTCGATCTTCTCCACGCAGCGGTCGATCCAGTCCTCGACGCCCT
>JALYZY010000193.1 GCA_030948665.1 Actinomycetota bacterium | reverse complement strand
GCGTGCCTCGGCCATGGCGTATGCCTCCTCGAGGTGTATCGCCATAACGCCGCGCCGGGTGACGATTCGGTCCGCCAGCAGGCGCTCCATCAGCTCGGTGCGGTCGACCAGCGATCCGGGAGCCACCCGCACGCAGTACGACTGCCAGGTACGCTGCGCGTAGGGTGGATCGTAGGGGGGCTCCAGCCCCGGCATCTCCGCCAGCGCCGCGGTGTAGCGCTCGGCCAGCACGCGTCGGCGCTCGAGCACCTCGTCCAACACTTCGAGCTGGCAGAGACCCAGTGCGGCCTGCATATCTGTCATCCGGTAGTTAAAGCCGGGCTCTGGATATGCCTCGATCACGACCTGGTCGGTGCGGTGGCGGGCGAGGTCGGAGACGCTCATCCCGTGCTGGCGCAGACGTCTCAGGCGCTCGGCGAGACGCTTGTCCCGCACCGCGATGAACCCGCCCTCGCCAGTCGTGATCACCTTTCGCGGGTGCAGCGAGAAGCACGCCATCGGACCGATCGAGCCAACTGGTCGACCGCGGTAGCGCGCGCCGATCGCGCAAGCCGCATCCTCCACCAGCGCCAGATGGTGGCAGCGCGCGATCTCTACGAACGCGTCCATGTCCGCGGGCAGACCGACCTGATGCACGGGCATGATCGCCGTGGTGCGGCTCGTAATCGCCCGCTCGGCGGCATAGGGGTCGAGGTTGTATGTGCGCGGGTCGATGTCGGCGAACACCGGCTGCGCCCCGCAGTGGCGCACAGCGTTGGCGGTGGCGATGAACGAGAGCGAGGGCACGATCACCTCATCTCCAGGGCCCACGCCGGCCGCGTGCAAGGCCAGGTGCAGCGCGGTTGTGCAGCTTGTGGTCACGACGGCGTCCTCGGCGCCGACCCGCTCCGCGAGCGCAGCCTCGAACGCCTGCACCTTCGGGCCCTGCGAGACCCAGCCCGTGGCGATCACCTCAGCGACCGCGGCACCCTCATCGCCTGTCAGGTAGGGGCGGGCGAACGGGACCTCCATGTCACGCCACCGCCAGCTCGTCCGCATGACTGTCGATCTGCTCGGCCCGCCACCACTGCACGAGCCGCTCCAGGCCCTCCTCCAGGCTGATCTGCGCCTCGAATCCGAGTCGCTCGAGTGCGCCGCGCGTGTCCGCCAGCCGGCGGACGACCTTGGCCGCACCGCGCTCCGGGCCGAGCTCGACGGGGAGCTCCGAGTCCATCGCGGCAGCCAGCCGGCGCGCCAGCTCCAGCAGGCTGGTCTCGACGCCGCAGGCGACGTTGAATACCTCGTCGGTCACGTCGGCCGTGGCGGCGAGCAGGTTGGCCCGCGCGATGTCCTCGACATAGACGAAGTCCATGGTCTGCGAGCCGTCGCCGTAGATCAGAGGCGCGAGGCCCCGCGAGATACGCTCCATCCAGCGGATCAGGACCTCCGTGTAGAGGCCGTGGATGTCCATCCGGGCCCCGTAGACGTTGAAGTACCGCAGCGCGACGTAGTCCAGGCCGGTGGTAGCGTGAAAGCTGCGCAGCATTCCTTCGTTGAATGTCTTTGCCGCCCCGTAGAAGGTGTCATTCGCGTAGGGGTGGTGAACCTCGGTGGTCGGGAACTGCTCGGCGAGTCCGTAAACCGAGGCCGAGGAAGCCGCGACGAGCTTTCCTACGCCCGCCCGCGCCGCCGCCTCGGCCACATTGAAGGTGCCGTCTACGAGTACCTCGAGGGCCAGCCGCGGCTCCTCTACGCACTGGGTTATCCGGATTGCCGCCTGGTGGAAGACGACGTCGATGTCACACATGGCCCGAGAGAGCAGCTGGCGATCGCGGATGTCGCCCTCGATCACCCGGACCGGACCAGTGGCCAGCGCGCGCGCCAGGTTCTGCTGTCGGCCGCGCACGAAGTTGTCGAGCACTACGATTTCGGCTGCGCCGGCGTCCACCAATTGGTCGACGATGTGCGAGCCGATCGTGCCCGCTCCGCCCGTGACGAGTATGCGCTGACCGCGCAGGGGACAAGATCTCATGCTGACTCAACGGTCTACCGGCGGGCGATCTTCCACGCCCCCACTCGGC
>JALYZY010000188.1 GCA_030948665.1 Actinomycetota bacterium | reverse complement strand
AGATCCGGGCGCGCGACGCCGGGCGACACACCACGATAATTGCCACGACCGCACATTCGATGCCAGAAGATCGGGACCGCTGCCTGGCCGCAGGCATGAGCGACTACTTGTCCAAGCCGATCAGGGGGGCACAGCTGGATCAGGTTCTTCGGCGTTGGCTGCGAATGGTGGAGGACGTGAGGCCCGCGGCAAGGGGCCACGGCGTACCGGACGCCGAAACGCGCGGGAACGGGAGGACCTGACAGCGCACCGGAGCGTTAGCGGGGCAAAGCCTCGCCAAACGGGCAGGCCCTGTGCGCTCGCCCAGGGTACGCGCTAGCAACTCTAGTCGCTGTCGTCGCGACGGATGCCCCTTAGACCCGTCGTGCAGCGTATCCAGACTTTGCAGCCTCAGACGAAGCCGTGGGTGCCCGAGGTCTCGAAGGAGCACCCAGCGGCCGGCCGCGACCAACCCCCGCTCCTAGAGTTCGTGTCTACCCTTGCCGCGTGCACCGCCTGAAGCGTGGCGGCGCTAGCTCGCTCGATCAGTACGCGCCCTTGGCGGCTTTGCGCCGGGGTGCACCCGTGCCATTTTGCGCAGCCGGCGTGTCGAGAGGCGCCGTCTCTGTGCCCTCGGGGGCACGCAGGTAGCGGGTGATCGAGCCGATGAAAAGGATCGTCAGGATCACCGCGCTGGAGACGCACCATTCGCAGATCGCGTGAATCGAGAAGAGCTCGCGATAGGTCAGGTAGCCGCTGAAGGCGAAGCCGATCAGCGTCAGGCCCAGGGTCGCTAGGCGCGCCTCCTCGCGGTCGGGGAGCAGCAGGCTGCCGAGGATTCCGACGTATCCGACTAGGCCGAGCAAGGCCACCGGGACTCCGGCGACCTTCGACCACACCGACGTCTGGACCTTGATGCACGCCTGGCCGGCGGTGCATGCGGGGTTGATGCCGGCGTAGTGGATGTAGGTCAGGTAGGTCGCGACACCGACTCCGACAACCGCCAAGCCGATCATCACGCGACGGAGAATCACGAGACGGTCTGAATGGCCTTCTGGAGCTCGCTATAGGTGAGCGAGGCCTGGACCGCCTGGGTCTGGCCCTTCGGTCCCGTCGCGTAGAGCGTCGGCGTCGACGTCCATCCGTTAGACGCCGCAAACTGCTGATCCTGCGTCACCTGACTGGCCAGGCTGGAGGAGCCGCTGTCCGACTGCCATGTCGAGTAGTTGAGCCCCGGAACGAGGCGAGCGAGTCCGTTCAGGTAGGTGGGGGTGACATAGCCTGTGTTCTCCTGGCCCTGAAGGTGGTAGAAGAGCAGGATGTAGTACCACTCGAGGTTCTGCTTGCCCGCCGCGACGGCGGCCGTCTGCTGAGTGGTGAACGTCGTCTGTCCCGCCCCATTGCAGGTCGCTGTGCACAGGGAGCGGTAGACGAGCTTGACCTTGCCAGTGCGGACCTCGTGGGCGATTAGCGAGTTCTCGGCGCCGAGAGCGAACGTCTGGCAGATCGGACACTCCAGGTCGCCGAACTCGGTCACGGTCACCGGGGCGGTCGGGGAGCCGATGCGGTTGCCGGCCTGTGGGATTCCACCGAGCAGCGAGTTGACAGTGGAGGCGATGGTCTTCCCCTGCGCGGAGTTCGGCTTCGGCGCCGGCTTGGAGCCGCCACCGCCGGTCGAAACCGCGATGAGGACGGCGACGATTGCCACCGCTCCCAGTAGCGTCCCGCCGAGGATCCGCAGCCGTCGCTCGCGCCGCGAGCGCTCGACCCGTACCTGCTCGGCAGCGATCCGCCGCTGACGTGCTTCTTCCTTTTGCCTGGTGCGAGAGGCCATTCGATATCGGGCAGACGACTAGGCGAGGGCGCCCCTGACCAGCAGGATAGCGACGACGATTGCGGACGCCGCACGCTGGCTATCGGAGGGCTGCCTCGAGCGCCTGGCGGAGCTCGTTCACCCCGAAGGCGCCCTCGAGGCGCGCGGTGATGATCCCTTGGCGATTGACCACGAACATCCACGGCTCGGTCTGGAGGTGAAACGCCTTTAGCTGTGGCCGCAGGCCCTTCGACGGCTGGTTGTTTACGTAGATCTCCTCGTGGATGAAGGCGATCTGGCTGCCGAACTGGTGCTGGAGCTGGACTGCGACGTCGGTCACGGGCCCGCATATACGGGAGTTGCAAAGCTGCGGGGTCGAGAACAGCAGCGCCACCGGCCGCTTGCCGAGCGCCTGGGTGAGCGACACCGACTGCATCTGCTCGGGTGGGACCCGCGTGGTCAGCAGCGCTGCATTCTCGTGGGCGGTCGCGAGGGTGTCGGTCTGGATGTCAGGCGGGTGCGCTCCGACGTCCGGGATCGGGGAGGAAGCCGCGACGGCGACCTGACCGGGGGCACCGATCAGGCCACGTCGAACGCGAGTCAGCGACAGCACATAGTAGATCCCCGGCTTCGGAACTGGGAGCTGAGTCGCATAGATCGCTTGGATCCCGCCCGGCCCCGCGTTCTGCTCGCTGCGGTACTGCGGCGCGACGGTGGTCGGGTCGGCTGGGGCGAGGTACGGGCCGCGGGCCGGCGCGCCCGGGGAGGTGGCGATATAGACCGCGGTGGGTGCGTATATGAACGCGCCTGAGCTGTTCGTAAGCCCGAACGCGAGACGGCGCAGGCCCGGGGTGTAGCTTCCGGTGGCTGCTCCCAGCTGGGCGCTCGACTTGATGAGCGCGCCCATCTGCCGGAGCGTCCGGCCGTGGGGCTCTGGGAATTGCGCCAGGCCCGGGCGCTCGGCCGCGGACAGCTCGGAGATCGCTGGGGGCGGGCCGGCGGTCGTGGCGGGCGCTGTGGCAGTGGCGGAGGTTCCCGGGCGTGCGGGTGACGACGATGACGAGGATCCGCAGCCCGCCATTACAAGCGCCGCGGCGACCAGCACGAGGGCCCGGGGCGGAATTGTCATGGGTGGACAGCTCACAAAACGAGAGCGTACAACTGAGCCAGAGCCTGCTCCGCGGGTCCGTTTCTTCGCATTTTCCGTGTAAACAGGATGTGATCGGAGCGCGGGACCCCCGGTCCGGCCGGAGTGACTGCAATACAGTGCCACGCATGTTGACCGAGGCCAGCGGAAGCCAGCCCGGGACGAAGGTTGCCCCGAGCCGCCGCGCGCAGCGTCTCCGCATAGCGATCATCGATCGCGACAGCGGCTTCATGCAGGTCCTGACGCACAGGCTCGACGCGCACGGGTGCGAGCACCGCACACTGGCCAGCGCCGTGCCGGTTGAGTCGTTCGTGGCGATGCGGGCACATGCGCTGGTAGTGGACTTGAACGTCGTCCCGGATGGCTGGCACTACCTCGAACGTGTCTGCGGCAGGCTGCCGGGACTGGCTGTCGTCGTGTGCACCGGGCCCTCATCGGTCGCTCAGCGGGTTCGCGGGCTGCGCCTGGGGGCTGACGCGTGGCTGACCAAGCCGTGCCATCCCGAGGAGCTGATCTGCGTGATCGAGGCGACGGTTCGGCGGCACCGGCGTACCGAGATGCCGAGCATCGAGCAAGCCGTCGAGGTCGGCGAAATCACCGTCCGGCCGGACCTCTATCAGGCATACGTCAGGGATGTCAGCCTCGAACTGACGGCCCGCGAATTTGAGATTCTGCAACTGCTCTCACGCGCCGACCGCGTCCTGCGGCGAGAGGAGATCTACGAGCGCGTGTGGGGCTACGCGATGGCACACGGCGACCGCTCAGTCGACGTGTTCGTCCGCAAGCTTCGGCAGAAGCTGCGGTCCGCCTCCCCTGAGTGGTCGTACATCCACACCCACTTCGGCGTCGGGTACAGGTTCAGGGCGCAGTCCGGAACCGCGGAGCTGCCGCCCGAAGGCGACCCCGAGTCGCAGGTCGCGGCCGCCCTTCACGCTGCCCTGACTCACTGACCGCAGCCGTCTCGGTCGCGCGCTTGTTGACGCAGGCTGTCTTCGCTACGGCGCTTGGCTTGAGCGGGCCCGCGCTCACAAAGTGTTCACAGGTTCGTTACGAGTCGGTCATGCGTGACCACCTACTCAGGAGGGAGCATCCCGAGCGTGGAGGCCGTCCACACGCAGTCGCGACACGAGCTGATCACTGTTGGCCCGCTCGAAATCCTCCCCGACGAGCACCTCGTGAGGGCGCGGGGGCGTGCGCTGACGCTCTCGGTGCGGGAGCTTCGTCTCCTCACAGAGCTCGCACGCCGTGCTGACCGGATCGTCTCCCGGGACGAGCTGTTCAGCGTCGTGTGGGGACGGCAGATGAAACGCGGGGACCGGTCGGTCGACGTGTACGTGCGCAAGCTGCGGGCGAAGCTCGAGGCGGTCCTGCCGGGCTGGCGTTTCATCCACACCCATTTCGGCTTTGGATACCGCCTGACCGCGGAGCGCGAGATCAGCGCCCCCGTCCGCCCGCAGTCGACTCGCCGCTGACCCCCGGTTGGCGGGGCTTCGGTGCCCGCCTTAGGTCCGCGGCAATCCCCCGGCTAGCCGTGGGGCTGCTGAAGACCGTGCTACGCACAGCTCCTGATGAGGCGGTTGCTCATCCGGGCCCTCCATGGGGGCTGAGGGCGGCTAGGGCCACTCAGCCTCCAAGGGAGGACATCGGATGCAATGCGTCAGCTCGTAGCCGGGCGCCGCTTCGAAAACGCGTAGCCGCCGCCGCCCAAGATCGCCAGGACCGCGATGATGATCACGACGATCAGCAGCGTGTTGGATCCGCCCCCACTCGTGCTGGCGGGCTTGGTGAGGCTCGCCGGCTTGGCGGTCGCCGCTGGTGCCCCGTTGAGCGTTAGCTGCGTCTGCGTTCCGGAGGCATCCACGTACACGAGCCCCTTGGTCGTGGTGAGGTGCCGGACGAAGGGCGTCAGGCTTCCGTTGGTCAGGTTTACGCTGACCACCTGGTCGCCGGCACCGTCGTTCGCCGCGAGGACGGTGTTCTTGACGAATGGACCCGTGACCTTCCAGAGGGCTGAGGGGGACACGGCCGGCAAGTTAGCCGTGGGCCCTTTGTCCACTACGTAAAGCGTGCCCGAGCTCGACGTCGTCCACAGAAGATCGTCCAACCCGAACGGAGTCTTCAGCACGGTGACGCCCGTGCCCTTGAAGATGTCGCTCGAGAAGACCATTGCCAATGCCGTCTGATCGGTGATCACGTAGCTGCCGCCAAAGCGCGGGCTGCTCTGCGGAACGATTGCTCCCGAGTCCACGTCTCCGAGCGCCAGTTTCACCGTCCCGGAGCCGGTGTTTCCGTTTGCCGCGGTCGCGTTGTCGAGGAACGTCGGGCTCAAGGTCGCGGTGCCGGTGGCGCCTGAACTGCTCGGCGGGGTCAAGACGACTTTGAACACCGCCGTGCCGGTCGGTGTGCCGGCGTGGGAGGCGGTTATGAAGATATGGCCGGAGCTGTCGACGCTCACCTGGTCCGTACCCCCGCCGGTGCGCAGCGCGGTCGGGGTCGAGGCGCCGCGTGGGTCGGGTGAATAGGTGTAGTTCGTGACCTGCTGGGCGGCGGGAGCTGACGGCGAGATCGTCGCCAGGTGCGAGTTGGCGTCCTCGTCGAGGGTCACGATCACGTAGTTCTTGAGCGGATCGGCGCCCAAGCCATCGATCTTGTCCTTGAGCGTCCATGTGTTGACCACCGCTCCCGCGGGTGTGAACTCGACGAGCGTGCTGGTGCCTCCGCCGCCGTTGCTCAGCGTCTTGTTCTGGCAGCCCATGAACAGATGCCCGGCGAGGAACACCAAGTCGTCGCAGTTGGCGGCGCCCTTCGGGGCGTCCGCCACCTTCGTGATCGTGAAGCCCGCCGGGACCGAGGGCGCCGTAGCTGCCGCGGCGGCCTGCCCCCAGCACAGAGCCCCGATTCCCACAGCGGACAGCGCCACGCTGTGCCATCCGGCGCGAGTTCGAAGACGCCGACCGCGGTCGGGCGCTTGAGTTTCGGGCATCGCTGTTCCTCCAGTGATTGACGGCCGGTGCGGTACGCCGGGTGACCACGCCGCCCAGGGAGGCGGGTCCGGCGGCCGTGAACCTACAGCGGCGATGCGCCCAACTCGTGATCAACCTGTGATCAGCGGGCGCGAGATCGGAGCGCGCCTCGGATAAACACAATCTCTTCACAACTCGGTCACAACTGCGCGGCTGATCTGAGTCATTCTCTCGCGCTGTCGGAGGCGAAACTCGGGCGCGTGGGTCTGAATCAAGCCAGTGGCAGATCTCTCGCTGTGCGAGGTCTCGGCCTTCACACAACCGCTCGTCCGAGGCTTCACCGAACGCCCACAGTCGGTCACAACCGGATAACAACTCTGTGGTTCGGCGCTGCGAGGCTGGCCGATCTGAACCAACTGAAGGAGTACTTCTATGAGGAACATGGGTAGTTTGGCTGCGCTTGTCATCTCCGGCTCGCTGGCGTTGGGGACAGCCGCGTGCGGAGGGAGCAGCTCGAGCAGTAGCAGCGGCTCGGCGTCGTCCAGCGCGAGCAGCTCCGCCGGCTCGAGCTCCGCGTCGGCCACGGTCAACGGAGCCGGGTCGACGCTGGCCGCGCCGATCTACCAGCAGTGGGGATCCAACCTCTCCTCGCAGGGACTGACCGTGAACTACCAGGCCACCGGCTCGGGCGCCGGTATCGCCCAGCTGCAGGCGGGCACGGTCGACTTCGCCGGAAGCGACCCGCCCATGAAGTCGTCCGAGATCGCTGCCGCGAAGGGTCCGGTGGCAGAGTTCCCGATCGCGTTCGGCGGCATCACGGTCTCCTACAACCTTTCGGGTGTCAAGTCCGGGCTGAAGCTTGACGGCGCGACGATCGCGAACATCTTCCTCGGCAAGATCAAGACCTGGAACGATCCCGCGATTAAGGCACTCAATTCGGGCGTGAGCATCCCGAGCACCGCAATCACGGTCGTGCACCGCTCGGATTCCTCCGGCACGACGAAGGGCTTCACGACGTTCCTGTCGGACTACAGCCCGGCCTGGACGGCGGCGGCGGGTAAGCCTGACAAGATCGTCAACTGGCCAACCGGCACCGGCGCGAAGGGAAATGCCGGCGTTGCCGCGACGATCAAGCAGACAGCCGGCGCGATCGGCTATGTCGAGCAGGCATACGCGCTACAGAACGGCTTCACATACGCCTCGGTGAAGAACGCTGCCGGGAGTTACATCCTCCCGACGCTCGCTGCCTCCTCGGCGGCGGCGGTGGGGATCAAGGTTCCGGCCAACCTCGCGATCAGCAGCATCAACTCGCCCAATCCGACCGCGTACCCGATCGTCTCGCAGACATTCCTGATCGTCTACAAGGACATGTGCAAGGCCGGCGTCAGCAAGTCGGTGGCGCTCGGCGTCAAGAAGTTCATCACCTACGGCCTCGGAGCCGGACAGGGAATCGAGAAGCAGCTGTCTTACGCTCCGCTCCCCGCGTCGCTGATCTCGAAGGACCAGGCGCAGCTTGCATCCCTGACCTGCAACGGGACACCGCTGTCGTAGGTTGGGCCCACGTGGGGGGGAGCTCCAGCACCATTAGCGGCGACCGCTCGATTTTCGGGCGGTCGCCGCTGCACCGCCTTCCGGATCGGCTGCTGCAATGGGGCCTGAGCGGCCTCGCAGCAGGCGTTCTGCTGCTGATCGGGTACTTCTTCGTGCGGCTGATCGGGCAGTCGTCGGCGGCCTTCGGACACATCGGCTTCTTCAACTTCTTCGTCCGCAACCACTGGGACGTCTCGCAACTCCAGCAAGGTGGCGCATGCACCACCGCAACCAATGCCGGTTGCACGTTCGGCGCGCTGGCGCTGCTCCTAGGCACCTTGATCACGTCCGCGATCGCGCTCGTCCTGGGGGTGCCGGTCGCGGTAGCCACCGCCCTGTACCTGACTGAGCTATGTCCGCGACGACTGCGCGGGCCGCTGTCGATGCTGGTTGACCTGCTCGCCGCGGTGCCCTCAGTCGTCTACGGGCTGTGGGGTGTGTTCGTGCTGATCCCGCATCTGAAGGGCTTCCAGCAGTTTCTGGCTAACACGTTCTCGTTTGTGCCGTTCGTCGGAGGCACCGTGGCGGGGCCGAGCTACTTCATCGCCGGGCTGATACTCGCGATCATGATCCTTCCGATCGTCTCTGCGATCGCGCGCGAGGTGATCTCGACGGTTCCGCCCGAGCACAAGGAAGCAGCACTGGCGCTCGGTGCGACTCGCTGGGAGATGATCCGGATGGCGATCCTCCCGTATTCGCGATCCGGCATAACAGGCGGCGCGATGCTCGGTCTCGGCCGGGCAATTGGGGAGACGATCGCGGTTGTGCTCGTGATCGGCAACGCCGCTCCCCTCGGACACTCGATTTTCCAGCAGGGCTATTCGCTCGCGGCGGTTATCGCCAACGAGTTCGGCGAGGCTGCGTCGACCCCGATCCACAGCTCGGCGCTGTTCGCGGCCGGCCTCGTCCTGTTCGTATTCACTCTGCTGGTCAACGTCGTTGCGCGCCAGTTCGTCGTGCGCGGCGCCCACGGGAAGCGCTCGAGCGGTGGACTCCTGACGCCTGAGGTGGAGACACCAGGTATATGAGCGCTTTGCTTCAGGTGAGCGCTGGTCGCCGGCGCAAGGACAAGCTGATGCGGGGAGTCCTCGCAACGTTGACGGGAGTCGCCCTCGTCCCACTGGTGCTCGTCATCTACTACCTGTTCAAACAGGGGCTCGGTGCCTGGAGTGGGAAGTTCTTCACTACAGACCCGAACGGCAACTTCCTCGGCTTTCCAGGCGGGGTGCGCAGTGCGATCCTCGGCACGATCGAGATCGTCGGAATCGCCACCGCGATCTCAGTGCCGGTCGGGATTGGGGTGGCCCTATGGCTTACCGAGTACGGCAAGCAATCGCGCTTCGCGAACATCGTGCGCTACTTCGTCGATGTGATGACCGGGGTGCCCTCGATCGTGTTCGGTCTGTTCATCTACGTGACGCTGGTTCTCGCTCACGTCGATGGCGCATTCACCGGATGGAAGGGTGCTGTCGCGCTGGCCTTGCTGATGCTGCCGGTGGTCACGCGCGCCGCCGAGGTCGTCCTACTGCTCGTGCCCGACAGCCTTCGCGAGGCGGCACTCGCGCTCGGAGCTCCGCGCTGGCGCGTGGTGACGCGCGTGGTTCTCCCCACAGCGGCCCCTGGGCTCCTCACCGGTTCGCTACTGGCGATCGCGCGAGGCGCCGGTGAGACAGCGCCGCTGCTGTTCACCGCGTTCGGGGCCCAGGCACTCTCATTCAACCCATCGGGCCTCATGAACGCGCTGCCACTGCAGATCTACCAGGACATCACCTCGCCGCGCAACGAAATCGTTACGCGCGCGTGGGGCGCGGCCCTTACCCTGGTGCTGATGATCCTCCTCCTGAACCTGATAGCCCGAACCGCAGCGCGAAGGAGTCGCCTGGCATGATCCCCCCCGAGACCCAGAGTAAGGAGCCACGCGACGTGTCCACGGCCGATGTTCCCGCCGGGCGACAGGCGCCGTACCCGCCGCCCGAGCCAGCCAGCCAACGCACTCCCGAGCGTTCACACAACATCGTCTTGAGTGATCTGCACGCCTACTACGGCGCCGTGCATGCCGTGAGGGGAATCAGCCTGCAGTTCCCGGCCAAGCAGGCGACCGCCATCATCGGCCCCTCGGGATGCGGAAAGTCGACGATGATTCGCTGCATCAACCGCATGCACGAGGAGATTCCGGGCGCGCGCGCTGAGGGGAGCGTGACGCTCGACGCACAGGACGTGTATGCGGACGGCGTCGACGTGACGGCGGTGCGCCGCCTGATCGGCATGGTCTTCCAGAAGCCCAATCCGTTTCCGACGATGTCGGTGTTCGACAACGTGTCCGCCGGTCTGCGGCTCACCGGTACGCGCGGGAACGACCTGCAGGAGCGCGTTCGCGCAGCACTTCGCGCGGTCGGCCTGTGGGAGGAGGTAAAGGACCGTCTCGGCGCCCCGGGGATCGGTCTGTCAGGAGGTCAACAGCAGCGGCTGTGCCTCGCGCGGACGATCGCCGTCGAGCCCGAGGTGATCCTCATGGACGAGCCGTGTTCGGCGCTTGATCCACTGGCCACGCTCAGGGTAGAGGAGCTGATCGACGAGCTGAAGGCGCGCTACACGATCGTGATCGTCACCCACAACATGCAGCAGGCCGCACGTGTTGCCGACTCGACGGCGTTCATGCTCGACGGAGAGCTCGTCGAGCACGGCCCCACCAACGACATCTTCACCAATCCCAAGGACGAGCGAACCGAGCGCTACGTCACCGGGAAGTTCGGCTAAAGGGCCCCCTCGGTGCAAGAGACCCGCCATCAGTTCCGCGAGACGCTCAAAGAGCTCGAGAATCAGACGCTCGGCGGTCTCGACATGGTGATCGGGCAGCTTGACCGCGCGCTGGAGGCGATCAGCTACCAGGACGTCGAGCTTGCCGGGATAGTCGTCGCCGACGACGACCGGATCGACGGGCGCTACCTCGAGGTCCACCAGGGGATCCTGTCGCTGCTCGCCCGTCAAGCGCCCGTCGCCGGGGACCTGAGAATCGTGGCCGCGCTGC
>JALYZY010000187.1 GCA_030948665.1 Actinomycetota bacterium | reverse complement strand
CCGCGCTCCCGGTGAGCGAGCGGCGGACTGCGCTACCCCGCGGCCCCGCGGGGCTTTACGGGGTGGCGAGGATCACGTCCGAGGCTTTGATGACCGCGAGGACCTCGCTGCCGGGCTCGAGGCCGAGGTCCCGCACGGCCTCCACGGTGACCGAGGCGACGAGTCGCTGCCCCGCGACGTCGAGCTCGACATTGGCGATCGCCTCGCCGTGGTTGATGGCGACAACCTTGCCGGCGAGTTGGTTACGGGCGCTGAGCTTCATTTCGAACTCCTCGAGGTAGAACCGGATTGCAAGCTGCGCCTCCGCGCGCGATCATCCTCTGAACACCCGTACGGAGGCAGACCATGAACAACGAGCTACGCGAGACAGCCAAGGCCATCGTCTGCCCAGGCAAGGGCATCCTCGCAGCCGACGAGAGCGGCGGCACGATCAAGAAGCGGTTTGACCAGATCGACGTCGAGTCGACCGAGGAGAACCGCCGCGCCTACCGCAACCTGCTGTTCACGACCCCTGGCGTCGAGGACTACATCAGCGGCGTGATCTTGTTCGACGAGACGATTCGCCAGTCGGGTTCCGACGGGACCCCATTCCCCAAGCTGCTCCAGTCGAATGGGATCATCCCGGGCATCAAGGTCGACCAGGGCGCCAAGCCGCTCGCGCTCGCGGAGGGAGAGACGGTCACGGAGGGCCTCGACGGATTGCGTGCGCGGCTCGAGGAGTACCGCGGCCTCGGCGCGCGGTTCGCCAAGTGGCGTGCCACGTACTCAATCACCGATGAGCTCCCGAGTGACTACTGCATCTGGGCCAACGCTCATGGCCTGGCCCGGTATGCGGCGCTGTGCCAGGAGGCTGGGATCGTCCCGATCGTCGAGCCCGAAGTGCTTCAGGATGGCGATCACACGATCGAGCGCAGTTACCACGTGACCTCGCGCGTCCTCGACGCGCTGTACACCGAGCTGTTCGACCAGCGGGTCGACATCTTCGGCACCCTGCTGAAGCCGAACATGGTGCTCTCCGGCTATGGCGCGCAGGATCGCGCGGACTCCGATGAGGTCGCTGATTGGACGCTCCGCTGCTTCTACAAGCACGTTCCCGCCGCGGTGCCAGGCATTGTGTTCCTCTCGGGCGGGCAGTCCGACGAGGACGCGACGGCAAACCTGAACGCGATGAACCGGACCGGTTCTCATCCGTGGGAGCTGTCGTTCTCCTACGGCCGGGCTCTGCAGGCTCCCGCGTTGAATGCGTGGCAGGGGCGCTCGGAGAAGGTCGAAGCTGCGCAGCGGGCGTACTACCACCGCGCGAAGATGAACTCAGCAGCGCGTACCGGGACTTACGCGCCGGAGATGGAGCGGGAGGCTGTCGCCGCCTGAGTAGCCCCGGGGGCGCAGTCCGATTCACCGCTTTTCATCGGGCGGGCTCCGGCCCGCCCATGCTCTGCCTGCACGGATTCACGGACACGTGGCGAACGTGGGAGCTGGTGCTGCCGTATTTGACCCAGCACCACGACGTGCTCGCGCCAACGCTCGCCGGGCACGCTGGTGGGCCGCCGTTCAGCGGTGAGATCAGCGACGTGTCGGTGCTCGATGCGGTGGAGCGCGCGATGGACGAGGCAGGGTTCGAGACCGCGCACATCGTCGGCAACTCCCTCGGTGGCTACCTCGCGCTGCGCCTCGCGGAGCGAGGCCGCGCCCGGACGGTGGTCGCGCTGGCCCCCGCGGGCGGCTGGATGAAGGGCGACCATGCCCGGGACGAGGTGCTCGACTTGTTCAGGAGCATGCAGGAGCTGCTCGGACCAGTCGCGCCGTATGCCGACGCCATCGTGGCCACAAAGCAGGGTCGGCGGGCCACCACCCGCTACACCGTGGCGAATTACGACCACATTCCCAGAGAGCTGCTGGCCCATCAGATCCGGGGCGCGGCCGGATGTAAGTCAGCCTACGAGTTGATCGATCACGCGTTCCGCCACGACTGGAACCTCGATGCGGAATCCGTCACCTGTCCCGTGCGGATCCTCTGGGGCACTGCGGATCGGCTGCTGCGTTGGCCTTCGGCCGCCGTTCGCTTCCGTCAGGAGTGGCTGCCGGCCGCCGACTGGGTCGAGCTCGATGGCGTCGGGCACCTCCCACAGCTCGACGTCCCGCTCGAGACCGCCCAGCTGATCCTAGGCTTCACGGCCGGTACCGGGTCGTTGGGTGCGATTCGCGCTCGTTGACTCGGGACTTGGAGTCCTTCCAGCGGCAGCTAGGTTGTGCAAGCTGTGCTCTGACGCGCAGTTCGTGCTTTCGATGGATCCTGACGGGCTACCTTGGGGCTGCCGGAGTCCCGATGACATCGCTGCGAGAGCGCTGGCGTGCGGGCGGGCGACGCTGCGCTATGAGCCCGACGTTCTGGTGTTCGCGTGTAACACAGCTTCGGTGCAGGCGCTGGACGTGCTCCGGGCGGAGCTCGAGACCACGGTTCCGGTGGTCGGCACGGTTCCGGCGATCAAGCCCGCTGTCTCAGCGGGGGAGCCGGTGGCCGTCTGGGCGACAACGGCGACCACAGGCAGCGCTTATCAGCGGGATCTCATCGAGCAGGTTGCTGGGGGCATACCCGTTGCCGAGGTTGCCTGTCCGGGCCTGGCGGAAGCTATCGAGGCGGCCGACGAGCAGCAGATCGAGGCCGCGGTCGCGACGGCAGCAAGCCGGACGCCGCCGCAGAGCGGTGGGATCGTGCTTGGTTGCACTCACTATGAATTGGCCGCTGATGTAATCCTCACCGCAACTCCGACCGCGCGCGTCCACGGATCGGCAGAGGGCGTCGCAGCGCAGGCTCTGCGCCGAGCCAGAGAGAACGGCGCGACCCCTACTTCGGATCGACACTCTGTTCGAGTGCTCCGCAGCGGCCGGCCGAGCGGATTGCCGCCGGCGGCGTTGCGCTACATCGAGGGGCGTCTGCTCGCAGGGCGCGCATCCGCGGGTCCTCACGCACCTCCACAGTCACCGCCTCCGAAAGGCTGAGCCGCGCCGCCGATCGACCATACTGCTCGTCCGCTTGTCCAGGACCACCACATCCCCCGCAGACGCCGAGCCCCAAGCGCGGACCTTCGAGGCACTCGAGGAGGAGATCCACGCGTACGTCGCGGACCGCGGGGAGTACTGGGAGAAGCGGATCGAGGAAGAGCGCCAGGTCCCCGCCGAGTTGTGGGGCGAGCTCCGCGATCACGGCTACCTGCGACTCGCGGCGCCGAAGGAGTTCGGTGGCCTCGGCGTACCGCTCACGCGATACCTCGAGCTGCTCGAGATCCTGTCGAGAACGCACGGCTCGCTGCGGATGATCGTGCACGTCTGCAACGGGATCTGGCGCCCGATCGCCGCTCACGCGAACGGCGACCAGCGACAGCGCTTCCTTCTGCCACTGGTCGCCGGCGACATCAAGGTCGCCTTCACGCTCACCGAGCCGACCGCCGGGACCGGCGCCGACATCCGCAGCAGCGTGGTGCGCCAGGGCGACACCTACTACCTCAGCGGCGAGAAGCACCTGATCACGTTTGGGTCGATCGCCGACTACCTGCTGGTGATCGCGCGGATGGAGGGCACCCGCGGGGCGGAGGGGACGGTGGCGCTGCTGACGCCTCCCAACGGTCCCGGGGCAACGGCGACGGTCATGCCCGAGTCGATGGGACTGCGCGGGACCGATCACGCGCACCTCGTATTCGATCGAGCGCCGGTGCCGGTCGCGAACCGCCTCGGGGAGGAAGGCCATGGCCTGTCGGTTGCGCTGGGAGGCTTCCTGGCTCCCAGCCGCCTTTCGCTGGCGATGACCTGCGTGGGGCTCGCTCAGAGTGCGCTCGATCAGGCAGTCAGCTACGCCAAGCGACGTGAGACGTTCGGGCGAAAGCTCGCCGAGCGTCAGTCGATCGCATTCAAGCTCGCCGACATGGCCACAGATGTCGAGGCCGCCCGAGCACTGATCCTGAGGGCGGCCGCGGTCTGGGAGCGCGACCCCGACGCGATCGCGGAGCCGGCGATGGCCAAGCTGTTCGCGGGCGCGATGCTCCAGCGCGTCACCGATTCGGCGCTGGACATTCATGGCGGGATCGGATACTTCTCCCCGTCGCCGATCGAGCGCATCTACCGGGACGCGCGGGCTCAGCGCTTCGAAGAGGGCACCGCCGAGGTTCAGAAGATGACGATTTCACGACAGTTGCTGCGCCCATGACAACGCCCCCAGGGCCCGAGGCGCTCGAGCGCATGGCGCCATCCCCGCGCGAGGGCTTCGAAGGCCGGATCGCGCTGATCACCGGTGCCTCTCGCGGGATCGGACGAAGGCTTGCGGTCTCGCTGGCGGCTCGGGGAGCGACCCCGATCATCAACTATCGACGCGACGCCGAGGCGGCGGGCGAGGTCGTGGCCGAGGTCGAGGCGATCGGCGTCAGCGCCCTAGCGATCCAAGCCGACATCGAGAACCTCGAGGAGCTGGAATCGATGTTCGACCAGGTCAAGGAGCGCTTCGGCCGCCTTGACTTCTTCATCTCCAACGCCTCGGCGAGCAACTTCCGCCCGATGATGGAGCTCAAGCCTCACCACCTAGAGCGCACCTTCAACATGAATGTCCGCGCTTTCGTGATCGGCACCCAGCGGGCCGTCCAGCTGATGGACCAGGGCGGCCGGATCGTCGTGCTCTCGAGCTACGGGGCGCCTCGTACGTTCCCGACCTACGCCAATCTCGGAGCGGCTAAGGCCGCGGCCGAGGTGTGGGCGCGCTACATGGCGGTCGAGCTGGCGCCGCTCGGGATCAACGTGAACGCGCTGACTCCGGGGATCATCGAGTCGGACTCCTCGTCGTTCTTCTACAACACCGGTCTTGTCGCGCCGCTCGACACCGTCGTCCCGAAGATCCCCAAGCGGCGGCTGGGCACCGTTCAGGAGGTGGCGGACTGCGTGCTGTTCCTGCTCTCGCCCGCCTCGGAGTACGTGACCGGCACGACGCTGGTGGTCGATGGGGGCTTGATCGCGGTGTCTCCGCCGTTCGAGTCCGAGCACTCTTCGGGCTAGGCCATGCAGTACGTCGAGATGAACCTGGGCGCAGCCGTGCTGCGCGAGGGGCCGGAGCCGGAGACGCCACCCGCGTACGCGCGCGTCAAGGTTCTCGCGTGCGGCGTTTGCGCCACTGACCTGCACCTTCTACGAGGGATGGTGCTCCCGCGGGGGGCGACCTATCCGGTCCGCCCCGGGCACGAGGTCGCCGGCATCGTCGAGCACGTGAACGCGCAGGGCGCACACGTCGCGCAGGGGGACCTGGTGGTCCTACATCCGCTCGCGCCGTGCGGTGGCTGCGCGGCGTGCCAGCGTGGGGAGGACGAGCGCTGCGAGACCGTTCGCGCGCTCGGCATGCACGATCCTGGCGGCTTCGCCGAATGGGTGGTGTGGCCGGTGTCGCGAATGCTCCCGGCCAATGGCCTTGCGCCGGCCGCAGCCGCGCTGCTTGCAGACGCCGCTGCCACTGCACACAACGCGCTGCGGCTCGCCCGAGTGCCGCCCGGCGGATCGCTGTGCGTGCTCGGGGCCGGGGGGCTCGGAACCGGGGCGCTCGCGGTGGCCAGGGCACTGGACCCAACCGTGCGCCTTACAGCGGTGGTCCGCAGCGAAGCGAGCGCGGAGCGGCTCGAGGCGATCGGGATTGAGGTTCATTGCGGGGGCCTGGAGGGGGCTGCCCGCGATCTGCGCCGCAAGTTCGGACGCGTCGATGCGGTGATCGACTTCAGTGGCCAGGCCGAGGCGCCCGCCGAAGGGGTGGCGATGCTGGCGCGGGGCGGCCGGCTCGTGCTCGGCTCGGTCGTCGATACCCCGCTCACGCTCGGCACCTCGAGCGCATTCATGGCGCACGAACTGCAGGTCCTCGGGGCGTACGTCTCGACTCTCCAGGATCTGGCCGCAGTGATCGAGCTGGCCCACGATCGCCGTCTCGAGGCCGAGGACTGGGTCTCCCACCGGCGGCCGCTCTCGGACTTCAACGACGCTGTGGCGATCGCGGCCAGCCGTCCGCCCGGGACCGTTCGGGTCGTCGTCGAACTAGACGGCGCTGCCGGCTGACGCTGCCCCACGTCCGGACTCACGCCACCCGCCAGGATCCGCCGGGCACGTAGGTGGCGTTGCCGCCCGCACGCGAAGGGCCGGGTGTCATGAGACCAACGCTGGCCACCGAGGTCATCAAAGCCGGGGGTGAAGATTGCCTGGAACATCTGCGGGTCCACCGTGACTTCGTGGCTTGGTAACTGGGCGCAGCTCGAGCAGCAGGCGATCAACAACGGCACCCTGATCGCCTCGCCTCCGCCCGTCAACGGGCTCTGTTCGTCGGGTTAGTAGGCCGTCTGAATCACGCGCATGCGGGGTTGTAACCTCGAATGAGGTAGCCCTGGACGCTGCCCGACCAAAGGGAAGAGCGTCCACGGCGCGATCGAAAGCGCAGATCACAAGTTGGCGAAGACGTGGGTCCTGGAGACCCAAACCAAAGGCACAGGAGCGACGATGGTCCCACTCGAGCGGGTCCTGGTGAGGCCCGGGGCGGCCGTCCCGGGATTCCCCCTGCCCGAGCTCAAGCCTGACGCGCCTCCGGACCCCTCCGCGCGCGAGCCGCTCGCCTTCAAGGTCGTCGACGTCATGACCCGACAGGTCCTCTCCGAGGGGATCGATGCTCGCGCTGCGGTAGCTGCACTTGAGGGCGTGCGCAGCATCGTCGACGCGACTGTCTACGTCCGCGAGCCCGGCACCACGCGGTGGCGGCTGCTGACGCTCGCAGAGACCAAGGTCCTTTGGGACCTCCGCGGCACGAACGCTGAGGATTGAGCGCGCGCGGGGTGTGGCCTACTCACACTCCCCGCGCGGAACGCCGATAGGGGAGGAATGGGAACCTGGACCACGCAGGCGCGAATGCACGGAGCTCCGGACCACGTGCTCGAGCTACTCACGCGGCCGGAAGCGATCGCCCGCTGGGCTCCGTTTCCGTTCGAGGTGCGGGGGTTTGAGCGTGACCGGCTCGCCGCTGGAGACACGCTCCGCGTGGCGGGGGTCCTCTGGGGGCAGCGGATCGAGTTCGCGGTTGAGGTAGTGGTCGCGCGCGGCGGTCGCCTCGCGCTTCAGGCCACCGGCCCTATCGACCTCGACGTGGAGTACGTGGCCGTGCCGCTGGACGGCGGGAGCGAGCTCAGCGCCACCGTTGAAGTGTCCGGGCGGGGCCTGATCGGGCGTATGTTCGCTCGCGCGACCGAGGCAATGCTCGCCGCCGGGGCGTTGAACACCGCGGTCGGGCGCATCGCGGACGAGTTTGATCCGCCGCTCGCGGCCTAGCCGTCTATTCGAAGTACGAGCGCAGCTCATGGCGCGCGATCGAGCGCTTGTGGATCTCGTCCGGACCGTCTGCGAGCCGCAGCGTCCGCAGGTGGGCGTACATCCACGCCAGCGGGAAGTCGTCGCTGACCCCGCCTCCACCATGGACCTGGATCGCCCGATCGACGACCCTCAGGGCGACATTGGGAGCCGCGATCTTGATCGCCGCGATCTCGGTACGGGCGTGCTTGTTGCCGACGGTGTCCATCAGCCAGGCAGCCTTCATTGTCAGTAGGCGCGCCATCTCGATCTCGACCCGCGACTCGGCGATCCAGTCCTGGATGTTGGCCCGCTCAGCGACGCGGCGCCCGAAGGTCGTCCTGGAGGCAGCGCGGGCACACATCAGCTCAAGGGCCCGCTCGGCCGCTCCGATGCAGCGCATGCAGTGGTGGATCCGGCCCGGTCCGAGACGTG
This sequence comes from Actinomycetota bacterium, assembly GCA_030948665.1. Taxonomy (GTDB): domain Bacteria; phylum Actinomycetota; class Thermoleophilia; order Solirubrobacterales; family Solirubrobacteraceae; genus Palsa-465. Next base: position 9,930 of record JALYZY010000187.1, on the reverse strand, counting down.
CCTGAGCGATGAGAAAGCCGTTGCCCTCGCCGCCGACGAGGTTGGAAGCCGGGACGCGAACTTCGTCGAACACGATCTCGGCGTGGCCTTCCTGGTCGACATAGCCGAACACCGGCAGGTTCCGGACAATCGTGACGCCGTCGGCGTCGCGCGGAACGAGCACCATCGACTGCTGCCGGTAGGGGTGTCCCTCCGGATCGGTCTTGCCCATCACGATCATGATCCGGCAGCGCTCGCGCATTGCCCCCGAGATCCACCACTTCCGGCCGCTCAGCACGTAGTCGTCGCCGTCGCGAACGATCCGCAGCTCGATGTTGGTGGCATCGGAGCTCGCCACCGCGGGCTCGGTCATGGCAAAGGCCGACCGGATCTCGCCGTCGAGTAGCGGCCTCAGCCAGCGGTCCTTCTGCTCGGGGCTACCGAACTGGGCGAGCACCTCCATGTTGCCTGTGTCGGGCGCAGAGCAGTTGCAGGCCTCCGCCGCGATGTGGCTACGGCCCATGATCTCGGCGAGCGGGGCGTACTCGAGGTTGCTTAGGCCCGGCACACCGAGCGCCGGGTCTTCGTGAGGAAGGAACAGGTTCCATAGCCCCAGCTCCTGCGCGCGTTCCTTCAGATCCTCCATCACCGGTGGATGCGCGTGCGGGTCCTGCGCCGCTGATAGCTGCTCGCGGTAGACCCGCTCGGCGGGATACACGTGCTCTTCCATGAACCGCAGCAGACGCTCGCGGTAGTCCTTGGTGCGGTCGGAGAGCTCGAAGTCCATGCTCGGGCCGGGAACGCTACCCTGCGCACGCCCGTGGAGCTTGCCGGCGCAAATGTCGTGATCACCGGGGCCGCCAGCGGCATCGGACGCGCGCTTGCGATCCGTGCCGCGGCTGAGCGACCACGTGCCTTGGTGCTCGCCGACCAAAACGGGGAAGCCCTAGAGCGTGTTGCCGACGAGCTGGGCGCGCTCGCGGTCGCCACCGACGTCGCCCGCGAGGCGGACATCGTCGCGCTCGTCGAGCGCGCCTCCGAGCAAGCCGGGCCGGTCGATCTGTTCTGCTCTAACGCCGGAATCCCAGGTCCCGGCGGAGGACCGGAGTGCAGCGACGCGGAGTGGCAGCGGATCTGGGAGATCAACGTGATGGCGCACGTGTGGGCGGCACGGGCCTTGTTGCCCGAGATGGTCGCCCGTGGGGACGGCTATCTGCTGAGCACTGCATCGGCAGCCGGTTTGCTCACGCAGGTCTCGGCGCTTCCCTACACCGTCACCAAGCACGCCGCCGTCGCTGTCGCTGAATGGCTCGCGGTCAACTACGCGGACGCCGGAATCAAGGTCTCGTGCGTCTGTCCGCTCGGTGTCCGCACGCCGATGCTCCAGGTCGCCCTCGAGGACCCGGTTGGAGCCGCAACGCTACTGGCCGACGAGCTGCTCGAGCCTGAGGACGTCGCCGAGGCGGTGATCAGCGGCATCCGTGAGGAGCGCTTTCTGATCCTTCCGCACGCCGCGGTCGCGAAGCACATCGCGCTGAAGGGAGCTGAGCCAGAGCGCTGGTTAGCCGGAATGCGCCGGCTCGTCCGGCGAGCCCGAGCGCCCCAGGAGGACCCAAACCCGGGCAGTCGCTAAGCGAGCGCTGACTGCGCGGCGGCGGCGCGAGCGTCGTCCGGGTGGCGGCGGCGGATCTCGAGCACGCGCGGCATCGCGCTGATGAACAGATCGAGCAGGTCAGGATCGAAGTGCTGGCCGCTCCCGCCCTGCATCAGCTCAACGGCGTGCGGGACTGTCATCGCCGGCCGGTAGACCCGGTCGGAGGTCAGCGCGTCGAACACGTCGCCGATCGCCACGATCCGGCCCTCGAGGGGGATGGCATCGCCGCTCAGTCGCCGCGGGTAGCCGCCGCCGTCCCAGCGCTCGTGGTGCGTCCACGCGATCACCGCGGCGAGGTCGAGCAGGGGGTCGGGTTCGCCGGCGAGGATCTTACGGCCGTAGTCGGCGTGCCGCTGCATGTGGCGGCGCTCCTTCACGGTGAGCTTCCCCGGCTTACGCAGGATGCTGTCGGGGATCCCGAGCTTGCCGATGTCATGCATCGCACTGGCGGCCGCGATCAGCTCGGCGCGATCCTGGTCGACACCGCTCAGGCCGGCGAGGAGCTCCGAGTATCGGCTCACCCGTTGGGTGTGGTTGGCCGTCTCCTCATCGCGGAACTCGGCCGCACGCGCGAGGCGTTCGAGCGTGCGCCGCTCCGATCGAGACACCAGTGACAGGTTGCGTACGCGAGAAAGCCACTGGCCCATCTGCCTCGCGATCGTGGAGATCAAGATCTCCTGGCTGGCAGTAGCGGTAGCTCTTTCGGATCCGAGGACGAGCACACCGAGAAGCTCGCCGGCCTCGAGCACGGGGGCCACCAGCAGCGTTCTCAGGCGAGCCCGAGCGAGCACCGTCCGGCTGCGCTGGCGGTCGAGCGCCTCGGAGGGCAGCCTGACGATGCCGTCTCCGGCAACGGCGATCGCGTCGGCGAGAAGGCGGGGATCGCCGAAGAAGTCGCGGAGGCGGTCGCTGTCGCGGAAGCCGACCTGGCCTTGAAGGACTGGCGGCCTATGGGATGCAGCCAGGAAGGCGGCGCCGCACTCGAATCCGGTCACTTCGGCGCACCGCGTGAGCACCTCATCCATCAGGCGATCGGCTCCGGCCCCGGAAGAGATCCCGATCCCAAAGCCGGCCAGGAACGCGAGCTCGACCGACGTGTCGGCCAGACGCTCTCTCAGGAGCTCGTTCTCGCGGTGCAGGCGCTCGAGCTCGCCAGAGACCGTCAGAGCGTCGTTCGCGCCGTTCTGGAGGCGAGGACCGCTCCCATTCTGGTCGGGATGGCCGTTCCCATTCTGGTCGGGATGACCGCTCCCATTCTGGTGGTACTGCGCGGGTGCTGGAGGGTTGCCGTTACTCCCCCGTGGTGTGCCGGCGTACAGGAGCTCGTCAACTGTCTCGAGCAGCTCGCTTGGGTTGACGGACCGGCCCAGCGTTCGCGCGAGCAGACCGGGCGTCGCGCCACTGGGATGTGGCACCCCGATGACGATCGCGGGAAGCTTCCCGAGCCTCGGCAGCCGGCGAAGCGCGCGGACCAGAGTCGCGGCCGCCATGTCGGGCAAGGCCTGCTCGACGATCACCAGCGACGGCCTGAGCCTGCCTGCGGCTCGAAGTGCCTGACGTCCGTCATGCACTACCACCGGGCGGTACGACGCTCGGCTGAGCTCGCCGCCGAGACGCTGGGCGATCCTCGCGCTGACCGTTACGATCAACACGCAGGTGGCTTCGCGCGCGCTGGGCTCCGGGTCGGGCGTAGCCGCGAAGGGCGAGTTCGACCGGACGTGCATCAGGCTCGTGCCAGCCGTTGCCGTAGGGCGCGTGCGGAGCTTCCAGGGGTCAGCGAAGCGCAGGTCCTGCCGTACCACGCATCCCACGCGAGCCCCATACATCGCATAATCGGCCATTTTCCGGATTACCTTTAGAAACTTCTGCAAATTGCGCAGCCTTGGGGTTCAGGAACGTCCCAAGCCTGCCGGTGGACGGCTCCAATTCGCAGTTTTCCGGAGACTTGAGCCCCGTACTGCTCATCGGCTACGGCTTGAGCACGTGACGAATGTGCCGCGAGAAGCGTCCGAGCGTGCCATGCAGGCCCGAGCCAAACCCGGTGACCCCCAGCAGCACTACGAATACGCCGGCTAGAAGCCCGAGCACCGACACCACGACCGGCCACCGCCGCTGGAGGAAGTCCCGGACCGACCTTAGAACCCGGGTCGCGCTCCCTCCCGCAAATGTGAGAACCAGGAAGATGGCGAGCAGCGGCAGGATGAAGCAGAGGTTGAACAGGAGCAGGAGCACGGCCTGACGCGCGGGGTCGAAATCCGCACCGACCACCGCGGCGATCACCGCGAAGTACGGGAACGCTGTCGGCAGCTCGACCGCAGTGATCGTCGCGCCGAGCAGCAAGGTCGATCTACCCTTCGATTGGAAGTCAGGCATCCGCCTTGCTGCGAGCCGCTGACGGTTACGCCACAGGTAGATCGAGCCGATGATCATCGCTAGCCCTGCGACCACCTCGATCGAGTGCGCGACACGGTGGGTGGGATGGGGGACCAGCGACAGGAGCAGCTGGCCGGGTCCGAGGGCGATCGCGAGCCCGCCCGCCAGGTAGACGATAAATACGCCAAGCGTGAACTTCGCCACCTGCGCCCGCGGATGCTCGCCGGTGGCGAGATAAAGAGCCGGAGCGAGGGTGGTGGGGTTCAGCGAGTCGGCCAGTCCGATCGACACGACGATGCCTATTAGGCGCAGCACGCCGCAGATTCTTCCCGGACAAGGCCGCGCCTGCACTTCAGCGGGCAAAACCTAAGCGAAGTGCAGCTCCTCGCCCTCCTCATCTTCGACTGGGCGCTCGCAGCTCGGGCACCACCAGCGCGCCTCGAGTGGAGTACCGCAGAGGGTGTGGCGGGGAACGGGGGAGTCTGTCGCGTTGCGCATCGCCCAGCCTTCGAGCAGCCTGAGGGCCCCGCCGAGGTCTTGCGCGGCCGCGCTCAGCTCGTAGACGAACCGGGGTGGCCGCTCGGAGTACGGCGTGGCGACGACGAGCGCGATCCGCTCCAAGTGGCGCAGACGTTGACTGAGGACATTCGGGGCGATTCCAGCGACGAGCTCCTGCAGCTCCCCGAACCGGCGGGGGCTGTCCAGAAGCGCGGCGACGATCAGGAGCGTCCAGCGGTCACCGATCGCGGCGAGCGCGTCGGCGAGAGCGGCATGGGGAGGCCCGTCGGCCTCGGCGGCGGTCCGGTTCTCGCGCGATTGGGCCACGTGGCAATCGTAGGGCCGCTGCGGTCAGGGCCTTGTCAAGTAGTAAACTTGCAACTTGCAAGTCACTACTGAAGGAGAGAAATGAGCGTGCTATCCGATATCGAAAGCTCGCTGGCGAATGTTGCCGGGAGTGCGGGCCGCGCAGTCGTCGGGCTCGGCCGCGGCTGGGGAGTGGGCTCCGGCGTGGTCATCGCTCCTGGGCAGATCCTGACCAGCTCCCATAACCTTCGCCATGACGAAGTTCAAGTGACGTTCGCCGACGGCCGCGCTGAAGATGGCCAGGTAAAGGGCTCCGACGGTGACCTCGACGTAGCGGTGATCGAGGTCGATACGGGAGATGCCGATCCCATCGACTGGTCCGACGATGTCGCCCCGACCGAGATCGGCCGGGCTGTGTACGCCCTGGCAAATCCGGGAGGACGGGGACTCCGGGTCACGTTCGGATTCGTTTCCAGTCCGGCACGGAGCTTCCGCGGGCCCCGCGGCCGGAGGATCAACGGCGCAATCGAGCACACCGCCCCATTACCGCGGGGCTCGTCGGGCGGACCATTGCTCGACACCGACGGACGGCTTCTCGGGATCAACTCGGTCCGCCTCGACGGAGGGCTGATTCTCGCGATTCCCGCCGACAGCGCTCTGCGGGAACGGGTGCAAGCACTCGGACGGGGCGAAGCTCCCACGCGGGCTCAGCTGGGCGTGGCGATCGCGCCGCCGCGAGTGGCGAGGCGGATGCGCCGTGCCGTCGGGCTGCCAGCGCGCGATGGCGTGCTCGTGCGCGCGGTGCAGGACGGAAGCTTCGCCGGACGAGCGGGAATCGAGCGAGGCGATCTGATCGCTGCCGCGAGCGGGCGTGAGATCGACCGAATCGATGTTCTCTACGAGGCGCTCGACGCCGCCGCGGATTCCGGGCAGCTCGAGCTGACGATCGTGCGCGGGACCGAAGAGCGAAACGTTGCCGTGAAGCTGCAATGACCGTGGATACCGACGACAAGCTCGAAGCCGAGGCGCTCGACGCCTACTCGCGAGTTGTGACATCGGTCGCGGATCGCCTTGCGCCGAGTGTCGCGAACCTGCGCGTCATGCGCCGGACGCGGGCAGGCCGGGTTCCGGCCGGTCAGGGGAGCGCGGTGGTGCTCACGACCGACGGCTTCCTCCTAACCTCCGCGCACGTCGTGGCGAGTCCCGCTTCGGGGCGCCCCCGGGCGGGCCAGGCGACTCTCGTCGATGGGCGCGAGCTGGGCTTCGAGGTGATCGGCGTCGATCGCCTGTCCGATCTAGCGGTCCTGCGCGCCGATGGCGAGCGACTCGCGCCGGCGACCCTCGGCGAGGCCGAGGGGCTGAGGGTGGGCCAGCTGGTGGTCGCGATCGGTAACCCAAACGGATTCTCCGGCTCGGTCACGGCGGGAGTCGTCTCCGCGCTCGGTCGTTCGCTTCCGGCGCGCGCGGGCCGGGCGATTCGTTTTGTCGACAACGTCATCCAGACCGACGCGGCGCTCAACCCCGGCAACTCAGGTGGAGCGCTCGCCGACAGCCACGGGCGTGTCGTCGGGATCAACACCGCTGTCGCCGGCGTGGGCCTCGGCCTTGCCGTTCCGATCAACGCCGCGACCCGCCAGATCGTCGGGGCGCTGATGCGCGACGGCAGGGTCCGGCGTGGATACCTGGGGATCGCCGGCGGCCCTCGCCCGCTGCCGCCTCACGCCCGCGTCAGACTCGGGCGGACGGCGGGCGTCGAGATCGTCGAGGTTATCCCGGACAGCCCGGCGCAGCGCTCGGGGCTTCGGGCCGAGGATCTGCTCGTGGAGCTCGGTGGCCGGCCGATCGAGCGGGTGGACGACGTCCAGGCGCTGATGACCCACGAGGCAATCGGCCGCGAACTGAAGGCAACTGTGCTTCGCGGCGACCGCTGGCTCGAGCTCGAGCTGGCGCCCTCGGAGCTGATCGAAGGCTGACAGCGCTGTCGTCCGACCGGCTACACTGAGGCTTGGCGCCGCACGGCGTAGTTAGGCATGCGGCAGGAGCCCAGGCCCATTATCGGACGGGAAAGCATTAGATGGCCCGCGGAGACGTACGGATCGCTGTCACCCTCGCCTGCGAGGAGTGCAAGCGCCGCAACTACCAGACGAATAAGAGCAAGCGGAATAACCCCGAGCGGCTGCAGCTACGCAAGTACTGCCGCTGGTGCAGGTGCCAGACCGCTCATCGCGAGACGCGCTGACCGCCGAGAGGTATTCGGTGGCCCGTAACCGCAAGCGAGCGAAGGAGCGCCGGGCCAGGCGGCCCGCGCAGGTCGCGAGGCCGCGCAGCTCCGCAGAGCCGGCTGCCCCGAACCCGATCGAGCACGCCACCCCGGACGTTGAACTGGCGGAGGCGCAGCTGGCGTATGGGCGCCCGGAGGATGCCGGGGTGCCCAGCGAGGTTCCGGAGACCAACGGCGAGCTCGTCGAGGCCGATGGCGAGCCGGGCGGTGTGCTGCCAGAGGACGCCGCGCTTGCCGAGGAAGAGAACGGCAGGTTGGCTGACGAGCAGATCGACGAGGAGCAGCTCGCACACCTCCACCGAGCTTCACAGCCTTCGAGCTCAGTGCTCCCGTCCTACGGGCGAGGAGTTCCGGACGCTGACCCGGCGGATACGCGGGGTGTCTCCGTTGGCGACGCTGCTGTCGCTCGATCGAAGGTCGGCACCGTGCCGCGCCTGGTCAACTTCCTCCAGGGAAGCTGGAATGAGCTCCAACGGGTACAGTGGCCGGACCGCCGCCAGGTGCTGCAGGCGACTGGGGTCGTGATCGGATTCGTGATCGTGGCCGGCGTCTTCCTCGGCCTGGCCGATCTCGTCGCGAGCAAGCTCGTCACCTACATTCTCAAGTAAATATATGTTTCGCTGGTACGTCGTCAACACATACTCGGGTCACGAGAACAAGGTCAAGCACAACCTCGAGCATCGGGTTGTCTCCCTTGGCCAACAACGTGCGATCCGCCAGATCGTCGTCCCCACCGAGTCCGTCTCGGAGATGAAGGACAACCAGAAGATCACCGTCGAGAAGCGCACAATGCCCGGCTACGTGCTGGTCAACATGGATCTCAACGACGACTCGTGGTCGCTGGTCAAGGGCACGCCTGGCGTGACGGGGTTCGTCGGCGCCTCTAACGAGCCCGTCCCGCTCACGCAGGACGAGGTCAACCGTCTGCTGCATCGCGAGCAGGAGGTGCGGCCGCGCAGCCGTGCCCAGTTCTCGATCGGCGAGTCGGTCAAGGTGATCTCGGGGCCGCTGTCGGACTTCTCCGGGGAGATCTCGGAGGTCAATGAGGATGCCCAGCGCCTGAAGGTGCTGGTATCGATCTTCGGCCGCGAGACGCCGGTCGAGGTCGGATTCGACCAGGTGAAGAAGGTCTGAGGATCAAATGGCAAAGAAAGTTCTGACTCAAATCAAGCTGCAGGCGGTCGGCGGACAGGCCAGCCCCGCGCCTCCTGTCGGCCCCGCGCTCGGACAGCACGGCGTCAACATCATGGAGTTCGTCAAGGCCTTCAACGCTCAGACGCAGTCCGACCTGGGGACGGTGATCCCCGTAGTGATCACCGTTTACGAGGACCGCTCGTTCACGTTCGTCACCAAGAGCCCGCCCGCCGCGGTGCTGATCAAGCAGGCGCTGTCGCTCGAGAAAGGCTCATCGGAGCCTTATCGGCAGAAGGTCGGGGAGATCACCCAGGAGCAGCTGCGCCAGATCGCGGAGAAGAAGATGAATGACCTAAATGCCACCGACATCGACGCCGCGGCCAAGATCATCGCGGGCACGGCCCGGTCGATGGGGGTGGACGTAGTCTGATGCCGCACCACGGCAAGACATATGTGGAGGCTCGTAAGAAGCTCGATCGTGAGCACGAGTACACGCCCGCGGAGGCGATCGCGCTGGTCAAGGAACTCTCGCGCGCGAAGTTCAACGAGTCGATCGAGGTGCATGTTCGGACGGGCCTGAACGTGCGCCACGCCGATGAGCAGCTGCGAGGCACTGTGGCGCTTCCCAATGGCCTGGGCAAGGAGGTCAAGATCGCGGTCTTCGCTCAGGGCGATAAGGCGCGCGAGGCGGAGGAGGCAGGCGCCGACGTGGTCGGTGCCGAGGACCTCGCCAAGCGGATCCAGGAAGGGTTCGACGACTTCGACGTGGCGATCGCCACGCCGGACCTGATGCCGGTGGTCGGGCGGCTTGGCCGCGTCCTCGGCCCCGCGGGCAAGATGCCAAACCCGAAGGTCGGAACGGTGACGATGGACGTCGCCAAGGCCGTCCAGGAGTCCAAAGCCGGCAAGGTCGAATACCGGACGGATCGCAATGCGATCGTGCATTTGATCATCGGCAAGCGCGACTTCGAGGACCGGCCGCTGCTCGAGAACTACGCGGCGATCATCGATGAGCTGATGCGGGCCAAGCCGGCGGCCGCCAAGGGCCGATACATCCGTTCGGTCACGCTGGCGTCGACGATGGGACCGGGAGTCAAGGTCGACCCAAGCCGGACCCGTGACATCGTGGAGGAACCGGTCGCGGCGTAGACTGCCGTCTTCAACACAGAGACGAAGCCCGAGACCTCCGGCGGCGCTGTTCGCGTAAGCCCGGAGCAGGCGGAGTTTCGAAACGTTTGACCGTCATGGTCCTCGCTTCGACGCCCGCCTGCAGTGCGGGCGTTGTCAGTGAGAGGAACATGAACAGAGATCAAAAAGCAGTCGTTGTAGACGAGATCGCAGGCCAGATCCAGGCCGCGCACACGGTTTTCGCGGTCGACTACCGGGGACTATCGGTGACTCAGGCGGCGCTCCTGCGCGAGCGTCTGCGTGAATCCGACACCCGGCTGAGGGTCGTAAAGAACTCGCTGTCTGAGCGCGCGGCCGACAAGGCGGGTGCCGAGCTGCTCAAGCCGATGCTCCAGGGACCGACGGCGCTCGCGCTGGTTGGCGGCGATGCGGCGCTGGCCGCCAAGGCGCTGAGCGAAGCGGCGCGGACGATGGGCATCCTCGACTTCAAGGGCGGCCTGATGAACGGCACGGCGGTTAGCGCCGACGACGTTCGTGCGATCGCGCGGCTGCCGGCCCGTGAAGTGCTGCACGCCCA
>JALYZY010000173.1 GCA_030948665.1 Actinomycetota bacterium | reverse complement strand
CACTAGCCTTTCTACATGGAGATCGTGCGCCGCGAGCAACGTGAGGCGTTCATAACCGCAGACGGATCCTCGATCCGTGAGCTAGCCGGCCTCCCGTCCGGCAACGCGAGCAATCAGAGCCTGGCTGAGGCAGTGGTGCCGGCGGGGGGCACGACGATCGCCCACCTGCATCGACGCGCGGAGGAGATCTACCTGTTCACCGGCGGGACGGGACGGATGCGCCTGGAGGACCAGGAGCGTGCCGTACGGGCCGGAGATTGCGTGGTGATAGCACCCGGTGTCGCGCACAAGCTATGGGCGGACGACAACGAGCCCCTGATCCTGCTCTGCTGCTGCTCACCGGCTTATTCACACGAGGACACTGTCTTGCTCGAGCACTGAGCATCGCCGGACAGTGACGCGCGAGCTGACCACCGACCTGTCGATGCTCGAGCGGCTGATCGAGCCTTACGGCAACGAGATACTCGACGTGGGCTGCGGCAGCGGCGCCCTGGCTCGCGCCCTCTCTGCCGGCGGCACTCGTGTGGTCGGGGTCGAGATCTCAGAGCGGCAGCTGGCGGACGCGATCGCTCGCGATGGCGGCAGCGGCGCGCGCTATCTGGTCGGCTGCGCGCAGAACCTCCCGCTCGACGACGCTTCCGCCGATGTCGTCGTGTTCATGCGTTCGCTTCACCACGTGCCCTCGGGGGAGCTTGTGCCGGCGTTGCGCGAGGCTCGTCGCGTGCTGCGTCCCGGCGGAGCGGTCGTCGTTGTCGAGCCGCTGGCTCAGGGCGACTACTACGTCCTCACCAGCCTCATCGAGGATGAGCTCGAAGCGCGCACAGCGACCCAGCTCGCGCTGGCTCAGGCCGCGCTCGCTGGGCTCGAACGCGCGGTGACCATCGACTACGACGTTCGTCTGTGTATCGCGGACCTGGACGCTTTGCGCGCACGCGTAGTGAGCGTGGACCCGAACCGTGCGGAGCTATTCGGCCGCCGTCGAGCCGAAATCGAGGAGGCGTTTCAGCGACTGGGAGAGCCCGGCGGGCAGCCGGGGGAGCGCTGCTACGTGCAAACGATGCGCGCCGACCTTCTGCGACCAGCCGCCACCTAGCGGGAGCGCAACGGGACCGCGGAGCGAGCGTGGCTCGGGGCAGGTAGCGCTCGTCTGTCTATCGTCACTGGCCGATGGCCAAGCGCGAAGACATCCGGAACGTCGGGATCGTCGCTCATGTCGACCACGGCAAGACGACGCTCGTCGACGCCCTGCTGTGGCAGTCCGGAGCGTTCCGGTCCGGTCAGGACGTGGCCGACCGAGTGCTCGACTCGATGGACCTCGAGCGCGAGAAGGGGATCACGATCCTGGCGAAGAACACCGCGGTCCACTACGGCGCAGTCAAGCTGAACATCGTCGACACGCCGGGACATGCCGACTTCGGCGGCGAGGTGGAGCGGGGTCTGACGATGGTCGATGGTGTACTGCTGCTAGTCGACGCAAGCGAAGGACCGCTCCCCCAGACCCGCTTCGTGCTCCGCAAGGCACTCGAGGCCCGGTTGCCCGTGATCCTCGTTGTCAACAAGGTGGACCGGCCCGATGCCCGTATCAACGAGGTGGTGGATGAGGTGTACGAGCTGTTCCTCGATCTCGACGCCGACGAGTCCCAGATCGACTTCCCGATCGTCTACACCAACGCCAAGGCGGGACTGGCTTCGCTCGATCCCTCTGAGCAGGGAAGCGACCTCGGGCCGCTGCTCGACTTGCTGGTCGAGCATGTTCCCGCGCCCGAGCACGATCCGGAACATCCCCTCCAGGCGCACGTCACCAACCTCGACGCCTCCCCGTATGTGGGGCGGCTGGCGATCTGTCGCGTGCGCAATGGCGCCATCCGCCGCGGCGAGACCGTCGCGTGGTGCCGCACGGACGGCCGGATCGAGCGCGTGAGGGTGAGCGAGTTGTACGTAACCGAGGCGCTCGAGCGCGTGAGCGCCGAGGAGGCCGCCGCCGGCGAGATCATCTGGGTCGCGGGGATCCCGGAGATCATGATCGGCGAGACCCTTGCCGCCGCCGATGCCCCGCGTCCGCTGCCCGTGATCACCGTCGATGAGCCGTCGCTGTCGGTCACGATCGGGACCAACACCTCCCCGCTGTCAGGACAGGACGGCGACAAGCTGACCGCCAGTCAGGTCAGGGCACGTCTCGATCGCGAGTTGGTCGGCAACGTCTCGCTGCGTGTCTTCGACACCGAGCGGCCCGACGTGTGGGAGGTGCAGGGCCGCGGCGAGCTCGCGCTCGCGGTGCTGATCGAGCTGATGCGCCGAGAAGGCTTCGAGCTGACGATCGGCAACCCGCAGGTCGTCACCAGAGAGATCGACGGCGTGCTGTGCGAGCCGATCGAGCGGATGAGCGTCGACGCTCCGGAGGATTTCGTGGGCTCCATCACCAGGATGCTCGCGATGCGCAAGGGACGCCTGGAGCAGATGGTCAACCACGGCACCGGCTGGGTCCGGATGGAGTACCTCGTGCCCGCGCGCGGGCTGATCGGATTCCGTACGGAGTTCCTCATCGAAACGCGGGGCACGGCGGTCGTCCATCACGTCTTCGACCGCTGGGACCCCTGGCAGGGCGAGTTGCGTACCCGTCCCACAGGGTCGCTTGTGGCCGACAGGCGCGGCACGGTGGCAGCGTTCGCGCTGTTCAACCTGCAGGAACGCGGAACGATGTTCGTCGCGCCGGGCGAGGAGGTCTACGAGGGGATGATCGTCGGCGAGAGCTCACGTGCCGACGATCTCGATGTCAACCCCTGCAAGGAGAAGCACCTGACCAACATCCGCTCGTCTACCGCCGATGAGCTGGTCAGGCTAATCCCCAAGCGCGAGCTTTCACTCGATCAGGCACTCGAGTTCTTGCGTGTCGACGAGTGCGTCGAGGTCACCCCGCACGCCGTCAGACTGCGCAAGGTACTGCTCGATGCCACAGCGCGGCGCAAGCGCGAGCGCTCGAACCGGCAAGGGGCGCCGCTCGCGACGGGGTAGCGGCACCGCCGCTTGTCGATGCGCTGCTAGAGGTTGACCGAGGCCATGCCGGCCTCGTCGTAGCGAGCGCCTGCTGCCCGGGGCAACTCCGCTTCGATCCGAGCGAGATCTCCGTCGGTCAGCTCTACGTCCACCGCGGCCGCGTTCTCTTCGAGGTACTTGCGGCGCTTGGTGCCGGGGATCGGAACCAGATCCTCACCTTGTGCCAGCACCCATGCCAGGGCCAGCTGCGCGGGCGCGATGCCCTTCTCCTCGGCGATCTCTGCGACCTTTTCCGCCAGCTTGAGATTGGCTTCGAGGTTCTCGCCGCTAAAGCGGGGACCGTGACGCCGAAAGTCGTTCTTGTCGAGCTCCTCGGGCGACTTGAAGCGACCGGAGAGGAAGCCGCGACCAAGCGGCGAGTAGGGCACGAACCCGATCCCGAGCTCCCGGCAGGTCGGCAGCACCTCGGCCTCGGGATCCCGGGTCCATAGCGAGTACTCCGTTTGGACGGCTGTGATCGGATGGACCGCATGGGCGCGGCGGATCGTGTCCGGCGCCGCTTCGCTCAGTCCGATGTGACGCACCTTGCCCTGCTCTACCAGCCCTGCCATCGCTCCGACCGTCTCCTCGATCGGCACGTTGGGATCGACGCGATGCTGGTAGAAGAGGTCGACGTAATCGGTGCCAAGCCGCTTCAGCGAGCCTTCGATCGCGTTGCGGACGTGCTCAGCCGAGCC
>JALYZY010000164.1 GCA_030948665.1 Actinomycetota bacterium | reverse complement strand
GTTTGACTCCTTCCTCGATCTCAGCTGGGGTCACGCCGGAGTAGGCGAGCCGCAGGCTCGAATCCGCTCCCTCCAGCACGAACTCAGAGCCCTTCACGAATTGGACGCCGCGCTCGGCGGCGGCCGTGAACAAAGCGTTCACGTCAGTCCCGCGCGGCAGGTCCACCCACAGGAAGTAGCCGCCCTGCGGAGGGACGAACCGCGCATCTGGCAGTTCTCGCTCGAGTGCGTTGCACAGCGTCTCAGCCCGTTCGCGCAACGCCGCCTTGACCGTGTCGATCGAGCGCTGCAGCGCTCCCGAGCGGCAAAACTCGTTGACAATCGCCTGCGAGACCATGCTCGGTGAGATGTACGTGCTGGTCGCGAGCTTCGCGATCCGGGCGATCAGCTCCGTTGGCCCGACCAGGTAGCCGACGCGGATCCCGGGGCACACGGTCTTCGAGAACGAAGAGGCATACATCACCGTGTCGCCGTCCATCGACAGCATCGTCGCGAGCGGAGAGCCCTCGAACCGAAGCTCGACGTAGGGATCGTCCTCGAAGATCGTGAACTCATGCGCATGGGCGAGCTCGAGCAGCCGCTCGCGCTTGGCGCCCGACAGCGTGTACCCCGCGGGGTTCTGGAAGTTCGGGATGATGTGCGCCAGCTTCGGCCTTGCGCCCGCGAGCAGCACCCGCTCGAGCGCAGCGACGTCGATCCCGTCCGGCTCGAGCTCGACCATCCGCACGTCGGCCCGGCGCAGCCGCAGCGACAGCAGCGTCCGGTCGTACGTGGGCCGCTCAACGATGACCACATCCCCGGGCTCGACCAGCGCCTCAAACAGGAACGCGTCGGCCTGCATCGATCCGTTCGTCACGAGCACCTGCTCAGCTACGACCTGGTGGCGCTCGGCGATCCACTCGCGCAGCGGCGGGTAGCCGACCGAAGTTCCGTAGGCCGTCACGCCCCCCGGATCGTTCGCGAACGCGCTCGCGGCGGACGTCTTGAGCGCCTCGACGTCGACGATGTCAAGCGATGGAGCACCGCGGGCGAACGAGATCGGCTTGGCCATAAGCTCTAAGACTACGACGTCCGCTCGGAGAGCCGCAGGTCGATGATCACCCGGTCCTCGCCTTCGTAACCGCGAACCGCCACCTTCCGCACTCCGGGGATGGCGGCCAGCGCGCGCTCGAAAGCGCGCACCGCCTCGATGCTCGCGAACGGCCCCGCAGAGAGATTCAGCTCGCCGACGGCGCCAAACCGTTCCGGTGTCGAAGCCGACCGAGACATCTCCGTGAGTACTGATTGGCAGGCGTCGAGCAGGTCCCGCATCGAGCACAGAATCTTCGCCTGCACCTCGGTGAGCGCGACGATCTGGTGGGTCGGAGCTGGACGGGGCTTCTCCAAGGGTTCCGATCCGGGCTCAGATGGCTCCGGGCGGGAGCGCTCCAGGATCGTGGCGAGCGGCCCAGTTCGGCCACGGCTCGGCGCCGGCTCGCGCCCAGGCGCCAGCTCAGCCTGGATCGCTCGCAGCTTGCGGTCAATCTCCGCCAGCCGCGTGTCGAGATCAGGCGCCCCTTGGCTAAGCTCCGACATGGGATGACGCGAGCGTAGCGCTCGCGTAGGCGCAACCGCGACGTCACAAGCGATGCGCGCCGCGCTCAGGCCGCGGCCCCGAGCAGCGACACCGCTACCTCGGCCACCTGCGTCGGGGTCCGGCCAACGCGGACTCCCCTGCTCTCCAGCGCTTCCGCCTTGGCGACGGCGGTTCCCTTCGAGCCAGAGACGATCGCGCCGGCGTGTCCCATCGTCTTGCCCGGCGGCGCGGTGAACCCTGCGATGTACGCGACGACCGGCTTTGAGACGTTCGACTCGATGAACTCGGCAGCCCGCTCCTCGGCGTCACCTCCGATCTCGCCGCACATCACGATCAGCTCGGTCTCCGGGTCCTCCTGGAACATCCGGATCACGTCGATGAAATCGGTTCCCGGAACGGGATCCCCACCGATACCGACGATCGTCGAGTTGCCGAAGCCGCTCTGTGCCAGCACGTTGCCGATCTGATAGGTCAACGTCCCCGAGCGCGAGACCACGCCGACATTGCCCTCCTTGAAGAAAGCGGCGGGGATAATTCCCACGTTGGCCTTGCCTGGCGAGAGGATGCCCGGGCAATTCGGTCCAACCAGTCGCGAGCGGCCGTTCTTCTGAATCGTGTTGAACACGCGGAGCTCGTCGTGGGCGGGGATCCCCTCGGTGATCGCGATGATCAGCGCGATCCCCGCATCCTCGGCCTCAAGGATGGAGTCGGCGGCGAAGCGGGGCGGCACGAAGATCATCGCGGTGTTGGCGCCGGTCCGATCTACCGCCTCGTGGAAGGTATCGAACACCGCGATGCCGTCGACGTCCTGTCCGCCCTTGCCGGGGGTCACGCCGGCCACGACCTGCGTCCCGTAGTCGCGGTTGCGGAGCGAGTGGAACGTTCCCTCGCGGCCGGTGATGCCCGAGACGCACAGCTTGGTGGCACCGTCGACGAGAATGCTCACACTGCCGCCCTCGCCAGCTCGACTACCTTTTGCGCCGCGCCGTCCATGGTCGACTCCGTGTGGACGTTCGGAAGGTTTGCCTCGGCGAGCAGCTGCCGGCCCTCCTTGTCGTTGGTCCCGTCCAGGCGCACGACGAACGGCACGGTTGGCTTGATCTGCGCGAACGCCTCGATCAGCTCCTTGGCGACTTCGTCGCCGCGGGTGATGCCCCCGAAGATGTTGAACAGGACCGCTTTGACCTTGGCGTTGGAGAGGATCACCTCGACGGCGCTCGTGATCGCCTCGGCCTTCGAGCCGCCACCTGCGTCAAGGAAGTTGGCAGGTTTGCCGCCTGCCTGGTCGACGACGTCCAGCGTCGACATGACCAGCCCGGCGCCATTGCCCAGGATTCCGATGTCGCCGTCGAGCTTGACGTAGGTCAGCGCACGTTCCTTGGCCATGCGCTCCTGCGGATCCTCGGCCGAGATGTCCCGTAGAGCCGCGTTTTCGGGGTGGCGGAAGAACGCGTTGTCATCGAGCGTGACCTTCGCGTCGAGCGCTTTCACCCCCCGCTCCGGTGTGACGATCATCGGATTGACCTCGACCAGCGTCGCCTCCTCGTCGATGAACACGTCGTAGAGCTTGGAGAGCATCGCGCCGACCGGGCGGACGACGTCGGCGTCGACGCCCGCCTCGAACGCGAGTCGACGCCCGTGGAAGTCCTGAAAGCCGAGCAGCGGGTCAACGTGCAGGCGGGCGATCGCATCCGGGTCCTCCTCGGCGACAGCCTCGATGTCCATCCCGCCCTTGGTCGAGAGCATGATCATGGGTGCCTTAGCCGAGCGGTCGAAGATCACCGCTGCGTAGTACTCGGAGGCGATATCCGAAGCACTCTCGATCCATACTTCGTGGACAGTCAGTCCACGGATGTCCATCCCCAGGATCGCTTGCGCATGCTCCCGTGCCTGCTCGCGGTCCTCGGCGATCTTGATCCCGCCGGCCTTGCCGCGACCGCCGATCTGGACCTGTGCCTTGACGACGCACGGATAACCGACCTCATCCGCGGCAGCGAGGGCTTCCTCGACGGTACTCGCTGGCCTACCGGTCGGAACGGGGACCTTGTGGCGGGCGAACAGCTGCTTGCCCTGGTACTCGAGCAGGTCCATAAGCGATCGGCAACTCTATTGAATCCGTTGCCGTGGCATCATGCCCGCCGCATGGCGATCCCCAAGCAAATCTCTTTCGTCACATTTGACGTCTACGGCACCTTGATCGACTGGGAGACCGGTGCTTACGAGGCATTCCGCGCCGAGGCCGAGCGGGACGGGTTCACGATCGAGCGCGAAGAGCTGATCCCGCTCTTCCACGAGGTCCAACAGCAGATCCAAGCCGGCTCGTACGAGCTCTACGCCGAGGTCCTTCGTCGCACCGCGGTCCAGATCGCAAAGCAGCTCGGATGGCCGCTCGAGCCATCCCGTTCTGGCTTTCTACCAGACTCGGTCCAGCGCTGGCGGCCCTTCAAGGAGACCAACCCGGTGCTCGCCAAGATCGCGAAGAAGTACAAGATCGGCCTGATCTCGAATATCGACGACAAGCTGCTCGGCCAGACGCGGCGTCACATGCCGCTCGATTTCGACCTCGTGGTCACAGCCCAGCAGGTGCGTTCGTACAAGCCCGACCCGGCCCATTTCACCGAATGCGAGCGCCGGATCGGCGGCAAGAAGGGCTGGGTCCACATCGCCGCGAGCTACTACCACGACGTCGAGCCGTGCCTGAAGAAGAAGATCCCGATCATCTGGGTCAACCGCTCAAAGCAACAGCTCGAGCCAGGCCAGAAGAAGCCCGACGCCGAGGTCGGCACCCTGCGAGAGGCGGCAAAGCTCATCGGGGTGACTTGAGCGTCCGTGCGGGCGCTGGCAGTTCACGCCGACGTCATCGTCTTCATCAGCCGCGTCTGGCAGACGACTTGCACCGCTGTTCGCGCCGGCGACGAAGGATTCGTGATCGACTCGCCGGTGTACCCCGACGAGCTCGAGGCACTCCCGAGCGTGCTAGAGCAGGCGGGCTTTCCGGTATCCGGGTTGCTGGCCACCCACGCTGACTGGGACCACCTCCTCGGCCGGCTCGCGTTCCCCGGGGCGTCGCTGGGCTGTGCGGAGAGGACGGCTGATCGGCTCACCGCGGAGCCGGGGGCGGCCCAGCGCGAGCTGCGGGCGTTCGACGAGGAGCACTACGTAGAGGGTCCCCGGGCGCTGGCGCTTGGCGGCGTTCAGCCGCTTCCGGTTCCGGGGCGCCTGTCGCTCGGTGATGAGCGCGAGCTCGAGATGTTCCCCGCCGAGGGCCACACGCCGGACGGCGCCGCGTACTGGCTCCCATGGCTCGGCGTCCTCGTCTGCGGCGACTATCTGTCGCCCGTCGAGATCCCGATGATCTCAGCTGCCGGGTCTGCCGAGGAGTACCAAGCCACGGTGGAGCGGCTGCGGCCGTTGGTGCAGCGAGCCGGCACAGTGGTTCCCGGCCATGGGACGCCGCTGGAGCGTGAGCTTGCGCTCCGGGTGCTCGAGGAGGACGCCCAGTACCTAGCCGCGCTGGCCGTCGAAGGCTCGGAGACCTCCCTCCCGCCGGGTCGCCGGAACGCGACGCAGCGGCGGATCCACGCGCAGAACGCGGAGCGCGCGGTCAAGCCTGGGTAGTGCTAATCACCGCCAGAGTGTCGCCGGAAGCCACCGAGGCGCCGACGGCGATCGGCAGCTGTGCGACAGTTCCGGCCTTGTGCGCGATGATCTCGTTCTCCATCTTCATCGCCTCGATCACGCACACCAGTGCGCCCTCCTGAACAGGCGCGCCCGCCTTGACGGCAACCTTCAGGACCGTGCCCTGGAGCGGCGAGGACAATGTGTCGCCGTCCGGGCCGGCGACGGCGCCGGATCGTGCGCCGCGGCGCGGGGGCCGGCGCGACGAGCCGGCAGGGGGCAGCTGCCCGATTCCGTTCTCCGAGGGCGCCGCTCCGATCACCCTGACTTCGAATCGCTTGCCAGAGACCTCGACGGTATAGCTCTGCTCCGACTTCTGCTCGCTGTCGTCTTTCGCCCCGGCGCCCGTTTTGGGCGGGAACGCAAGCGCCTTCAGCCACTGCCGGTCCTCGATTAGGTCGCGGCAGGTCTCCCCGCGTTGCCACTGCGGCGTCTGGAGGATCGCCTTATGGAAGGGCAACAGCGTCTTCAGCCCGCCGATTTTGTACTCATCTATTGCCCGGAGCATCCGCGCTGTCGCCTGGGCGCGATCGACGTCCCATACGATCAGCTTGGCCACCATCGGGTCGTACATTGGCGTGATCTCCGATCCGTCCTGCACGCCCGAGTCGACCCTCACGCCTGGACCTGCCGGCTCGCGGTAGCCGGTGATCAGACCCGGCGCCGGAGCAAAGTTCTTACTGGCGTCTTCGGCATTGATCCGGCATTCGATCGCGTGACCCCGTAGCTGCACCTGGTCCTGGCGGACCGACAGCGGCTCGCCGGCGGCGACCCGGATCCCCTCCTTGACGATGTCTATTCCGGTCACCATCTCGGTCACACAGTGCTCGACCTGCACCCGCGTGTTCATCTCGAGGAAGAAGTACTCACCGTCCTGGAGCAGTCCCTCGATCGTGCCCGCCCCGGAATAGGAAACAGCCGCCGCGGCCTCGGTCGCGATCTTGCCGATGCGGGCGCGGAGCTCCTCATCCACCTGCGGCGCGGGCGCTTCCTCGATCAGCTTCTGATGCCGGCGTTGGAGCGAGCAGTCGCGCTCGCCCAGGTGAATTACGTTGCCGCGCTCGTCCGCCATCACCTGCACTTCGACGTGGCGTGGATCCGGCAGGTAGCGCTCCAGATAGACGGTCGAGTCGGAGAAGAACTTCTCGCCCTCGCGTGCGGCTCCCTCGAATGCGCCGTCGAGCTCATCGTCGCTCAGCGCCACGCGAAAGCCCTTGCCGCCGCCGCCTCCGGCAGCCTTGACGGCCACCGGGTAGCCGATCGTCTCCTTGGTCACCTTTCGTGCGTCCTCGACCGTCCCGACAGGTTCGGTTGTCCCGGGCACGATCGGGACCCCGGCCTTGGCCATCAGCTCGCGCGCTCGGGTCTTCGAGCCCATCGCCTCGATCGCCGAGGCGGGCGGACCGATGAACGTGATCCCGCGCTCCTGCACAGCAGCGGCGAACGCGGCGTTCTCCGCCAGGAACCCATACCCCGGGTGAATCGCTTCCGCACCGGACCGGCTCGCCGCGTCGAGCAGCTTCTCGATCAACAGGTAGCTCTCGCTCGCGGGCCCCGGCCCGAGCAGGAATGCCTCGTCGGCGCGCCTGACGTGCGGCGCGTCGCGGTCGAGCTCGGAGTAGACGGCGACGGTCGCGACCCCCAGCTCCGTGCAGGCGCGGATGATCCGGACCGCGATCTCGCCCCGGTTGGCGATTAGGACCTTCGAGAACATGGGCGCGCCGGGACTTTACAAGGCCGGTTGTCCCCAACCGGAGGCTGGTGCAGAGCGACGCTGCGCATGGCGCGCGCACGACAGTCTCGGATAGCTCACAGCCTCGGGGTGGAGCTACGCGCCAGGGCGCGCCGGTACCGTCGGGCGCTGGGGCTCCCGGGTCCGCCTACGCGAGCGCGAACGACGAGGACGATCGTGGTCGCGAACACGCCCGCGCGACTGCTCGGCGTCGGGCAACGGAATGCCTCCGCCGGGGGCCGGCGAAGAGGGTGGCTGGTCCAGCCCCGGGCCGCCGCCACCGCCACCATCAGGACCAGATGAAGGCTCCGAACCGCTGGAGAACAGCTCCGCGCCGAGGATCGCAGACGAGAACATCCAGGCTCCAGCCCCCATCAGCAGCATCTTTCCGACCCCCTCGGGCCTTGGTACCCGCAGCACGGTCACGAACAGCACGGCCAGCGCCATCGGCCCCAGTACGAGCAACGCCAGTCCAGCGATGCGGACCGCGAGGCTCCGCTGTCTCCAAGCCATCCAGGAAATCGTACCGAAGCGCTATCGCGCCCAGAAGGGAACTACCGCGCCTACCGCGCGCCCAACACCATCCCGGCGCCAACGGTGTCGTTGGTCGCCTCGTCGATCAGGATGAAGCTGCCGGTCGTGCGGTTGCGCCGGTAGCGGTCGACCATCACGGGCGCGCT
This sequence comes from Actinomycetota bacterium, assembly GCA_030948665.1. Taxonomy (GTDB): domain Bacteria; phylum Actinomycetota; class Thermoleophilia; order Solirubrobacterales; family Solirubrobacteraceae; genus Palsa-465. Next base: position 24,534 of record JALYZY010000164.1, on the reverse strand, counting down.
GGCCCGAAGCCGTACCCGGCCGATTTCGTTCAGGCCGAGCGTGTCGGCGCGCTCGTGTGCGAGCGAGTTCACGTCGACGCGGTACTCGAGCTCCTCGACGACTGCCCGCGCGGAGCGAGTGGTGTGCTTGATCACATAGCGGCCACCGGCGGCCATCGGCCGCTCGCCCATCCAGCAGACCATCGCGTCGAGCTCGCGCGCGACGGTCGGGTGGTCCTCGGTCCCGACGATCATGTCGCCGCGGGAGACGTCGATCTCGTCGGCCAGCCGCAGCGCGACTGACATCGTCGGAAACGCGGCATCGATCGGACCATCGAAGCTGTCGATAGCATCGACCCGGCTCCGCAGCCCCGACGGGAGGATCGTCACGTCGCTCCCGGGCTCGAGCACTCCGCCGGCGACCTGCCCGGCGTACGCGCGGTAGTCGTGGTGCTGCTCATCGTTCGGGCGGATCACCCACTGCACGGGGAAGCGCAGATCGGCCAGGTTACGGTCGGGAGCGATCACGACGTGCTCGAGGTGGTAGAGCAACGGGCCGCCGCCGTACCAGTCCATCGTCTCCGAGCGGTGTACGACGTTATCGCCGTGAAGCGCGGACACTGGGATGAACGTGATGTCGGCGATGTCGAGCCGGCAGGCCCAGTCGCTCAGCTCATCGACGATCGCGTCGAACACGGCCTCGTCATAGCCGACCAGGTCCATCTTGTTGACGCACACGACCAGGTGCGGGATCCGGAGCAGCGAGGCGATGAAGGCGTGACGGTGGGTCTGCTCGCCGACCCCCTTGCGCGCATCGATCAGGACGATCGACAGATCGGCCGTGGACGCGCCGGTGACCATGTTCCGCGTGTACTGCTCGTGGCCGGGAGTATCCGCGATGATGAACTTCCGCCGGGGAGTCTGGAAGTAGCGGTAGGCGACGTCGATCGTGATTCCCTGCTCGCGCTCGGCGCGAAGTCCATCGGTCAGCAGAGCGAGGTTCAGATATCCGTCGCCGCGGCGCTCGGAGGTCTGGACGACATGCTCGAGCTGGTCGGCGAGGATCTGCTTGGAGTCGTAGAGCAGGCGGCCGATCAGCGTCGACTTGCCGTCGTCGACCGATCCAGCTGTGGCGATCCGCAGCAGCTCGCGAGTGCGCACGCGGGTAGCGTGACCGTTGGTGGCGACCCCGGGAGACACGGGAGGCCTAGAAGTAGCCCTCGCGCTTGCGGTCTTCCATTGCTGCCTCTGTCACGCGATCGTCGGCACGGGTCTCGCCCCGCTCGGTCACGCGCGTTGCCGCGATCTCCGTTACCACGTCCTCGAGCGTGAGGGCCGAGGAGCGGACCGCGCCTGTGCACGTCATATCGCCCACGGTGCGGTAACGGACCGATGTTCGGAATGGCTGCTCACCGTCAATCAGCTGCACGAACGGATTCATCGCGTACAGCATCCCGTCACGTTCGAACACCTCGCGCTCGTGCGCGTAGTAGATCTCTGGGACCTCCAGACCCTCCTGCGCGATGTACTGCCAGACATCGAGCTCGGTCCAGTTGGAGATCGGGAATACCCGCACGTGCTCGCCTTTCCGGATCCGGCCGTTATAGAGGGCCCACAGCTCCGGGCGCTGGCGCTTGGGATCCCACTGGCCGAAGTCGTCGCGGAACGAGAACACCCGCTCCTTGGCCCGCGAGCGCTCCTCGTCGCGGCGCGCCCCGCCGAAGGCGGCGTCGAACCCGTGCTCGGCGAGCGCGTCGAGCAGCGTCGTCGTCTGCAACCGGTTGCGGGAGGCCCGTGGTCCGGTCTCTTCAACGACGCGCCCGGCGTCGATCGAGTCCTCGACGCTCGCGACGATCAGGCGCTCCCCCAGTCGCTCGATCGTGCGGTCACGGAACTCGAGGACCTCGGGGAAGTTGTGGCCCGTATCGACGTGCATCACCGGAAACGGAAACCGGCCGGGGGAGAAGGCCTTCTCGGCCAGTCGAAGGAGCACGATCGAGTCCTTGCCGCCGCTGAACAGCAGCACTGGGCGTTCTAGCTCGGCGGCGACCTCGCGGAAGATGAAGATCGCCTCCGCCTCGAGAGAGGCCAGGTGAGAGAGCTCGTAGAGCAAGTGCTCTTAGTCCGACGTTGACTGGGCGGGGATCACGTGAATGCCGCACTCGGTCTTATCTAGACCCGCCCAGCGACCTTCGCGACCTTCCCCGGGCTGCGTGCAGGGGACGCAACCGATCGACGCATACCCCTGGTCGTGGAGGGGGTTGTACGGCAGGTCATGCTCGTAGATGTAGCGCCACAGATCCTGCTCACTCCAGTCCGCAATCGGATTGAGCTTCCAGATCTCGCGATTTGTGTCGCGCTCGAACTTGGCGGCGCGCGCGCGGGTAGGTGCCTGCTCGCGGCGGATCCCGGAAATCCAGGCATCAACGTCTTCGAGCGCCAGCTCGAGTGCGTTCACCTTCGCCGAGCTGCAGCAGTTAGCAAGCGTCCACGGCTGTGCGGGACTGCGAGCGTCGAACACTTCGATCGTCACCCCGAAACGCTCCTCGAAGCGCCTCCAGGTCTCGAGCGTCTCCTCGAACAAAACGCCCGTATCGATCGTGAACACCCGCGCCTCTGGGCAAATCGCAGAGACCATATGAAGCAGGACCGACTCCTCCTTCTGGAACGAGCATGCCATCGTCAGCCGCGGGTGGAAGCGCTGAACGCCGTAGTCGAGCACCTCCTCCGCGGAGGCCGATTCGAGCAGGTCTGGGCTGGTGACCGCCATGGCTATACGGCGCACTCGCCCTCGCCGCGGATAACCTCGAACGGCCCGCTGCGGTTCCAATCGACGAATTGGCTCATGTTCTGAAGGTTGAATTCGATCGGCATCGTCAGATCCTTCACGCGCGACTCGAATTCTGCGGGGCCGACGCGGTCCACGAACGCGTTGAACTCCTCCCCATCGAGCCGCTGAGACTCATATAAGCGTACCCACCGTTCGACTGCTTCTGGCGCGCGCTTGGCCGGAAGCCGCGCCTTTAGGCGCTGTCCGTAGCGCACCTCGCCGCCTTCGTAGGCGCCACCGACGTGAGGGATATAAGCGGGCACGGTGTGCCCGCCGACCTTGAGCGAGGCGCCGTAGAAGCCGATGTTGGCGATGTGATGCTGCCCGCAGCCGTTCGGGCAACCACTCATCTTCACATGGATCCGTCGCGTCAGGGGGTCCTCGATCTCGAGCCCGATCAGCCGCTCGTGGATTGCTTGGTTGAGCCCCATTGAGCTGGTGATCCCGAGCTTGCACGAGTCTGTCCCGGGGCAACTAACGACGTCGGTGATCTCGTCTGCGCCGCTATCACCGAGGCCGAGCTCGCACAGTCGCTGCCACACCTCGTAAAGGGCTCCGGCGCGGACCCAGCGCATGATCAGGTTCTGATGGACGGTGGTGCGCGCATAGCCGCCGGTGAACTCGCGCATGATCTGGGCCAGGCCACGCAACTGGTCCGGAGTGAGATCCCCGCGCGTGACCTTGACCTCCACGGTGCAGAACCCGGGCTGTCGCTGCGGCTTGACGTTCGTCTCGATGAAGCGTTCCAACTCGCGCAGGTCGCCATTGGGCGCGCCATAGGACTCGCGCTCAGCGGGCGCGGCCGCCTCCTCGTCGTCCTGGTAAAGGATCCCGTCGACCGAGAAATCGCGCTCAGAGACCCAATCACCCTCCAGCTCCTCCTCGACCATCTCTCGGAAGGCATCAATCCCGACCTTGTCGACCAGGACCTTGATCCGGGCCCGAGCGCGGTTGGCGCGCAGCCACTCCTGGCGGTCGAAGATCCGCATGCACGCCTCTGTCACCTTCAGGTAGTCACCGCTGTCGAGCTCGACGAACTCATAAAGCGTCGGGGCCAGTCGGGGCATGATCGAGGTGCCACCGCCGACGCGCATCTGCACCCCGCGCACGCCGTCGCGGACCCTCGGGATGAACGCGACATCGTGGATCTGGGTGATCGCGTTGTCCTCGTCGGTGGCGGCGAACGCCGTCTTGACCTTCCGCGGCATCGCCTGCGTGGTCGGGTGGCGCACGAAGTAGCGGACGTAGGCGCCTGCGTAAGGGGTGATGTCGAACAGCTCGCCCGGCAGCGTTCCCGCCCGCGGGTCGCCGGTCACGTTTCGCATCGTGTTGCCGCATCCCTCGCGCGAGGACAGGCCAGTGTCACCAAGCTCACGGATCAGCTTTGCCGCCTCGGGCAGCGGCACGTGGTGCATCTGGATGTTCTGACGGGTGGTGATGTGCCCCTTACCGAGCGGGACGTGCTTCTCGATCACCGACGCGAACGCATCGAGCTGGTCAGGCGTGACGCCCCCCATCGGGAGCTTCACGCGGATCATCTGGACATCCGGCTGGCGCTGCCCGTAGACGCCCTGCTTCAAGCGGAACTTGATGAACTCATCCTGCTCGACCTGGCCCTCAATGAACCGGGTGGACTCGGTGTCAAAATCGTCGAACTCCCGGCGGAGGATCGGGATTACGTAGCCGGGAACGTCGCGGAGGACCATCGGGTCCTCGAGCGCGCCGGTCTCGGTGGCACGTTCGGAATCGCGCGTTTGCGCGGAGGGGAGGGATACGGGCTCCATGGAGATTCTCCGCGTCGCGGGACAGCGGTCTGGCCACCAATGTACCAAAAGGCAATCGGGATAAACCCCTTTTCCTAGGGCACGGCCATACAGCCTGGCGAGGCTCACCATCTGGTAGCTCGGCGATTTAGGCGCGAGCCCAGCGCGGCGGCGGCTGGGGGGCGCGCGAGACGCCCTCGTCGCGCGCCGCCTCTACCCACGGGCTTAGCGGTGCAGCGCGAGCGGCGGGCTGCGGCGTGGTGTCCCGCATGAATCGCTCGAGCGCGGCAACGACAGCCGCGGCCTCCTCGTCGGAGGCGGTAGGCGCAACGATCGTCAGCTGGGGCCGCCGGTTCACCTGAGTGCCCATCTACAGGGGGATGTTGCCGTGCTTGCGTCGCGGGCCGGCCTCGCGCTTGGTCAGGAGGGTCTCGAGCGCCGTGATCACCTTGGGGCGGGTTTCGTGGGGGACGATCACGTCATCGATGTATCCGCGCTCGGCCGCCGCGTACGGATTCGCGAAATGCGCCCGGTAGTCGTTGATCAACTTCTGGCGCCGTTCATCTGGCGTCGGCGAGGCCGCGATGTCCCGCCGGTAGATGATGTTGACGGCGCCTTCCGGACCCATCACCGCAACCTCAGCCGTCGGCCACGCAAAGTTGAAGTCCGCGAGCATGTGCTTTGACGCCATCACGTCATATGCGCCGCCGTAAGCCTTGCGCGTGATGATCGTGATCTTCGGGACTGTCGCCTCGGTATAGGCGTACAACAGCTTCGCGCCGTGGCGGATGATGCCGCCCCACTCCTGGGCGGTCCCTGGCAGGAAGCCAGGGACGTCGCAGAATGTGATCAGCGGGATGTTGAAGGCGTCGCACGTGCGCACGAACCGCGCTGCCTTGCACGACGAGTCGATGTCCAACACGCCCGCGAGCTGGGAAGGCTGGTTGCCGACGATGCCGACAGCGTGGCCGTTCAGGCGGGCGAAGCCGCACACGATGTTCCGGGCGTAGTGCTCGTGAACCTCGAAGAACTCGCCGTCGTCGAGGACGAGGCGGACGACGCCCCGCATGTCATAGGGCTTGTTCGGGTTGTCCGGGACCACGTGATCGAGCTCCGGATCCATCCGCAGCGGGTCGTCGGTAGGGAGCACCCGAGGAGGCGTCTCCAGGTTGTTCTGCGGCAGGAACGAGAGCAGGTAGCGCGTGTCCTCGAGACATGCGTCCTCGTCATCGCAGGCGAAGTGCGCCACGCCCGACTTCGAGTTGTGCGCCATCGCTCCCCCCAGCGACTCGAAATCGACCTCCTCGCCGGTGACGGCCCGGATCACATCGGGGCCGGTAATGAACATGTGCGAGGTCTCCTTGACCATGAACACGAAGTCCGTGATCGCCGGCGAGTAGACGGCGCCGCCCGCGCACGGCCCCATGATCAGGCTGATCTGCGGAATAACTCCGCTGCACTTGACATTACGCACGAACACGTCGCCGTAGGCGCCGAGCGAGACGACCCCCTCCTGGATCCGTGCCCCACCCGAGTCGTTGATGCCGATCACCGGGCAGCCGATCCGGGCCGCTAGGTCCATCACCTTGCACATCTTCTCGCCCATGACTTCGCCCAGCGATCCGCCGAACACCGTGAAGTCCTGGCTGAAGACGCACACTCGGCGGCCCTCGATCGTGCCATGACCCGTGACTACCGCATCGCCGTACGGGCGGTTGCGCTGCATGTCGAACTCGTAGGTCCGGTGGCGCACGAACACATCCAGCTCCTGAAACGACCCGGGGTCGAGCAGCTTCTCGACCCGCTCTCGCGCCGTATACCTGCCGCGCTCGTGCTGCTTGGCGACCGCCGCCGCGCTGCCCGCGTGGATCGCCTCCTCGCGGATCTCCTGCAGCTGGGCCAGCTTCTCCTCGTAGGTCTCGGGAGCGTCGTCGCGCACAGTCGCGGCGCGAGTCTATGGGTTGGGGATGGGGGGAGCACTTCGTGAGAGGATCCAGCAATGCCTCACAACCACACCAGCAGGACCCGAAAGCTTGGCTCGACTGGCCCCGAGGTCTCCGCGATCTCGCTTGGATGCATGGGCATGTCGGGCATGTACGGCCCCGCCGACGAGCAGGAGAGCATCGCCACGATCCACGCCGGGCTCGAGGCCGGCATTAATCTGCTCGACACCGGCGACTTCTACGGGATGGGCCACAACGAGCTCCTGATCGGCCGAGCGCTGTCAGGAACCAGGCGCGACGAGGCCCTGATCAGCGTCAAGTTTGGCGCCCAGCGGGGCCCGGACGGAGCGTGGCTCGGCTTCGATGCTCGCCCGGCTGCGGTCAAGACGGCGCTCGCCTACTCGCTCCAGCGGCTCGGGACCGACCATATCGACATCTACAGGCCCGCTCGCTTGGACTCGAACGTGCCGATCGAAGAGACAGTCGGCGCGATCGCCGAGCTGGTGCAGGCAGGCTATGTGCGGTGGATCGGCCTCTCGGAGGTGGGACCGGTAACAATCCGCCGCGCCGCTGCCGTTCACCCGATCTGCGATCTGCAGACTGAGTACTCGCTGATCTCCCGCACCGTGGAGCGCGAGATCCTCCCGGCGTGCCGCGAGCTCGGGATCGGCATCACCGCGTACGGCGTCCTCTCCAGAGGCCTGATCAGCGGGCATTGGTCGGCACAGCGCACCCTCGGGGGCGGCGACTTTCGCAGCCGTGCCCCACGCTTCCAGGGCGATAACCTCGATCGCAACCTTGCGCTCGTCGAGGCCCTGCGCCAGATCGCGGAGGCCAAGGGAGCGCCGGTCGCCCAGATCGCGATCGCCTGGGTGCTCTCGCGCGGCGAGGAGATCGTGGCGCTGGTCGGCGCCCGAACCCGTGAGCGGCTCGGTGAAGCGCTCGGAGCCCTGGACGTAGCTCTGAGCGAAGATGACCTTGAGCGCATCGAGCAGGCGGTTCCGGCCAGCGCCGTCGCAGGCGAGCGCTACCCCGAGGCTCAGATGGCCCAGCTCGACAGCGAGCGCTAGCGAGCCGTTCCGCCGGGGCCGCTGCACGAAGCGCGGGATCTAACCCCTGACAGTGCGGGGAAACATCCCGCGGACCTGACTGGAGACTGTCCCGCCGTCAGCTTGAGAGCTCTGGTGGTGCGGGTTCCTCGGGCGCCAGCGACGGCTGCTGATCGGGCCCGGCGCCGGCCCAGAACATCAGCAGCGGCTCGTGGTACCAGCGGTGGGTCACACCCAGAAGCCGCATTCCGATCCTGCGACAGACGCGAACTGAGCGTTCGTTGTCGAGCATCGTCACCGCCCAGATCTCCTCGAGGCCGTACTCGAACCCTCGCGCGAGCAGCGCGGCGGCGGCCTCGCTGGCGAGCCCGCGACCCCAGCTATCAGGGTGAAGATGCCAGCCGATCTCGATCTCACCCTCGCCGTCTGGCAGCGGCTTGAGGATCATGCCTCCGGCGGGGATACCGGAGGACCGCTCGACCACTGCCCAGGAACCGAACCGCGGCTCGCCAGCAAGGCCCGCCAGGCGCCGCTCGACCAACTCGACCGCTTCCCGGCGGTCCGCCATCGGCTCAGCCCCGAGCCATCGCGTGACCTCCTCGCGACGGTAAGTGTCGTAGAGCCGGTCGGCCTCATCCATCCGCCAGGGCCGGATCAGAACGCGCTCCGTACTGGCGACGATCGCCGGATCGGCTAAGTCAGTCACGACGAGGCCATCAACACGACTGCACCGTGCGCCGGCACCGTCACCGACCCGCTCACCGGCACCTCGCGCAGTCCCCAGCCGCTCACATTGGCATCCGACGGGAGCGCGCCGCCCCCGAACGGACGAACCAGCAACGCAGGCGCGGCGAGCCTAAGTGACAGCGCGCGAGCGCCGGGATTGACCGTGACGAACCCGCGCTGGAAGCGCCGCTCGTACAGCCCGTTCGGCTGGCGCAGCTGATCGATGCTGCGCGGCGGCGAGCCGAGCGCGGACCCCAGATCGATCCCGTACTCCGGGAACCACTGCGCCTCCAGACCCACGTCCAGGTTCAGAAAGGTGTGTGAGCCCTTGACCAGCAGGTAGGAGCCGAGCGCGAATCCCCGCGCGGTGACGTCGGAGGCGTTCAGGTAGGACTGGGCGAGGATGATCCGGCCGAGTCGAACCAGCCCGAGGATTCGGTCCATCTGAAGCTGCCAGTCGCCCACGGCGTAGAAGTTGGAGGCGTCTGCCTCGGCGAACCCCTCAATCATCACTCCGTCGGGCAGCGAGTAGTCGGTGTGGTCCCGAGTGGTGATCCAGGAGCCGGCGTTCGGGATGAACCACAGCCGTCCGCGTAGGAGGCGGCGCTGATGGCGCATGAATCGGTCGATCCGGGCCATCCACGCATGCTCGCCGACGAAGTACTGAAGCGTTGGGCTGAAGCTGTCCGGCCCCAGGTACTGCGGAACGCTCAGTGAATCGGCGAACACCCCATCGTCACCGAGCAGCCGCGCCTCGTACAGGACGCGGCGCGCCCAGTACGCACTCCAGCCGCTGTCGGGATTCATCAGATACCAGTCGTACTGCGTCTGAAGCACCCGCCGGCCGCCCTGGTGCCAGAACCAGGACTGGTGCTTGGTGACGGTGGCAAAGTCGCTGGCCCAGCGGGCGCCGATCCGGAACGGCACTGGGCCGTCGCCGATCCCGAGCCGGTAGTGCAACACCAGAAAGCGAGGGTTGGAGGCGCGGAGTCGCCGCGCCGTCAGCAGGGACACCTTCTGTGTGCCGTCGATATGGCGGGCGATGAACCGCACCTGCGCGGTGCTCATCGAATCGGGAAGCTGGTCTTCCCAGACGTGGATCGCGCCGCTTGTATTCGGGACCGGCCGCTGCGCCCGCGCGACGGCGGGGACGCCGATCGCCAGCGCAAGCGCGGCGATCGCCCGGAGCGCGGCCCAGCGTCGGCGCATCAGAACTGCGGGCGGTACTCGCCGAAAACCTCGCGCATCGCCCCGCACGCCTCACCCAGCGAGCAGCGGTCGGCGAGCGCCGCGCGAAGAACGGGCAGGAGGTTGTCGCTGACCGCGGCGCACCGGCGAACCTCCCCCAGCCGCTGCTCGACGAGCTGGGCGTCGCGGGCTTCCTTGAATGCCTTCAGCCGCTGCACCTGCTGGTGCTCGGATTCAGGATCCACGCGCAGAATGTCCGGGACCTCCGGATCGTCCTCGACGAACCTGTTGACCCCAACGACGATGTCCTGGCCGATCCGGTAGCGCTCGTGGTAGCCGAACGCCGACTCCTCGATCTCGCTCTTCATGAACTCGATAGCGCCGATCGAGCCTCCGAGTTCCTCCACCTTTGCCATCAGCTCGCGGGCGCTCGACTCGATCTCGTCGGTCAGCGACTCGATGAAGTACGAGCCGGCGAAGGGATCGACCGCATCGGCCGCGCCGGATTCATACGCCAGGACCTGCTGGGTCCTGACCGCGATCTTCGCGGCGCGCTCACTGGGAAGCGCCAGCGCCTCGTCGAACCCGTTCGTGTGCAGCGACTGGGTGCCCCCACACACGGCCGCAAACCCCTGCAGCGCCACCCGGACGATGTTGTTCTCCGGCTGCTGCGCCGTGAGCGTGACGCCGCCGGTCTGGGTGTGAAAGCGAAGCCGCCAGGACCGCTCGTCCTTCGCAGCGAAGCGCTCCCGCATGATCTCCGCCCACATCCGCCGGGCGGCCCGGAACTTGGCCACCTCCTGGAAGACGTTGTTATGGCAGTTGAAGAAGAACGCCAGTCGCGGTGCGAAATCGTCCACAAGCAGCCCCGCATCGAGCGCCGCCTGCACATACGCGATCCCGTTGGCGAGGGTGAACGCGACCTCCTGCACCGCCGAGCACCCCTTCTCGCGGAAGTGGTAGCCGCTGATCGAGATCGTGTTCCACTTCGGGATCCGCTCTCTGCAGTATGCGAACAGATCGGTCGTCAGGCGAATCGCACCGCCAGGCGGGTAGATGAAGTTCCCCCGCGCGATGTATTCCTTGAGAATGTCGTTCTGGGTTGTCCCGCGCAGCTGCTCGGACGGCACCCCCTGCTCCTCGCCGACCAGCTCGTAGAGGAGCAGGAGCACAGCGGCTGGCGCGTTGATGGTCATCGAAGTCGAGACCTTGTCGAGCGGAATGTTCGCGAAGGCGGTCCGCATGTCATCGATCGTGTCGATCGCCACCCCGGTCCGTCCGACCTCGCCCTGGCAGCGGGGATTGTCGGAGTCGAGACCCAGCTGAGTCGGCAGGTCGAACGCCATGCTGAGTCCTGTCGTTCCCTTCGAGAGCAGGTAGCGATAGCGCTGGTTTGACTCGGTCGCGCTCGCGTAGCCCGCGTACTGGCGCATCGTCCACACCTGTCCGCGGTACATGTCGCGGTGGATTCCGCGCGTGAAGGGATACTCGCCGGGCTCCCCGAGGCGCTGCGGGAGCTCGTCGGCGACGTCCTGGGGCGAGTAGAGAGGCTTGACTTCGATTCCCGAGTCGGTGAACCGCCGGGGATCGTCGGGGCCGACGATCGGCGCGATCGTCCGGTTCTCGCCGGTGGTGGCCATGGTTGGAGATTACCCGCGGCGAAGGCCCCGGCGATGGCGGGATAGCCTTTGCATATGCAGGTTCGTGTCCGTCTGTTTGCCGCGCTGCGCGAGCGTGCCGGTGCCGCCGAGGTCGAGATCGAGCTCCCGGAGGGCGCACGGGTGAGCGACGCGCTCGCCCGGTTCGGCGCGCTCGCCGACGGCGTCCCGATGGTGATGGCCGTCAACCAGGAGTACGCCGGCCCAGAAGCCGAGCTCCGGCCGGGCGACGAGCTCGCGTTGATCCCGCCCGTCTCGGGAGGCTCGCTGCACGTCAAGGTCACGGGCGAGCCGCTGACGCTCGATCCGCTGATCGAGCGGGTCAAGGACCCTCGGGCGGGCGCTGTGGTCACGTTTCTTGGAGTCACCAGGGAGGTTCCGCAGCTGGAGTACGAGGCTTACGCCGAGATGGCGGAGCGCCAAATCAGACAGATCCTCGAGCGCGCGATCCACAACCACGGCCTCTGCGCCGCGGCCGCCGAGCATCGAGTCGGGACGGTCCCGCGGTCGGAGGCCTCAGTGGCAATCGCCGTCTCGGCCCCGCACCGGCAGGGGGCGTTCGCGGGAGCTCGCGAGATCATCAACGAGCTGAAGGCTCACGCACCGATTTGGAAGAAGGAAGAGGGAGAGTGGGTAGCGGGAACGACTCCCGAGCGCATGAGCTGAGGGCGCTCCCGGCCGTACATGAGCTGGCGGCGGCTCTCGACGCTCCGCATGCGCTTGCGGTCCGCGCGGCCAGACAAGCGATCGACGAGCAGCGCGATGCCATGCGCTCCGGTGTGAACCCGGCAGCCGACGTGACCGTCCGAGCACGCGAGGTGCTCGAGGAGCTCGGGGGTCCGCGCTATCGGCGCGTGATCAACGCGACGGGCGTCGTCATCCATACCAACCTGGGTCGTGCGCCTCTGCCCCGAGCCGCCCGAGAGGCTCTGGCCCAGGCCGCGGAGGGCTACTCGAATCTCGAGCTCGATCTTCAGAGCGGCGAGCGCGGCAGCCGGCAGGACCATGTTGAGGCCCTCCTGTGCGAGCTGACCGGCGCGGAGGCCGCGCTGGTGGTCAACAACTGCGCCGCCGCGGTTCTCCTGGCGGCCGCCGCGCTGGGGGGCCCCGGGTACGGGATAGTGGTGTCCCGAGGACAGCTGGTCGAGATTGGCGGCGGCTTCCGCGTCCCGCAGGTGATCGAGCAGTCGGGCGCCACGCTGGTCGAGGTGGGGACCACCAATCGAACGAGCCTCGAGGACTACGAGCGAGCGCTTCGCGCGGGCACGGTCGAGATCCGCGCGATCCTGAGGGTGCACCAGTCGAACTTCCGGACCCTCGGATTCGTCAAGGACGTTCCCGTGGAGGACCTCTGCCGGCTCGCCGTGCCCGTGATCGACGACCTCGGATCCGGTGTGCTGGCGGATACCGGGGCGATCGCCGCGCTCGCCGACGAGCCGCCCGTGAAGCGCTCCGTGGCTGCCGGTGCCGCGCTCGTCTGCTGCTCAGGCGACAAGCTGCTGGGTGGTCCCCAGGCCGGTTTGCTGGTCGGCCGCAGCGATGCCGTAACTGCAGCTCGCGAGCACCCGCTGGCGCGCGCGATACGGATCGACAAGCTCTCCCTCGCGGCGCTCGAAGCAACTCTGGCTCTGTATCTCGATCCAGAGCGCGCCCGCCGGGAGATTCCAGTTCTGGCGATGCTCGACGTGACCGAGGCGACGCTGCGTGCAAGGGCCGCGCGGCTGGCAGACGCGATCGGACCCGACGCGCGGCTCGTTCGGAGCACCGGCCGCGTGGGGGGCGGGGCGCTGCCGCTGCTCGAGCTCGAGGGGCCCGCCGTGGCCTTGAATGATGCGAATTCGCCCGTCTTGATCACGCAGGCGCTGCGCTCCGCCGAGCCGCCTGTGATCGCTCGAATCCACGGCGGACGGGCGATCCTTGACCCCCGCACGATCGCCGATGAGGAGATCGAGGGCGTCGCAGCGGCGGTCCGAGCCGCACTTGCCGGCCTGGCCGCACGCAGATGAGCGCGCAGGCCCCGCTGACGCTCGGCACCTCAGGCCACATCGACCACGGAAAGACTGCGCTGATCAGGGCGCTGACCGGCACCGATACCGACCGGCTTCCTGAGGAGCGCGCCCGGGGGATCTCGATCGCACTTGGATACGCGTCACTGACGCTGCCCTCGGGCCGGGTGCTGTCGGTGATCGACGTCCCGGGGCACGAGCGGTTCGTGCGCACAATGGTCGCGGGCGCCACGGGAATCGACCTGTATCTGATGGTCATCGCCGCGGATGACGGGGTGATGCCGCAGACACGCGAGCACGCCGCGGTGCTGCAGGCCCTGGGGGTCAGCATCGGCGTCGTCGCGATCACCAAGAACGACCTCGCCGATCCAGAGCTCGCGATGATCGAGGCCTCCGAGCTGCTGCCTGAGGCTCAGATCGTCGCGGTGAGCGCTCCGACCGGCCACGGACTGGACGAGCTGCGCGCGGCGCTCGAAACTGCAACGAGGTCGATCCCGGGCAAGGCCGAGCAGAACGCGTTGGCGAGCCTGCACGTCGACCGTGCGTTCACCATCCGGGGGGCGGGAACCGTCGTCACGGGCACGCTCTGGTCGGGCAACGTCGGACGCGGCGACGAGATGCAGCTGCTGCCCGCCGCCCGGCACGTGCGCGTGCGTGGCGTTCAGGTTCACGATCGGTCCGTCGAGCGCGCCGCAGCGGGACAACGGGTCGCGGTGAACCTCGTCGGGATGCCCATCTCCGAGGTGAGCCGAGGTGACGTTCTCGCCAGCCGGGAGACGGCGCTCGCGCCGACGTTCCTGATCGACGCAGAGCTCGAGGTCCCTGACCGCGAGGTCGAGCATGGCGATCGAGTCCAAGTGCATCACGGCACGCGCGAAGCTCCGGGCCGCCTCGCGTGGCTTGGCGGCCGCTTCTGGCAGCTCCGGCTCGAGCGCCCGCTGGTTCCAGCGGCTGGGGATCGGCTCGTGATCCGGCGGATCGCCCCGCCCGACACGCTTGGCGGTGGGATTGTGCTGGACCCCCATCCACGAAAGCACGGTCCGAGCCGCGCGCTCCTCAGCCGGCTCGCGAAGCTGGCTCGCGGAGAGCTGCCGGAGGACCGGGGCGCTAGCCGGGCGGCGCCTCCCCCCGAAGCGCCTGAGGCCTCGCCGCAGCCTCCTGCACTCAGACCGGCCGCCCTGGCGGTCGAGCAGCGGCTGCGCGAAGCGCAGTTCGAGCCGCCGCTCGATTCAGAGCTCGATTCAGCCGAGCTCGCCACGCTGCGCGCAGCGGGCCGGGCGATCCGCGTCTCGAAGACGCTCCACTACCACCCAGAGGCCCTCGACGAGGTCCGCCGGCGGGTGGTCGCGCTCGCCGAGCGCCAGGGTGGGGCCGTGTCGCTGGCTGACCTGCGAGATGACCTTGGCACCTCGCGTAAGTTCGCCCAAGCGCTGCTCGAGCACCTCGACGCCGAGCGGGTCACGATCCGCCGCGGCGACCAGCACGTGCTGCGCCGCGGCGCTCGCACTGCGCAGCACGAGGAGATCAGGCCGCGGTGAGCGCGCCCCCAGCCGCGGGCGGTGCGGTTGGGTCCGGGGCGCTTCCGCCGCCGTGCTCGCGGGCCAGGTAGTCCTCGATGAACATCGGCGTCTGGCTCGATCGCTCGCTCACGGCAAGCAGCGAGGACATCGTCGCGACCTCCTCGATCTGCTCCTTCAGGAACCACTGCACGAACTGCTCGCTGAGATAGTCCCCCTCGTCGCGGGCGACGCCCATCAGTGCCGCTATCTGGTCGCTGACGCGCCGCTCCTGCTCCAGCGCTAGCGCCACCGGTGCGACGACATCGGCGAACTCGGTCTCGGGCGCCGCGACGCCCGGGGTCGCGACATGCACATCGGCGTCGAGCAGGTACCGGACCATCATCATCGCGTGGTTGCGTTCCTCGACCGCCTGCTCGTAGAAGAACGCAGCCATGCGTGGCAGGGTCTCCGAGTCGTAGTAGACGGCAGCCGCGATGTACTGCTGGGAAGCGGCGAACTCGTTGGCGATCTGCTCGTTCAAGCGCTCGACGAACCGTGCTGCGGCCACGTCACTCCTCCGATCATCCGATCCATCGCGGTAGGCCCGCGTGATCGTATTGCCCTCCCGGCCGCGGCGTCGCGCGAGCCGTGGCGCTGTACATTGCTTGACGTGCCAACGAGCCTTGTCACCGGGGGCGCCGGCTTTCTCGGCTCGCATCTTTGCGAAGAGTTATTGAGCCGCGGCCACAGGGTGATCTGCGTCGACAACCTCGAGACCGGGACGCTCGCGAACGTCGAGCACATCCGGGACGAGGAGTTCGTCTGCCTCAACCTCGACATTATCGAGCCCTATTACGTGGACGAGCCGATCGACTTCGTCTACCACCTTGCGTCGCCCGCCTCCCCGATCGACTACCTGCGGCTACCGCTGCACACGCTGAAGGTCGGCTCCTACGGGACCCACCACACTCTTGGCCTGGCCAAGAAGCATCGGGCGCGGTTCCTGCTGGCATCCACGAGCGAGGTCTACGGCGATCCTCAGGAGCATCCGCAGCGCGAGACTTACTGGGGCCACGTCAACCCGATCGGTCCTCGAGGGGTCTATGACGAGGCCAAGCGCTACGCCGAGGCGCTGACGATGGCCTATCACCGCCAGCAGGGGGTGGATACGGCGATCGTCCGGATCTTCAACTCCATCCTCGCCGACGAGCAGGTTCTCTACGACGACGGTCGCGAGCTGCGTCGAGAGAAAGTCTCGGAGCTGGCCGCGCGGCTCGCTCGCTACGCGGTCGCCGCCGGATACGTCCCCAAGCGCCAGCCTCGCGCCGGGGGAGTGGCACTACTTGACGCCGGTTTCTCCCCGGCGGTGGAGTACCCGCTCGACTATGTGACCGTGCCCGCGTTCTCGACGGGCGGCCGGATGGTGGCGGCGCCAGCACAGTCGCTCATAGCCCACCCGACTGATGAGCGCTGCTACGAGATCCGGACCCGGTACGGGCGATCGGTACGGGTCACCGGCCACCACTCGGTGTTCGTCGAGGGACGCAACGGCGAGCCGGTAGCCAAGACCGCGGCGGAGCTGACGGTCGGCGACCGGATCGCGATCGCGCGACGAATCGACGTGCCCGAGCGCGATCGACGCTGGATCAGCATGATCGAGGTCTGGCGCTGGAATGAGGGCGATCCATGGGACCTCACGGTGGAGGCGCCGGGACTGGGCGAGCGGGCATGGGAGTGCCGGCACGACCTGTTCGGGCTGCTCGTCTCTAAGCGCCGCAACGCCGGACCCAACTGGCGCAACGGAGCCTGGACCAAGATCATCAGGATGCGTCAGTCGGACCGTGTTCCCCTTCCCTGCTTCTGGCGGCTGGGAATGGAGATGCCCGAAGACGCCAAGATCCGGGTGCGCGTGGCTGGGCGCAGTGTGCCGATGCCGGTCCGGATCGAGGTAACCGACGACCTCTTGTGGCTGCTAGGGCTCTGGGTGGCCGAAGGTTCATGGCATGAGAAGGGCGGCGACGCATTCCTGACACTCTCCTGTGACAGTGAGCGCTGCGAGCGGGCCGCCTCGATCATCAGGTCGGTGTTCGATCTTCACGTGGTGTGCGCCCAGGCCGACGCTACGCGTTCGGCGGCAATCTTCGTCCACTCGAAGCTACTCCTGAGACTGATGGATTTCCTTGGGTTCGGCGGGAATCGCAAGCGGATCCCGGGATGGGTCCTCGGCCTTCCCCTGAGTCGCCTCAAGTGGTTCATCGAGGGCTACCGGGAGGGCGATGGCGTGCACTCCGGTGCCCAAGTTGGAAAGCGTCACGCATTCGTCACGGTCTACGACGAGCTCAAGGATGACCTGATCGTTGCGCTCGCCCGATTCGGCATCGTCCCTTCGGTCGGTCGCTACCAGACGCGCATGCGGTATAAGACCGGCGACCGGCCCTATCCGTTCTGGCTCCTGACGGCGTGCCAGGTCTCCCCGTGGAGCCCTCTGCGCTGGGACGAGGGAGTCGAGCAACGCCTCAATGCCCGGGTGACGGGGGATCTGGTGTGGGCAGCGATTCGCTCAGTCACCGAGGTCCCGGCCACCGATCTCGTCTACGACTTCTCGGTACCGGGGCTCGAGAACTTCTGGGCGGGCACGGGCGTATGTGCCGCGAATACCTACGGCCCTCGTATGAGACCCCATGACGGCCGCGCGATCCCGACCTTCCTCCGTCAAGCGCTCCAGGACCGACCGATCACGGTATTCGGAGACGGCTCCCAGACGCGCTCCTTCTGCTTCGTGGAGGACGAGATCCGGGGGCTGATCGCGCTCGTCGAGTCGGGCCACCACAACCCGGTGAACATCGGCAATCCCGACGAGTACACGCTTCTCGAGCTCGCCGAAGCCGTGATAGAGATCACGGGAGCTCGCTCGGAGATCGTGTTCGAGGCGCTGCCGGTAGACGACCCGCAGGTCCGTCAGCCTGACATCACCCTGGCACGGGAGATCCTCGGCTGGGAGCCAAAGGTTTCCTTGCGGGAGGGACTGCGGCGGACGATCGAGCAGTCGGGTACCGAGACACTGATCGGCGCCAGGGGCTAGGCGTATGCCCGCCGAGGCGTGGGACGGGGATCCGGCCAATCCCCGCCCCCCGGACGGCGTTACTTGTATGTCCCTGTGTAGTTGAAGATGAACGGACCCTTCCCCGGTGCCGGCGGAGTGTCCGTGTTGGTGCTGTAGCCAGTGAATGTCCCAACGAAGCTGTGGCCCTTCAACGCGCCTGTGCCCTTGGTCTCGGTTAGCGTCCCCTTGATCGTAAGGCTGGTCGCGGTGAACGTGAGCGTCGCTTTCGCGGTCCCGGACAGAGATCCATTCGCGTACCAGCTAACCACGGGCCTGACGGTGAGGTGGACTACCCCATTAGAGGCGGTAATGGTCGAGGGGTAAGTGACCGCGCCGGCACCAAGTAGCTTGTCCGTCGAGCTTCCGGCGATGAAGTCCATGTTGCCATTCGTATGCGTGATGGCGCCGTAGACCTTGCCGCTGTCATGCTTTCCCTTCGGCTTGGGCTTCGCGGATACGACGCCGGCGCCGATCGCGGTCAGCGCCAGGGCGCCGACGAGCGCGGCGGCAAGCCACCGAGTTGGTTTGAACATCATGCCTCCTTACTGGATGATTGAGTCCCGGCCGAGATACGCCGAGACTGTAGTCGGTGGATGTCGCCGGGTCCCAGCAGGTGATTTCCTGGCCCGGGGCGGCACCTTTCGACGGGCCTGACCGGCTTCGCGGCGAGACTGCAGTACATCGGAACTTCACATCCGAGCTACCGTTATAAGTCGTAGGGGGTTTTCTACGGCTGGGAGGACAGACGGCTACCGAGCAAAAAGAGGCCTCGCGCGCAGTTCCTAACGGAGCCTCTGGAGCCGGGGGATCGCCCCTGCGCGAGCGGGACGTCAGGCGCAAGCGTCCCCCGGTCCTGTCGTTCGTGCTGCGGCTGGAGACGTTCCGCCGCGGCGCGCGCGTGCTCTCGCTGCTGGCGCTCGACTATGTCGGCGTCGTAGGCGCCCTGTTGACCGCGCTGATGCTGAAGGTCGCAATCAAGGGCAATGCCGATGCCGGCTTGGCCTGGTCACAGACCCAGCACTACGCCCCGTTCGCCTACCTGATGACCGTCCTGATGTTCGCTCGCGTCGATCTGTACCGCGAGCGCGCCCGCAGGCAGGGCTTCACGCGCATCACAACGGCCTTGCTCCAAGCGACTGTGATCGCGCTTGTGTTCGCGCTCGCCAGCGGCGAGCACTTCAACAGCTACTTCGTCTTCTATGGCTCTGCCGTATTCGGGATCGCGTACATCACCGGACTGCGCGAGCTGCATGTCCGCGTCACCGGATGGCTGCTGGAGCGAGCCGGCTATAGGCGCCGGGCCCTGCTGGTCGGATCCGGTAAGCATCTCGAGGACGTCGCCCAGGCCCTTTCCGGACGAGCCAGGACCCCCGTCGAGATCATCGGATGTGTATCCCTTCACCCGATGCCGCAGAACGGGCTGCGCCTGCTCGGCGAGCTCGCGCAGGTACCCGAGCTGCTGGAGTCCGAGCGCATCCAAGAAGTGATCATCGCCGACCCCGAGTTCCCTCAGGATGACGCGGTCGAGCTCGTGGACCTATGCCACCAGCGAGGCGTCACGGTTCATGTGGCGCCGACCACGATGGAGATCCTGATGGACCGGGCTGAGTTTGTTCCCGGCCAGTCGGTTCCGCTGTTCACCCTGCGGCCACCTGTCTTTCAGGGAGTCGACTTCGCGATCAAGCGCACGTTCGATCTCGTCATCTCGACGATCCTGTTGGTCCTCTTCTCACCGATCCTGCTCGTGATCGCGATCGCTGTGAAGCTGAGCTCGCCGGGTCCGATCATCTATCGCTCGGTCCGACCCGGGATGGCCGGCAAGCCGTTCTACTGCTTCAAGTTCAGGACGATGCGCGAGCACGCAGACAAGATCCAGACCGAGCTCGAGCCGCTGAACGAGCTCTCCGGAGCGCTGTTCAAGATCCGCCAGGATCCCCGCCTGACATCGATTGGGCGCATCCTGCGCCGCTTCTCGCTCGACGAGCTGCCACAGCTCGTCAACGTCGTCCGCGGCGAGATGTCGCTCGTCGGACCACGTCCGCTGCCGATGCGCGATTTCGACCGGCTCGAGCAATGGCACAAGAAGCGCTACCTGGTCCTCCCCGGCATCACCGGGCTCTGGCAGGTCTCCGGCCGAGCAGAGCTCGACTTCGACGACCTCGTCCGTCTCGACTTCCTCTACCTGGAACGCTGGTCCGTCCTACTGGACCTCACGATCCTGCTGAGAACCATCCCCGCGGTCCTCAGCCGCCGCGGGGCCTTCTAACTCTGTGCCGCCAGATGTGGGTCCTCAGCACTGAGCTGAGCAGAGGTGCGGGCCCCCAGCGCTGCCCACGGTTGACGTTGGGGCCCCTCAGCGCTGACCTCGTTGGACGCAGGCCCTTCAGCGCTTGATTACCAAGGCGATGAGGAGCCTGCATCGTGTGGAGATCGATGCCCCTTGCGTCGCCGGGGGCATCGATCGCCGCACGATGTAGGCTCCACCAAATGCCGCCCACAGACCGTTTTGTGATCAGCTTCGCCGCAGAGCCTCCCCAGGAGGGCCTCCCGTACGGGAGATGGGCGGACACGCTGGCAAACCATTTCCTCGGCGCCTGTCGCGAGCTCGACACCGACGGCGAGGAGATCGGCGAGCCTGGCGAAATCGCCTGGTTCCCGGACCGCACGTATGCCGGCCGCACCTACCTTCCGGCAGTCGCCCGGACCAGCGAGGGCTACGACCTGTTCGGCTTTGTGTCGTTCGCCGACGGTGCGGGGGGCCCCAGCGATTTCATCGCGGAAGCCGACTTCACATCCGAGACCGCCGATTCGAACCCCGAGTGGAAGCTCGATCTCAACGACGACGTGATCAGTAGCTGGCGCGGGGAGGAAGGCAACACCGCCGATCTGACGCTGGTGTGGGGTGTGCCTCTCGTGCCGGGCGGCGCCGTCGTAACAGCGGAGCTGGCGAACCTTGCCGTAGATCAGTGCGAGCTGGTGCAGGAGCGCTTCACGTTGCTCGCGCCGGACAACTACCGCTCCGACTACATCGAGGTCAAGCTCTGGAGCCGGACCGGCGAGGAGCTCGCCCGCGAGTCGCTCTACGTCGAGGAGTGAAGCCCGGCGCGGGCGTCAGCGCGGGCATCAACGCCGACTCCGGCCAGCGCCGCCGGGAGGCTCAACCTCGCCTCCTCCTCGGTAAGCGGAAAGTGGCACGCGGCAAACGTTCCGCTGCCCTTGCTCTCGAGCGGTGGCTCCTCCTGCGAGCACAGATCCCGCGCTTTTGGGCACCGCGTGTGGAACCGGCAGGCCTTGGGCGGGTTCGTCGGGCTGGGCACGTCCCCTGAGAGAAGGGTGCGCTTCTCCTGCCCCCCGGTGGGGTCGGGCACGGGCACCGCCGACAGCAGCGCGCCGGTGTAGGGATGGCGGGGAAAGCCGTAGAGCGGGTCGCTGGGACCGATCTCGGCAATCTTTCCGAGGTACATCACCGCGACCCGGTCACACATGTGGCGGACGACCGACAGGTCGTGGGCTATGAAGATCAGCGTCAGGCCCATCTCGCGCTTGAGCGCCAGCAGCAGGTTCAGCACCTGCGCCTGGATCGAGACGTCGAGCGCTGAGACGGGCTCGTCGGCGACGAGCACCTTCGGCTCGAGCGCGATCGCGCGTGCGACGCCGATCCGCTGCCGCTGCCCACCGGAGAACTCGTGCGGAAAGCGGTTGTAGTGCTCGGGGTTCAGTCCTACGCGGTCCATGAGCTCCTGGACGCGCCTCTTTCGCTCGCCCTCGCCCTTGAGCAACCCGTGAATCACGAATGGCTCGGCGATGATCGTGCCAACCCGTCTTCGTGGATTGAGCGAGGAGTAGGGGTCCTGGAAGACCATCTGCATCTCGCGGTGAAGCGCCTTCAGCCCGTCGCCCTTGCGCTCCGCGATGTTCTCCCCGTCGAACAGGATCTGGCCCGAGGTTGGATCCAGGAGACGCATGATCAGCCGCGCCGTGGTGCTCTTGCCGCAGCCGGTCTCGCCCACGAGCCCCAGCGTCTCTCCCTTGACCACATCGAACGACACTCCATCGACGGCCTGCACCGCCCCGACCTGGTGCTGGATGATGATCCCCTTGGTGATCGGGAAATGCTTGACGAGGTCACGCACCTGGATCAGCGGTGTGCCGTTCGTCTCGCTCACGACTGACTCTCCTCGACGCCAGAGCCACTGGCCTCCGCAGCCAGATCGCTCACTGGCGCAGCTACCGGTTGAGGGCCGTCATCGGCCAGCCGGCGTAGGTTTGCCGGCGACTCGCCTGCTTGAAGCTCGCGCCAGATCCGCCTGCGAACGTCGGAGGCAAGCAGGCAGGCCACCTGGTGACCAGGCTCGTCCGGCACCGGCTCGAGCCTCGGGTCGATTCGCTTGTGGGGCTCGCGGACGTACGGACAGCGGGGATGGAAGTGGCATCCGGAGGGCCGCTGAATCAGGCTCGGAGGACGACCGGCGATTGGGACGAGCTCCTCGCCCCGGGGGGTGTCGAGCCGCGGGATCGACTTGAGCAGGCCCCAGGTGTAGGGATGCTCGGGCCGATGGAAGATCTGCTCGGTGGGTGCCCGCTCGACGATTCGGCCGGAGTACATCACGCAGATCTCGTCGGCGATCTCGGCCACGACCCCGAGGTCATGCGTTATGACGATGATCGCGGTCCCAAGGCGCTGCTGGAGGTCGGCCAGCAGGGCCAGGATCTGGGCTTGCACCGTCACGTCGAGAGCGGTCGTCGGCTCGTCCGCGATCAGCAGCTTCGGGTCGTTGGCCAGCGCCATCGCGATCATTGCCCGCTGGCGCATCCCCCCCGAGAACTCGTGCGGGAACTGGTCGATCCGCCCCTTGGGGTCAGGGATTCGCACCAGCTCGAGCAGCTCCACCGCCCGCTTGCGGGCGTTTGCCTTCGAGATGTCGCGGTGCGCCTGCATCGCCTCGACGAGCTGGAACCCCACCTTGTAGAACGGATGCAGCGAGGAAAGCGGGTCCTGGAAAATCATCGCGATGTCGTCGCCGCGGATCTTTCGCAGCTGATCGTCGGACGCCGTCACCAGATCGGTTCCCTCGAACATCATTCGGCCTTCGATTCGCGCGTTCGGCGCCCGCGTCAAGCCGAGGGTGGTGAGCGATGAAACGCTCTTGCCCGACCCGGACTCGCCGACGATCCCCAGCGTCTTTCCCTTTGCCACCGAATACGAGATGCCGTCCACGGCGTGGACCACGCCGTCGTCGGTCGAGAACTCGACGACCAGGTTCTCGACGCTCAGCAGCGCGTCTTCGCTCACGAGCGGCGCACCCTCGGTTCCATCACGAGTAGCGTACCCGCGGATCGAGGTAGGCGTAGGCGATATCGACGGCGATGTTCGCGATGACTATGAACATCGCGGCGAGGAGCACGGTCGCCTGCACAATCGGAAAGTCGGATGACACTATCGCCTGGTAGTTGAGCAGGCCGACGCCGTGGATGTTGAACACCTTCTCGGCTATCACTGCCCCGCCCAAGAGGAACCCGATGTCCAGCCCGAGGACCGTGACGATCGGGGTGATCGCCGAGCGGACCCCGTGTCGCATGATCACGCGACGCTCCCCGAGTCCCTTCGCGCGAGCCGTGCGGATGTAGTCCTCCCCCATGACCTCGAGCAGGCTGCCGCGCAGCAGGCGCGAGTAGATCGCTGCGTTGGTCGACGCCAGCACGAACCAGGGCAGGAGCAAAGACTCGAACCACTTGACCGGATCGTACGTCAGTCCGACGTACGAGCCTGCCGCTGGGAAGATGTGAAACTTGCCGATGTCGTTGGCGAACGTGAACAGCATGAGCAGGCCGAGGAAGAACACCGGCATCGAGACGAATATCAGGGCGGTGCCCATCGCCGCGCGGTCGAGGATGCTGCCCCGCTTGATCGCGGAGATGATCCCGACGAACACGCCCATCATGAGCCAGACGATCGCGGCGCCGACGGCCAGGGAGATGGTGGCCGGCAGCCGGTTCTTGATCAGGCTCAGCACCGATTGGCCGCTGTAGTAGCTGTAGCCGAAGTTGCCGTGAAGGATGATCCCCTTCATGTAGCTGAAGAACTGGGTGTAGATCGGCTTGTCGAGACCCAGTTCGTGGCGGATGTAGGCGATGTTCGCCGGACTGGCATTCCTGCCTGCGCGCAGAAGCGCCGGATCAGCGGAGGGAAAGACGTAGAAGAACAGGAATGTCAACGCGCTCACGAGCAGCAGCAGCACGATGCCCCACAGAACCCGGCGGATGATGTAAGCGGTCATGTCTCTACCTCGGCATGTCTGCCGAGTGGGCCCCCGCGCTGAGAGAGCGGGGACCCACCGGCACTTGCAGGGTTACTTCAGTGACGTGAAGCTCCAGTCCCAGCTCCCCGTATTCCACAGCTGGCTGACACCGGCAACGTCCTTGCTCTGGATGTTCGGCTGGTTGTCGAACTCCTCAGGAATGACGACGGCTTGATCGACAAGCATCTTGTCGACGTTCGCCCATGCCTGGGCGCGCGCGGTGGGGTCGACGACGAGCGACGCGTTGAGCATCGCCTGATTGATGGGAGCGTTGTTGACTTGCCCCCAGTTCGAATTGTTCGTCGGGATGATGTTCTGGATCCCACCGTAGTTGCCAAAGAACGGCACGAACAGCACCGTCAGCGGGTCCGCGAAGTCGCGAATCCAACCAACGGTCGGGCAGACGTCGATCTCCTGCTTGGGGACCCCGCAATACTTGCCGTACATCACCGCCTGATCCACCTCGGAGACGTGGGCCTTGAAGCCTAGGC
>JALYZY010000126.1 GCA_030948665.1 Actinomycetota bacterium | reverse complement strand
CAGCACAAGGTGCCGGCGCCGGTGCATGTACCGCACTTGGGTGCCGATCCTCTGGGTCTCGACCGCGATCGTGATCGTTTGGCGCTGACCCTTGAGCTTGAAGACGCAGGTCGGACCGAGCGGTGCCTCGGTCGTCCCCGCGATCGGCGTTCCGATGATCGCCTGCGCTGCGGCGGCGCTGACGAACACGCATGGGTTCGGCCCCTTGGGTACCAGCGCTGCGACGGTGCCCCCGGTCGATCCAGAGGTGTGCTGGACGCCTTGGCCGGTCGTTGTTCCGTGCGCCTGAGATGACCGAGCCTTGGCTGTGGAGCTCCGGTGCGCGTGTACGCCGGTCTTGTGGTGGCTCGTGGAGCCTGCGACGCTCGGGCTCGAGCCGCTGTGCTGGGCCGCCGCGCCCGCTTGCTGCTGGGTCGGGCTGGCCTGCGCCTGCGACCTGGTGAGACTGCCGGACGCGGAGCCTCCGCATCCGCCAACCAGGAGTCCGCCGCTTCCGAGTGCGATGGCGACGAGGATCGTCGCGGTCCGAATGGGGCATCGCCGAAGCGACGCACAATTGCGTGTGTGATTAGGGTTTGAAGAGGACATCGATCCAGTAGTTAGTGGCTTTGTACGTGCTGTTGGGGAAAGTGCTGCTCGCGCCGTACGCGTAGACGCCATTGGTACTGGTGCTGTTCGCGAGGGCGTGTAACGGCGGGTTGTCGGCTGCCGAGCCGAAGGCGTTGGGAGTGGAGGAGTAGTGGCCGTTCGGGGCGAGATAGCCCGCGACATAAGTGGTGTTTGCGCTGATCGCCACTGGGCTCGAGAAGTACGCGTACTGCCAGCCCGACGCGGTCTCGTTCGTGAAGGTAACGGAGGCGACCAGCGTCCCGCCGGCGGTCCAGAGACTGCCGATGTGGGTGCCGGTGTTAGCGGCGGCTTTATAGAAACGCACGCCCGTGATCGAGCCGGCAGTATCGGCTGTGAACTTGACCCCAAGCTCGACGGGCGATGTGTCGCCCGAGTCGAGATTCACCGGCGGCCCCGAAAAGTCGAGGATTGTGCTGGCGGGGGTGATGAGCGCAGATGGCGCGGATTCCGGGCCGGTACCGGCAGCGTTGATGGCCTTGACTGTGAACGTGTAGCTGGTGCCGTTGGTCAGCCCGGTGACGTTGGTCGACGTGGCAGATGCTCCAGCGGTGGTCGGGGTCTGCGCGGTGGAGCCGATGTAGGGGGTGATCGTGTAGCTGGTGATCGGGCTGCCGCCGTCGCTGGCCGGGGCGCTCCAGCTGACACGGGCCTGGCTGGTGGCGGGCAGCGCGGTCACGCTCTGCGGTGCGCCCGGGGTGCTCGCGCCGGTCGGGGTGACCGCGTTCGAGGGCGAGGACGCGGTGCCGGAGCCTGCCGAGTTGGAGGCCGTCACGGTGAACGTGTAGCTGGTGCCCGGGGTCAGTCCGGTCAGGGTGGTGCTGGTGGCCGGCGCGGTGACGGTGGTGGGGGTCTGGGCGGTGGAACCGATGTACGGGGTGACCGTGTAGCTGCTCGGCGCGCCCCCGGCGCTCGGCGCCGCCCACGACACCGACGCGTTGCCCGACCCGGCCGTAGCTGTGACGCCCGTCACCTGGCCCGGAGGGGACGGCGGCGCGACCATCGCATCGACCCAGTAGTTGGTGGCGGCGTAGCTGTTGGTCGGGAAAGTCCTGGTCCCCGTGTAGGCGTATACGCCGTTGGCGCTGGTGCTGTTGGCCAGCGCGTGAAGGGGCGGGTTGTCGACAGCTGACCCGAAGGCGCTCATCGTCGATGAGTAGTGACCGTTCGGGGCGAAATAGCCCGCCACGTACGTGGTCCCTGGGTTGATCCCGACCGGGCTCGAGAAGTACACGTACTGCCAGCCCGAGCTGCTCTCGCCTGTGAATGTGGCCGAAGCGAGCAGCGTCCCGCCGGCAGTCCACAGGCTGCCGATATGGGAGCCGGTGTTGGCCGCCGCCTTGTAGAAACGGATCCCGGTGACCGAACCGCCGGTGTCCGAGGTGAACTTGACTCCCAGCTCGACGGGGTTCGTGTCTCCGCTGTCAACCTTCGTCGGCGCGCCGGAGAAATCGAAGATGGTGCTCTCGGGGGTCTCCGCGGCGGACGCGCTCGACTCGGGGCCGGTGCCGGCGCTGTTGGTGGCTTTGACGGTGAACGTGTAGCTGGTGCCGTTGCTCAGCCCGGTGATGGCGGCGGAGCTGGCGGAGCCTCCGACGGTGGTGGGTGCCTGGGCGGTGGAGCCGATGTAGGGGGTGATCGTGTAGCCGGTGATCGGGCTGCCGCCGTTGCTCGACGGGGCGCTCCAGCTGACCAGCGCCTGGCTGGTGGCAGGACTCGCGGTCACGTTCTGCGGCGCCGACGGCGGACTGGCGCCGCCGGTGGGGCTCACGGCGTTCGAAGGCGACGACGCGGGGCCGGAGCCGGCGGAGTTGGAGGCTGTGACCGTGAAGGTGTAACTGGTGCCGGGCGTCAGGCCGCCGACGGTCGCGCTGGTCGGCGCGGGGGCTCCGGATACGGTGGTCGTCGTCTGGGCGGTGGAGCCGATATACGGGGTGATCGTGTAGCTGGTCGGCGTGCCGCCGGTACTCGGCGCCGACCACGAGACCGACGCTCCGCTCGGCTGGGCGGTGGCGGTGAGGCCAGTCGGCTGACCTGGCGGGGGAGCGGGGGCGTAGAGGATGTCGACCCAGTAGTTGCTGGCGTTGTAGCTGTTGGTGGGGAAGGTGCTCGAGCCGCTGTAGGCGTAGACGCCGTTGGCGCTGGTGCTGTTGGCGAGGGCGTGTAGGGGTGGGCTGTCGACGCTTGTGCTCAGGCCACCCGGGGTGGAGGAGTAGTGGCCGTTGGGGTCGAAGTAGCCGGCGACGTAGGTGGTGCCGGCGGTGATCGCGACTGGGGTCGAGAAGGTGACTGTCTGCCAGCCGGTGGCGCTCTCGCCGGTGAACGTGGCTGAGGCCAGCAGCGTTCCGCTGGCGGTCCAGAGGCTGCCGGTGTGGGTGCCGGTGTTGGCGGCGGCCTTGTAGAAGCGGATGCCGGTGACGGTGCCGTCGCTGTCGGCTTTGAACTTGACGCCGAGCTCGACCGGGGTGGTGTCGCCGGAGTCGATTGTCTGCGGCGTGCCCGAGAAATCGAAGATCGTGTCCTGGGGGGTCACCGCGGCGGACGCGCTCGACTCCGGGCCGGTGCCGGCGCTGTTGGTGGCTTTGACGGTGAATGTGTAGCTGGTGCCGTTTGTAAGCCCAGTGACGTTGGTCGACGTCGCGGAGGCTCCCGCGGTGGTGGGTGTCTGGGCGCTGGAGCCGATGTAGGGGGTGATCGTGTAGCCGGTGATCGGGCTGCCGCCATTGCTCGACGGGACGCTCCAGCTGACCAGCGCCTGGCTGCTCGCCGGACTCGCGGTCACGCCCTGCGGCGCCGACGGCGGACTGGC
>JALYZY010000120.1 GCA_030948665.1 Actinomycetota bacterium | reverse complement strand
CAGGCGAGGTGGCCTTCGCAGTGCGCGAAATTGCAGCGTGGATGGCAGCGATCGAGCAGGCGGCGCCTCGCTCGCTCGCTGTCAGCTGACGTGGCGCCCGGCACGAGTCGCGTCTTGCTCATCGCCGCCGGGTAGGCGTGCGCGCTCTTCAGCACGGCGCCGGCCGCCTCCGCGGGTGTGTGGCCAACGCGGGCCTTCCGGGAGCGGGCACCTCGGACCCCTGCCGTGGGGTGTCTATCGGTAAGCGTGAGCGGGACGGGGTACACGTATGTGATGGCCGGCCTCGATCCCGGCAAGCACGTGACGACTGGCTGGGTCGTCGCAGCGGCCAAATTCCTGTAGCCAGGGCGTACAGGCAAAATAGGCGCGGCCGTGCACGCTTTCCGCGCGATGCAGGTCAGTGGGCATCACGGCCCGAGATGCTCGTCGCGGGACCAGAGCAGGGCTCGCGCCCGATCCAATCAGGATTCCGAGAGCAACCGTTGCGCGCTGCCGGATTACGCCTGAAGCGGTCACGAACGTGCGGCTGCCCTTGCGCATGGGAAGCGGACGCCGCCGCGACATACTGCGCCAACGATGTCGCAGGAGAGCGTCGAGCTTGTACGCGGGATGCTCGAAGCGTGGAATCGGCATGACGGCGGAGGAGCCTAAACGCGAGAAGGGAAATGACAAATGGCGCCACGACATCGGAGCCGAGAGGAACGTGTTATGGGTCTGATTCGCGTGGGTGAGCAAGAACTGACTGGCGAAGACGAAGCCGAAGTCGACGCCTACTTCGCGCCCGACTTCGCCTTGCATGGCCCAGACGGTGCCGAGATGGATTACGAAGCCCTCAAGGGCTACTCCGCATCGCTGCGAGCAGCGTTCGATGATCTGACCATCAGCCGCGGGATCATGGTCGTCGAAGGCAACTACGTCGCGTGCCAAAAGACGATCACAGGAACCTTCGTGCGCGAGTTCACGCGCTCACCGGTCGGCTCCCTTCCCCCGAACGGTAGGCGGATCGTGTTCGACCTCATGAACATCTTCCGGTACGACGACCAGGGGCGATTCGCGGAGGAGTGGCTGCAGACGGACAACCGAAGCCGGCTGCGCGAGTCGGGCGCTGACCAAGCCATCCACGAAGTGTCGAAGACCATCCTGAGGCCCACCAGGCCACTGAGGTTACGAGTGCCGCGTGTCCCGAGAAGCGGTGACGAGCAGACTGCTGTCACTCTCAGAGTGATTGGCTATCTGGGCGGTGACGTCCGACCTGCGCAGCAGGTCGACGTACCAGACGCCGGCGCCGTCGTCCGCCGCAGCTCACGTAGCACCGCCAAGCTCCTTCTCGTATACCACCCACCCCAGCACGGGCGCCATCCCGGCGCGCTCATAGAGCCGGAACGCGCCGGTGTCGCTGGCTGCATCGACGCCGAGCCCGATGCCTTGCTCGCCGCGCTCCCAGAAGCGCCCGAACGACTCGCGGAGAAGCGCCGCGCCGACGCCCCGCCTGCGCCACGGTCGGCGGGTGAAGAGCACGTGGACCCACCCGCCGCCGTACGTTTCGCCCGTGCAGATCGTCCCGGCGGCGATCTCCTCCCCGGCGCGGACAACGCACCACAGTGTCGGGTCAAAGCGCTCGCTTCCGACGTGGTCCTTCGACCACGACTCGAAGTCGCGCGGCCTGTACTCCCAGTGGTCCGCGAACGCCTCCTGGTGCGCGGCGTGGAACTCGACCGCGTCACGCTCCGGGTCGAACGGAAAGACGCGCAGCCCGTCCGGCCACTCGGGTACGGGTGGCCGCGCCTCGAGCTCGATGCGCAGCTCGCGAAAGACGCGCACGGCGCCGTAGCCAAGCGATTCGAGCAGCCGGCCAGCGGCACAATCAGCCTCCAACACGGCGTTTTGGATCCTGCGTGCGCCGCCCTGGACAGCGTTCTCCTCGAGCGCGGTCGCGATCAGCGTCCCGATCCCCAGCCCGAACGCGACGGGGTGGACGTATCCCTCGGCGCGCACCAGCTCGCCTCGTTCGGGCACGACGCCGTAGCCGACGATCCGATCGCCGTCGCGGACGACCCGCGCGTCCTGCCCGAGGTCGAGCTCCGACCACTCTTCCTCCAGATCGGGCTGAGAGAACGCGCTCTGGCCGTAAAGTGACGATTCCAGCGCCACAACAACCTGGGTCACCGCAGCCGCGTCGGCGCCGACGGCGCGGTCAAGCCGAAACGAGGTCATCAAGCGTGACCGCGAGACCGGCGAATCGCGCCGCTCGCGCGTCGGCAGGGCGCTCGCTTCGCCCCCGCAGTTGATGCCAACAAATCACCAACCTGCCGACGGTGTCCTCCGAGGGGGCGAGGGTTGTTCAAACCCTCCCGGGTGCCGATGCACACTTCGCGGCGCTGAACGAGTTCCCGCGGCGGCGGATAGCCCGCCTGAACTGTCTCGCGAAGCGCCCGCCAATCAAGACGCGCGTATGCGCCCGGTTCGACCATTCCGCGAGCATTGTCCCGCGCGCCACTGCTCCCTTCACCTGAACCGAGGTGTCGCGTTTGCGACCGGCGGACTACTGCCTTCCCATGCCGAAAGGCAGCGATCTACCAGGCGGGACGCGCTCGCGCGTGACCGCTCTCGGACACAGGCAGTCACGCGCCGCCGCGGCGGCGGATGCCCGTCTGAATGTGAAGGCAGGGCTCGCCGCGCGCGAGGCAAGAGACCCGAGTCTCGCCAATCTCGAGACTCGTGGCGCCGATCCCAAACTGCCGCCGAGCAGGCCCGATCCGGCCATCCGATCGTCGCCGAAGCGGTCGCGAGCGCCTTCACGAACGCCGCCGTCTTTGGCAGGTAGCGC
>JALYZY010000117.1 GCA_030948665.1 Actinomycetota bacterium | reverse complement strand
GCGTGCAGCTGGTCGCGTTGCCGACGATGATCGTGTCGTCGTCGCGCACATGCGGCGCGAGCGCGCGCGCCAGTCGCAGCACCACCTTGCGCGCGTCGTCGAACAGGCCGCTGGACTGCAGCGGGAGTCCGCAGCAATCCTGTTTGGGGACTTCGACCTCGAACCCGTTGTGCTCGAGGACCGCGACGACCTTCTCGCCCTCCCAAGGCTCGTAGTACTCGGTGCCGCAGCCGTGAAAGTAGACGATCTTGCGCCCGGTGTTCGGGCTCGTGCGCGCGCGTGCCCAGCGCGAGAAGCGCCGGCCTGCGAACTTCGGTGCGGGAGCGTCGCGGTGAACCGCGAGCAGCTTCTCGGCCAGGATTCGCGCCGGACGGAAGCCGAGCGAGAAGTTGATCACGGGCGCGGCCGGGGTGCCTAGGCGGCCCAACACCGTCGGTCGGGTGATAATCCGGTCGCGCAGCGGCACGCCCTTCTGGCGCTTGAGCTTATGCCGCGCCTGCGCGTTGATCTCGGCGATCTTCACCCCCTGCGGGCAGACCTGGGTGCAGATCCCGCAGCCCGAGCAGTAATCGACCGACCGGTCCACCGACGACTCGTCGGCCACCCGAAAGCGCTCAGCCTGCGGCCCGACGTATTTCGGCCCTGGGAACAGCGGCGTCACGCTCGAGACCGGGCACGCGGTCTCGCAGATCGTGCACTTAACGCAGTGGTCGAGCGAGCCGCGCAGGAGCGCGGGGAAGTCGTCGTCAATCATGCGGCGGCCTCCGCGCCGGCGCGCCCGCCGGCAAGCACGACGTCGGCGGCTCGCAAGCCGCTGGCCAGCGCGATCCCCTCACCCGAGCCCTCCCGCCATGGAACGCCGCCGGGCAGCGCCGCGCCCGCCACCAGCACGTTCTCACATCCCTCGGCTCGCAGCTCCGCATCGACGGCAACGCCGACGCGCGCCATCGGCTGCTCGTCCAGATACGTGCTCACAAACCGGGGCTCACCGGCGCCCGGCACGCCGCGCAGCGGCAGGTCGAGTATCCGCTCACGCGTTGCCCAGTGCGAGTCGAGCTCGATCCCTCCTGACGCGAAGCCGCCGCTGGCCAGCACGATCCAGCGCGCGACGTAGCGCATCTCGCCGCCTGCCGTGTGCGCGCGCACGGACGTGACGCGCTCGCCGTCGCGCTCGCCACCAACCACCTCTGAGCCGAGCACCAGACGCCCGCCTGCGCTCCTCAGCGCCGTCCGCAGGATCTCGAACAGGCGCATGCCCGGAACCGACGGCGGCAGCATCGGGATCTCGAACACAGGACGGCCGAGGCGCCGCTCGAGGTCCGACCAGGCCCGATGCGGATCGCTTAGCCCGAGCATCGCGGGCATCCCTACGCGCTCGTCGGCTCCCAGGCGAAGCACGAGATCGGCGCAGAACGCCGCGCGCCAGCCGGGTTCGTCAAACCGTCGCGCGATTCCGAGCGCGTTCTCGTCGGCCCGCTCGAGCTCGAGCTTCAGCTCGACCGATCGCGCCGCGATTCCGGCCTTCTGGAGGTTGGCCGCGCACAGCGATGCGTGGAAGTCACGCAAGGCACGGGTGCCGACGATGCACACGCGCCCCATCTCTCCGGCACCGGTGTCCCCGGCCGCCATCGTCTCCGGGACGAGCGTCGACGGGCGCAGCCCGCCAACGGCGGTCGGCAGCAGGTAGTTGCGCTCCAACCCGCCGATGTACCTGTAACCGGAAAGCGGTCCCGCGGCCACGCGCTCGCTGAACCACTGCAGGGCGTCGGCCACGTACCTCGTCCCGATCGCGGCATACGGGTGGTCCGGCCTCGCGGCGACGAGTTCCTCGAGCGCCCGGCCGGGGTGCTCGACGCGCCCCGGCGCGTACCCGAGCACGTCGACGGTCCCCGGCGACAGATGGGTCGAGCCCACGCCCTTGGCCAGCACGCACACCTGCGCGCCCGCTTCGGCCAGCCGTGACCCCGCGGTCAGTCCCGCCGTACCCGCGCCGATCACGACTGCGTCGTAGTGCAGTTCTCCCCTCACGACGGGAGGTGCTCCACGTCGAACACGCCCTGGAAGATCCAGTCGTCCAGCCGCGCCTGGCGCAGCTGGTCGCCGTAGAGGATCGGCCATGTGCCCTTCCAGCGCTCCTGCAGGAAGTCGAGTAACGCGCGGTTGGCCTGCTCGGCGCTCAGGCCATCGAGCCCGTGCAGGACTCCGGCCGCCCGGTAGATGCAGAATCCTCCCTGGCACGGGCCCATGCCGAGACGCAGCAGGCGGCGAATGTCATCGAGATTCGGGGTCGCGCGGCGGCGGATCCCGTCCTCGAGCGTCGTCCGCGGGATCATCTCGCACTCACAGATCAGCTGCTCCGCGGCGAGACTTGCCTCTTTGCGCTGTAGCCGTTCGCCCAAGCGGTACGGCTCGCGCTCCTCGGAGCCCGGCAACGGCTCGGAGCGGGTCGTGCACGGGCGATGCTCCCCGAGCTGACGGCAGACCGCGTCGACCGTCTCCTCGGCCATCAGCCGGAAGGTCGTGGCCTTTCCCCCGGTGATCGTCAAGAAGCTCCCCACGCCGTCGCGCTCAGCGTGATCGAGCAGCGCGTGCGAGCGGGTGACGTCGCGGGTGTCGGCACTCGACTCCTTCGCATCCTCGAACAGCGGCCGGACACCGGTCCAGACCCGCAGCGCGCGGGCGCCGCGGAAACCCGGGACCAGCTTCTCGCCGTCGTCGAGCATCGCGTCGACCTCCGTCTCGAGCACCGTGTGATCGTCGGGATCGTCGGTGTGCACATCGGTGGTCCCGATTACGCAGACGGTGCGGATCGGCACGATGATGTCGCCGTCGGTCGGCATCTGGCACCGGTTGACGACCGTGTTGACGAGGCGGTGATTCATCGCGATCATGATCCCCCGTCCCGGCAGGATCCGGACGCCTTCGATGCCCGCCAGTTCCGCGATCCGTCCGGACCACGCACCCGCAGCGTTTACTGTCACACGTGCGTGTACCTCGGACTCCTCGCGGGTGCGTGCGTCGCGTAGGCGTGCACCGGTGACCTCGTCGCCATCGCGATGCACCGCAATCACGGCGTGGTAGGGCAGCACGCGCGCGCGGCGCAACTGGGCGCCGTGGGCGAGCGCCCACACCAGCTTCCAGATTTCCAGGTTGCCGTCGGGCACCCGGAACACGCGCGAGATCTGGGGATTGAGCCGTGGCTCTTCGCGCAGCGCTTGCGCAGGGGAGATCTCCTCGCACTCGATGCCGGTGGCGTGGCAACCCTCCGCGAAGCG
This sequence comes from Actinomycetota bacterium, assembly GCA_030948665.1. Classification (GTDB taxonomy): domain Bacteria; phylum Actinomycetota; class Thermoleophilia; order Solirubrobacterales; family Solirubrobacteraceae; genus Palsa-465. The sequence continues at coordinate 2,477 of JALYZY010000117.1, read as the reverse complement.
ATCGGCGTAAGCGGGATCGTCCCACGGCGTGGTGACGAAGAATCCCCCGGTGTCCTCGATACTGTCGGCGGCGATGTGTTTCAGCACGCGGTTCTCAGCGATGCACTCCTCCGCGGCGCGGGGGTCCTTGACCGCGTAGCGCCCACCTGAATGCAGAAGTCCGTGGAAGCGTCCGCTGGTGCCCTCCGCGAGGTCTTGACGGTCGACAAGGACCACGTCGAACCCCCGTAGGGCTGCGTCCCAGGCCACGCCCGCGCCGGTGGCACCGCCACCGATTACGAGGACGTCGGTGCTCAGCGTGGCCATCGACGTTCAGGCTACCTTCGCGCGGACCGCTTGTGTGGCGGCGCGTGTGGGATCGGGTCCGTCGAAGGCGGAGCCGGGTCCGCCCTCGACGTCCCCACCACAGACCGGCTCAGTCGAGCCAGTCGAAGGTCCGCGTGACTGCCTTCTTCCAGTACTTGTAGTACTCGTCGCGTTTCTCGGCCTCCATCTGGGGCTCCCAGCGCTTGTCCTCGGCCCAGTTCTCGCGCAAGTCATCCTCGCTTTCCCAGAAACCGGTCGCGAGGCCCGCCGCATAGGCGGCGCCCAGGGCGGTCGTCTCGGCCACCTCCGGACGGATCACGGGCACACCGAGCAGGTCGGCCTGGAACTGCATCAGCAGGTTGTTGCCGACCATGCCGCCGTCGACCTTGAGCGACTCGAGGTCGACGCCGGAGTCGGTGGCCATCGCTTCCACCACCTCGCGGCTCTGGAAGGCGGTCGCCTCCAGCGTCGCGCGAGCGATGTGTCCAGCTGTGACGTAGCGGGTGAGTCCTGCGAACACGCCGCGCGCGTTGGACTTCCAGTACGGCGCGAACAGGCCCGAGAAAGCAGGCACGATGTAGCACCCGCCGTTGTCCTCGACCGAGCTCGCGAGCTCCTCGACCTCGGGCGCGGCCTTGATCATCTTGAGGTTGTCGCGCAGCCACTGCACGAGCGCCCCGGTGATCGCGATCGAACCCTCCAGGCAGTAGATCGGGGCGTTGTCCCCGATCTTGTAGCCGACCGTCGTGAGCAGGCCGGACTTCGATTGCACCAGCTCCTCACCGGTGTTCAGCAGCATGAAGTTGCCGGTGCCGTAGGTGTTCTTGGCCTCACCGACGGCGAAGCAGGTCTGCCCGAACGTGGCCGCCTGCTGGTCGCCAAGGTCGCCGGCGATCTTGATGCCCTGAAAGCCACCGCCCGACCGGACCTCGCCGTAGACCTCGCTCGAGGCGCGGATCTCCGGAAGCATCGACATCGGCACGCCGATCGTCGAGGCGATCTCCTCATCCCAGGAGAGCGACTCCAGGTCCATCAGCATCGTGCGGCTGGCGTTGCTGACGTCGGTGATGTGCAGGCCGCCGTCGGTGCCCCCGGTCAGGTTCCAGAGGCACCACGTGTCCATGTTGCCGAAGGCGAGATCGCCGGCTTGCGCCTTCTCGCGGGCTCCGTCGACGTTGTCGAGGATCCAGCGGACCTTCGGTCCGGAGAAGTAGGTGGCCAGCGGCAATCCGACCTTGCTGCGGAACCGGTCCTGCCCGCCGTCGGCTGAGAGCTCGTCGACCAGCTTGTCGGTGCGCGTGTCCTGCCAGACGATCGCGTTCATCACCGGCTCGCCCGTGTTCTTGTCCCAGACCACCGCCGTCTCGCGCTGGTTGGTGATCCCCAGTGCCGCGATATCGTCGGTGCTGGCGCCCGCGCTCTCGAGGGCCTCGTCGAGCACCTCCTGGCAGCGCGCCCAGATCTCCTTTGGGTCGTGCTCGACCCAGCCCGGCTTGGGGTAGATCTGCTCGTGCTCCTTCTGCGACGCCGAGACGATCCGGCCTTCGTGGTTGAAGATCATGGCCCGGCTGCTGGTCGTGCCCTGATCCAGTGCTGCTGCGTATTTCGCCATGCTGTCTCCTTTTAACCCGTCAACGCCTCGGAGGCGCTCTTGAAGAGGTAGTAGGTGGAGGTTGCGCCGGGATCCTGGTGCCCCTCGCTGCGCTCGCCGAGGTAGCTGGCCCGGCCCTTGCGGGCCAACAGCGGCGTTGTCGCCAGCATGCCCTGCTCGGCGGCCTGCGTCGCCGCACGCAGGCCCTCGTCGAGATCGGAGGCTCCCTCCAGCGCCTCGACTGCCGGGATCAGCGCATCGACCATCGTCTTGTCACCCGGTTGTGCTTTGCCACGCGACTGCACACCCTCGAGGCCCTTGCGCCAGGCCGCTGCGTAAGTGGGCAGATCGACCTCGTCCTGGCCGGCCATCGCTGTGCCCATCTGCAGGAACAGCGTGCCGTACAGTGGGCCCGCCGCGCCGCCGACGCTGGACACGAGAGCCATCGCGACCGTCTTGAGCACCGCCCCGGCATCGGCCGGCTCGGATGCGCCGAGCTTCTCGAGCGCCTTCCGCATGCCGCGGTCCATGTTGGTCCCGTGGTCGCCGTCGCCGATCGCGGTGTCAAGCCGCACCAGTT